>DASTAW010000048.1:0-300000 GCA_035712365.1 Terriglobia bacterium
GAAGGAAATTCACGGGCGGGTGGTGGCGCTGTGCGCGCAATCGCTCGAGTCGGTGCGAATTCTTTTCAATTCGGCCAACCGCCAATACCCCAATGGCCTGGCCAACTCCAGCAGCGTACTCGGCCATTACCTGATGGACCATCTATGGGTGACGGCCGGCGCCTCCGCCGAGTTTCCCGAGCTCGGCGACAAGCCCAGCCTGGATGGCCCGCACAGGCCTGACGGGATTTATGTGGTCCGTTTCCGAAACACGCAAAACGGTCCGCGCTCAAAGAAATTTCTGCGAGGGTACGGATATCAGGGACGAGGCGGAGCGGATTTCAACTTACAAGCGCCGGGCTTTGGAAAATCTTTCAAGAAGGCCGTGTCTGACCCGAGCATCACGGTGCACATCGACAGCTTTGGTGAATGCCTCGCACGCTGGGACAACTATGTCGAAATCGATCCGGGCGTAGTGGACACGTATGGAATTCCAGTATTACGAATTCATATGAGCTTTGGCGACAATGAACGCGCTATGATTCCCGATATGGCGGAAGCGGCCGTCGAGATGATGGAAGCCGCCGGAGGCCACAATATTCAGCCGTTCACGGTTCCTGACCGCCAGCCCGGTTACGGCATTCACGAGGTAGGAGTCGCGCGAATGGGGCACGATGCCAGGAAATCCGTCCTCAACCAGTTCCAGCAATGCCACGACATCCCGAACCTGCTGGTGCTGGACGGGGGCGCATTCGCGTCCAGCGCCTGCCAGAATCCCACCCTGACGATCATGGCGCTGTGCGTGCGTTCCTGCGACCATCTGATGCAGGAAATGAAAAGAGGAAACGTGTAACTTTTGGCGGCCGAGTCTCCGGGTTGGACGTATGGAGCCATGACCAGAGCCAAAATCACGCGTCTGGTCAGATCTCCGCAGCAGGCGGTTACCGCCGCAAAGCGGGAAGCGGCATCACGGGCCGGATAGTTTGTGCTCCTGAATCGCCCATCTGATACCCCGTGACGTGCTTGCTGGTGTTCTGATTGGTCATTTTGCCGCTCGTCTCCAGGTACGTAGTTGTGCAGCCCGCGGCGAAAAGGCCGGTCAGCAGCAGGGCCGCACCCATCAACAGGCAGTATTTTGTCTTCGCAAGATTCCGTATCATTCTTGTCTCCTCGTTTGTTATATGATGACGTATCATATTTCTGAAAAATCTATGGGCGGCGGAACTGCGCCCGCGCGCTTTGCAGCAACCTTTTATATTAGCCCGAACATCTCCATCGGCGCTAACGCCATGAACATATCCACGCGCGAAATCAGCCCCATCATAATCCCGGGCAGCGCCTCACAATCCACAGCAACCGGCACAGGAAGGCACATCCATGAAACAAGCTGTGATTCCAAGCACTGTTATCTTTCTTCTGTTATTGATCGGTATAGTCATGGTCCCACGCGGTGAAAGCCGAGCAGCGCCGGGAACATCCGGCTGGATTGACATTATGCCGGGGCCTTCCTTTAGTGATTGGACGCGCGTGGCGATTCCACCCGACCGAATGCTGGCGCAGTATTCCCAGTGGAGCGTGGACGCCGCAAACCACACGCTCGTTTGCGCGGGTGACGGCGGGCATGAGTGGCTCCGCTACGGGCGTGAACTGGGCGACTTTCTGTTCCACGTGGAGTGGCGGCTCACACGGCACGAAGGCGGCAAAGGTTACAACAGCGGAGTTTTTGTCCGCAACAACGACAACGGAGGCATCTGGTACCAGGCACAAGTGGGCACCGCCGGTAGCGGGTACTGGTTCGGTTACGATAACCCTGCTGAAAAGGGACCGATCGGCTTCAACCTGAAACCCGAGATGAAAGTGAACGCGGTGAAGCCCGCCGGGGAGTGGAACACGTTTGACATTCGCTGCCAGGGCGCAAGGCTGGTGCTGAAAGTGAATGGGACCGCCACCAGCGAATTCGACGCGTGCAGAAACCTGAAAGGCTATCTTGGCCTTGAGGCAGAAGGTTCCCGCATCGAGTTTCGCAAGATGAGAATCAAACTTCTGAAGTGACGGGAAGGCGCCGGGGCCGCCGAACGGGGTTCGTAGTTGCGCGCGTGGCACCAATGTGGCGTCCACGTAATTGTTCACGTCGTCATACGAGGGCCGGTGCTCTTCCGGCACGAGAAATCTGCTTCTCGGCCAGCCAAAAGCAGATTCCTCTCCCGCTTTGCGGTAACGGAATGACGGGCAGGCGCGGCGGGTTGTAAAAAGTTAGTGGGACACGACGCCAGCCATCACACCTTGCTGGCTTTCAACAGGAGGTGCTGGCGGAACTGTGCTTTCAGCCTGGGATTTGCGGCGTTGACGGTCCCCAGATCTTTTTCGTTCTCGTAATCGGTAACGCGGTACTGGCCGGGATCAAGGCCCCGCAATTCCAGTTCGCCTTCCCAGGCCGGCTGCGGACCAGGCGCATAAAAGGCATAGTAGATGTTCCCATCTTTGGCGATGGCATAGGCTTCGGGAGAGTCGTACCCGTAATTATAAAGATCGAGGAAAGTGCCTTCGGAAAGCATCTCGCGATTGTAAATGGCCGTCCACTTTTTCCAGATTTTCTCCTTTGCGGGCGTGAGGTAAACATTACCGAAATGCGCCCCAGGATCAGGCCACACAAACTTCGTTCCTACCACGCCGCCCGGCCCGACCGTTGAGGCGAAGTCTTCGCCCACGTCGAGTTCGTGTTCTGAATTGGCATGCCGGACCCTGGTGAGTTCAACGTGGTCTCCATAAACGGCAGCTTTCGGCCCCATCAGCGCCTTGTACATCTTGATGCGGCGCCGGACCTGGATGGAGCCTACGGGGTCTGCCGTCACGGCCTGGTTCATAAAAGGCAGCCAGGCAAAGTTGGGCGGCGCTCCGCACGGGCAGATTTGCGTAACGCTGTAAGACTTGAGGGCGCGCGAGGTTTCAAAAATCGCCTGGATAACCTTGGGCATGGCCATGACGGAATCCTGCGGCGATTTGTGATGGTGCGCCGGATTGTAGCAGGGGGGCGCGCTGAACACGCTGTCCATTTTGCTGCCATCATATCCCCAGTCCCGGATGAAGCGTTGCACCAGCCTGACAAAATACTGCCGCACCTCCGGCACCGCCGGGCAGAGCGAGGCCACATCACACACAGGGCTGATCAGCCGCGCATGCTTGCCTTCTTTGTCGAGGACCAGCCAATCCGGATGTTCCTGCGATACTTTGGAAGTGACGGCGTGCTTCCAGTCGAGGTGCTTACCCTGGCCGTCATCCACAGCCAGCGGCTGCCACCAGAGCTGGATGTAAAATCCCTGCTTGTGGAATTCATCGGCCAGTTGCTTGATGGTGTCACCGGGGAAGGTATCTTCACGCGGGTCCCAGTCGCCGAAATCATTGAACCAGCGATAATCAAGCGTGGCCCACTTGATGCCAAATTCCTTCAGCTTCGGGATGGTTCCGAGCATCTGCGCGCGAGTAACATCCTGCTCATAACCCCAGCCACACCAGTTGATGTCGTACGCGTCCTTGCCCGGGCTCGGAATGTTCCAGCCCTCGCGCTGCAGCACTCGCGAATAGGTCCGCAAGGGCTTGTAAAAGTCGCCCTCGTAAACCGAGATGAAACTCTGCGGCAGTGAATAAACCTCGCCGGGTTTGAGCGTGACTCGAGGCTCCATCTCCATGGCGGCTTCAACGCGGTTGTCCGTGGCCACTTCCACCGGAAGCGAAAGGACCAGCGGCAACAGTTCCAGATGGCCAATGCCGATTCCCACTTTGTCCGTCCAGAAGGCAACCACCGGGATGCCGCCACCCAGGCCTTGTGGCGTGGGGCCGCCCATCAGGTTAAGCTGCGAAAATTTTGCCGGAATTTCCTCAATGATGTTTTCGCCCCACTTGTAACTGGAGCCCTGGAACGACCACATTTTGTACGGCGGCGCCTTGTGATCGATCAGGTATGCGTTCAGCCGATGCCGGTTTGCGACCACGCGGTCAATCGCGAGATCCTTCCCGGTCATGTTCTTGTAGCTTTCCGTCACAACAGCCAGGCCGGGAAAGTCATCATACACTTCCACCGTGAGCGTCTTTTCGATCCCTTCCGGGCTGCTCGCTGGAATTTCAACGCGCTTGCCTACCGGCCCGATCTTTCCTTTGGCTTCTGCAATGATCGACTGGCCGAAGTCAAACTTGAAGCCGGAAATCTGCTTGCCGCCGCTCACAAGATAGCTGCCAGCGCCAGGACCGGACGCAGGCTCTTCAAGCGTCAGGCTGCCACTCTGCGTGCGGAGAAAAGCTTGAATATTTCCGGAAGGAAGAACGTGGAATTCGGCGGCGGATGTCTGGAGAATAATCGGGCCGTCCCGGTTGACGCCTACATCGACCGAGGAAACTTTGCCCGCTGGTTTGTCAGGTGAACCTCCGCTCCTGCAGGCCGCCATTCCGGCAACCAGCGCAATACCGGCCTTTTCCAGCCACTGCCGCCTGTTCATCATGTCCCCCTTCTTCACCTGCTGAAAAGCGAAGGAACATTATACTGCCACAAGTCTCAAATGGGGCGAACGCAAGGCTTCCGTTGTGTGACCAAAAGAGCGATCGCACGAGACCTTTAAAGGAAGGCCTCCGCAGTGTATACTCGGAACCAATCGGAGTCTGAAGCACCCAGACTGAGAGATCATCGGAGGTGGGCTATGAAGCCGGCTTTCGGGCTCCTCGCGTTGCTTGTTCTTCCGTGTCTTGCTTTCGGCCAGGACCTGCAGTTGCGGCAGCAAGCCGTCAGTCTGCTGGAAAGGGCAAACGCGGTAAGCGTCTCACCAAATTTCCCAAGTCTTGAGCGGGCCGTCAGCTTCCGCGTGCTGGACTCGGCAACGGGGCCGCAACAGGGCACGTTCACGCGCATGGTCATTCGGGGAGGCGGACGCCGTGACGAAATAACCTTCGGCAGTTTTCATATGCTCAACATCTACGCGCAAGGACAACTTGCCACCGTCCGTACGTCTGAGCTGCTACCGCCGGCACCCGCGGACGCTCTACGCCTCACCCCCATCAACCTGGTGCGTTTCGATGACGAAGACATAATCTACGCCATTAACGACAGCGTATCCGGCGGGCACCCGGCTCGCTGCATCGAGTTCAATACCATCGTGGGAGAAACCAACGAGAACAATGAGTTGTGCGTGGATTCCAATAATGGAACACTGGTTCGCGAAAAGATCGGGGACCAGATCATTGAGAACAGTGACTTCTTTTCTTTCGCCGGCGCGTTAATTCCAGGAAAAATAGAGTACTCGTTTGGAGGTGTTCCGAAAATCGAAATCACTCAGACGATGACCGCACTCGACCATCCCGCGCCGGATGTTCTGGTTGTACCACCGAACGCCGAAATCCGCCCGATATGCAAGACCTCGCGACGCGCGTTTGGACAGAACATGCCGCAACCTAAGCCAACCGGCGGTGGAGCAGCCGACATCCTTCTGCGCGGAATTATCGGGAAGGACGGAAGAGTTCGCGACCCGATGGTCCAGCGATCCGAACGTCCTGACCTCAACGCCCAGGCGCTGAGCATCGTCCAGCAATGGACCTTTTCCCCAGCCATGTGCGACGGAGAGCCAAACGAAACCACGGGAACGTTTGTGCTCCATTTCCGCTGAAGGGCAGTCGGATAATCTGGCTGCGAACCAGCCTATCGTTAACCAACCCCCTCCGAAGCACCAGCAACCTCAGGCGATGACAGCGGTTATTCGGCATGTAAAGTGTGCTACGCTATGCGGACATCCGGGTGCGGATGCGCGTGTTTTCCGGGTTCCGAAGCCAAAATGCCGCCGGGACGGCGGCGCTACGGGTGCGGGTGCAGACATTTTCCGGATCCCGCAAGTCTTCAGGAGCGACGATGGCAGAACAAGTTGGCATTCTGGTTCGGGTGGAATCGGGATTGGGTGTGCTGCACCAGTTGACAGGGGTGATTGCCGCCCAGCAGGGGGATATCTCGACGGTAGCAATTGTTGAGAGCAGCCCGCATGAAGCCCGCATCTATTTTGAAATCGAGCTTCCCGGGGCCGTCGAAAATTTGCTGGAAGGGCTACGGTTGCTGCCCATCGTGAAGGAAACGGAACCCGTTGGCACCCTGGACAAAATTTATGGCAAGCGCATCATCGTGATGGGAGGCGGCGCGCAGGTGGGACAGGTGGCCATCGGCGCCATATCTGAAGCCGACCGGCATAACATCCGGGGCGAACATATCTCCGTGGATACCATTCCGCTGGTGGGCGAGCAGCCGCTGGCGGAGGCCGTTCGCGCCGTAGGACGCCTGCCGCGCGCGCGCGTTCTGGTGCTGGCTGGATCGCTGATGGGCGGCGACATTGAGCGCGCCGTCCGCGAGGTGCGCGCACAAGGCCTGCTGGTCATCAGCCTCAACATGGCAGGGAGCGTTCCCGAGGTGGCCGACCTGGTGGTCACCGACCCGGTGCAGGCCGGCGTGATGGCCGTGATGGCCATTGCCGATACCGCCAAGTTCAGCATTGACCGGCTGAAGAAACGGGCGTTCTAGCGCGCGACCGCCTCCTTACCAGCAGAAGACCACCACTTATCAGAGTTTATCGTCTTCCAAGGGGTGGCGGTGCGTCATCCGGTAGAGTGTATTGCGGCTGATTCCCAGGATGTCAGCGGCCTGCGACTTGTTGTTGCCCGTCATTTTCAACACATAATTCAAGTAGCGCCGACCGAGTTCTTCAAGCGACGGCAGCTCCGCAAACAGCAGGTCTACGGCCCTGGCGTGCTCGCTGCCGGGGCACAGCTTGGCGGGAAGGTCCTGAAGAGTGATCACGCCGGAGCGGTTGAGCGCGGCCACAGATTCCAGCGTGTTCAACAGTTCTCTCACGTTGCCTGGCCAGGCATATACAACGAGGGCGGAGTGCGCTTCGGGAGATAGTGTGAGTGTTCGGCCGGATTCAGCGCTTAGCTTCTGAAGGAAGTGCGCCACCAGCAGCGGAATATCTTCCGCGCGCTGCCGAAGGGGCGGAAGATCGATCTCTATAACGCGAAGCCGGTAATAGAGGTCTTCACGGAAACTCCCTTCCGCCACCAGATCAGCCAAATGCTGGTTTGAAGCGGCAATCATGCGGACATCAACCCGAATCGACTGGTTCGACCCCACAGGCCGGACCTCCTGCGCTTCCAGCGTGCGCAGCAATTTGACCTGAAGGGCGGGACTCATCTCTGAGACTTCATCAAGGAAGACGGTGCCACCATTGGCATCCTCAAAGATTCCGACCTTGTTCACGCTGGCGCCTGTAAATGAACCCCGGACGTGGCCGAACAGTTCGGATTCCAGCAGTGACTCAGTAAAGGCCCCGCAGTTTACGGCCAGAAAGCGTTGCTGCGCCCGCGGTCCGTTGGTGTGGATGGCGCGCGCCACAAGCTCCTTGCCGGTGCCGCTCTCTCCGGTGATCAGGACCGTGGCCCGTGAATCGGCGACCATCCCGATCTTCTTGTAAACTTCCAGCATCGAGGAGCTCCGGCCCACCAGCGAGGACACCGGCGCCGAAGCAGCGGGTGGAGGCGCCTGCCTACGTGTTTCGCGGACGAGCTTGCGGCTTTCAAGGGCCCGCCGAACACGGTTCAAAACGTCGTCGATCTTAAAAGGTTTGGAAAGATAATCGAAGGCGCCCGCCTTCACCGCTTCAATGGCCGTTTCCATTGAACCGAAGGCTGTGATCAGGATGACTTCTGAATCGGGCTGAATCGACTTGAAGGCGCGCAGCACGTCCAGACCACTCAACTCCGGGCCCAGGCGAATGTCACTGAGAATCACCTCGAAGGGCGCTTGCTTGCCCGCCTCCAGGGCCTCCTCTGCTCCAGAGGCTGCGACTACCCGATAACCCTCCCCCTCCAAGACTTCGGAGAGCAGATGCCGCGTGTCGGCATCGTCGTCCACCACAAGGATTGTTGCGTTTCGGTTGACCATAAAATCCTGAGTTGTTAAAAGGGCGCCGGGTCCCTGCTATACGGGAGATTCGATTTTGGAACCACGAGGCGTGTCCGTCCTTACCTCAATCAGCTCGCGGCAATCCACCGGCAAGACGATAGTAAACCTGGTGCCACGACCGAGTTCACTGTCAGCCTGGATGCTTCCCTTATGCTGACGAATAATTTGCTCCGAGATGGCAAGACCCAGGCCGGCCCCCGTTCCCAGCCTTTTGGTTGTGAACATCGGTTCAAAGATGCGTTGTAAGGTGTCGTGTGCAATGCCGACACCCGTGTCTTCCACCTCGATAACCACGGCCTTGTCTTGATCCGAAGGAGAAAGACGAGTGCGGGTGGTCAAAGTTCCGCCAGAGGGCATCGCGTCCATGCTGTTGTTAATCAGATTCAGAAACACCTGCTGGAGGTAACCCGGGTCGGCGTAAACCGGCGGGACCTTCCGGGCCCAATCCATTACGACACGAATGTGCCGGTGTTCAAGAGCGGGAGAAGAAAGGGTCAAGGAGTCTTCCAGCAATCGGGCGACGTCAACCTGTTCCAGCCGAAGATCAAACTGGCGGGTCCAGGAAAGCAGTTGTTTAACGCTGCGCACGATGCTGTCAATCTGGCGCTCGATAATTTCAAGGCGCCGCGCGCCGGCCGCGCCTCCCACTCCCTGCCGTGCCAGCAGCTGCACATGGCCGGAAATTGAGTTGAGGGGTGTGCCGATCTCATGCGCGAGCCCGGCAGCCAGTTGGCCCGCAACCGCCAGCCGCTCAGATCGTGCCAGGGTCTTCTGGGTTTCGAACAATTCCTCGTTAATCCGCCTCAGGTCCTCATTGCGGCTGGCAAGTTCCGCCGTGGCATCCTGGATCTTTTGCCCAAGCTCCGCATTGAAGCTTTCGATCCGGGCCAGCATGCGATTCAATCGTTCGGCCAGTTGCCCAATTTCATCATGGCTCCTCACGCGAGCGCGCGCCTGCAATGATTTCCCTTCCGCCGAATCGATCACCCGAAGCATCTCCTTGACCGGTTTGCGGATGCTTCGGAGGAAAAACATGTGTATTACCAGGATCAGGAATGCCAGCCCGGCCAGAGTCACCAGGAGGTTGCGCAGCACCAGGCGCTCCGTAATCACGCTCAGGTGCAGTTTGGAAACCTTGAGGTTCAGACACGCGATGGGCTGATCGTCCTGGCGGATGGTGGTCCCCATGATCCAGTAATTCCCGTCCGGCGTATCAATGGTGATCTGGTCAGGTTCTGCCCGCTGGTAGTCGTTGTAGTTCTCAATGTCGCGGATGTAATCAAGTTCAAGGACCTGCCCGTCGGGATCCGTCGTGGCAATCAGTTCGTGCCGGGGCACATGGATGAAAACGTCGGCCTGGGTGATGCTGGGGAAGTCGTGCTCAAGCTGTCGAAGAGCGCGGACGAGAATGGAAGGATTTTCGATGGCATGCTCGTCTACCAACTGTTGCGCGATCGAACGGGCCTGAGCCAGCGCCTTGCGATAAGTATCCTCCTCCACCAACTGGCGGGTGAGGAGCATGGCGATGTAGGTTGAAACAGCAACGACGGAGATAACCGCCACCGCGATGATAAGGACGATCTTGCCCTGAAGCCCAAGCCGACGAAACATCATGTCTTTACGCTTGCCGATTCTAACACCGACCAGCCCCGCAAGGAAACATCCGCCATCAAGAACTGGTAACATAATGCAAGAGGACGAGTTACTGAGAACCCCCTGTGGGCGAAGCCAAACCCGAAACCTACGTGCAAAGCCCGCGGAGGGGTGTGCCCGGATTGTTCAGCAATAACGAGGCCGCAATGGAAAACCGCGAAATCGCTGCTGTTTTTGAAGAGATCTCGAATCTCATGAAAATCCTTCAGGAGGACCCTAAATGGTCCTTCAAAGCTGCAGCCTACGACCGCGCCTGTCGTTCGCTAGAAAGCTTTCACGAACGCGTCCAGGACGTGGCCAGCGATCCGGATCGAAAGCTCACTGAAATTCCAGGAATCGGGGAAGACCTTGCAGGGAAAATCAAGGAATTGCTGGAAACCGGCAAGTGCCAATATCACCAGGAGCTGCTGAAGAAAGTTCCGCGAAGCCTGTTGCGTCTTCTTGAATTGCAGGGAGTGGGCCCGCAGAAAGTCCGCTTGTTTCACAAGGAACTGGGCGTCAATACCATCGAAGACCTTGAACGGGCCGTGAAGGCCGGACGCCTGCATGGACTGCCGGGGATGAGCGCCAAGACGGAAGAGAATATTTTGAAGGCGATCGAGACGTTCCAGCGTTCTGCTGGAAGGTTCCGGCTGGACACTGCCTATGAGACGGCTGAAGAGTTGGTCGAATACCTAAAAAGGAAAAAAGAAGTGGAAGAGGTTACGCCGGCAGGTTCGCTGCGGCGTGGACGCGAAACAGTCGGTGATCTCGATTTGCTGGTCACAGGGACCAATCACGCAAAGATTGCCGACCACATCTCGCAATATCCCGGCATCGACCAGATTCTTGGCAAGGGCGAAGACAAAGTCAGCGTCCGGCTGAAAAACGGTATGCAAGTTGACGTCCGATTGCTGGAAAGCGATCAGTTCGGCGCGGCGCTGATGTACTTCACCGGATCGAAAGAGCACAATATCGCGCTGCGCGAGCGCGCCAGAAAGCGAGGCTGGAAACTGAGCGAATACGGACTGTTTGAAGACGACAAAGTCCTGGCCAGCCGGACGGAAGAGGAAATCTACAAGAAATTTGGTTTGCAGTGGATTCCGCCGGAATTGCGCGAAGATCATGGAGAAATCGAAGCGGCGGAAGAAGGCAAACTGCCGAAACTCGTCGAGTTGGAGGACATCAAAGGTGACCTTCAAATGCATACCACCGCCTCCGACGGCAAAGCCAGCGTGGAAGAGATGGCTGAAGCCGCCAGGAAGCTTGGCTATGAGTACATCCTGATCACCGACCACTCAAAAGCCGTGACCATCGCCAACGGCCTGGATGAGAAACGTGCCGTTGAAAACATCAAGCTCATTCAGGCTGCCCGCAAGAAGGTGAGAGGAATTGAGATCTGGGCGGGTGCAGAGGTGGACATCATGGGCGATGGCCGGCTCGACTATCCGGATGAATTGCTGAAGCAGTTTGATATTGTCCTGGCTAGTGTCCACTCGCGCATGACCATGCCCGCCGATGAGATGACCCCGCGCCTGCTGAAGGCCCTTGAAAATCCCTATGTGCGAATCCTGGGCCACCCGACCGGCCGGCAGATTCTGCGGCGTGACCCGTTTCAGTTTGACGTGGAGAAGGTCTTTGCCGCCGCGAAGAAGCACGGGGTCATCCTGGAACTGAACGCCAGCCCGGAGCGTCTCGATCTGTCCGACCGGCACGTGAAGCTGGCCAAGGAGCGTGGAATGAAGGTCATCATCTCTACCGACGCCCACCGTCCCGAGCATTTCAAATTGATGCGCTATGGCGTGATTACAGCGCGGCGTGGCTGGCTGGAAAAGAACGACGTTCTCAACACACTGCCAGCCGGACGGTTCATGGACTCGCTGCGGAAGCTTCCGACCTACTGAGGATTACAAAATATGATGACAAGATCGTTTGTAGCGCCGCCGTCCCGGCGGCAATTTTCAGGGGCTGGTCCCGCTTGGCGGGATCGTCGCTACGGAAGTCCGTCACTCTATTATGCAATCTTCATTAATTTTAGCGTGGGCTCTGGATATTGAGCGTCCTGGCAAGACCTAACCATTCGGTGGCACGAGCCCCCGTTCGGTGGTAAATTCCTCTTATCGGATTCAAAATCCTGCACGAAAGGGGGCAGCCATGAGCAGCAACGTGAGAGCCATTCCGGAGGGCTACCATTCGGTGACGCCTTACCTGATTGTGAAGGGCGCAGCGAAGGCTATCGAGTTCTACAAGCAGGCGTTTGGAGCAGTAGAAACCCTGCGCATGCCGCAGCCCGATGGAAGGATTGGTCATGCGGAATTGAAGATCGGCAATTCCACCATCATGCTGGCTGACGAATTTCCGGAAAGAAATATCCGCGGGCCGGAATCGCTGGGCGGCACACCCGTAATGATGCACCTTTATATCGAGGATGTGGACACGGTGGCGCAACGCGCTGTTGCCGCCGGCGCGAAAGAGATGCGGCCCGTTCAGAACCAGTTTTACGGCGACCGCTCCGGCATGTTTGCCGATCCCTTCGGCCACCAGTGGAACATCTCAACCCACGTGGAAGATTTATCACCAGAGGAAATCGGGAAACGCGCCGCAGCCGCCGCTCATTGAAGTTGACCAGGCAATCCCGGGCCGGTCTCCCGCACCCGAGGACGCGCCCGGCGCCATGCTATAATCACCGTATGGCTGGTGACATTGAATCCCGGATGCAGTTTATCATCGAGCAGCAGACGCAGTTCACGACTGATATCCAAGCGCTTAAGGAGCGACAGGAAGCTGGACAGCAGCAGATCGAGGAAAACCGAGAGAGAATCCGCCAACTCCTGGACGCGACTCTGTCGCTGGTGAGGCACGGCGAGGAGACGGACCGGCGCTTACGCGAACTGGGACAAGAGACTGATCGGCGCATTCAGGAGCTGCCCGAGTCCGGAGCCCACACAGACCGCCGCCTGGATGCGCTGATAGACGTAGCAGGCAAACTGACGCGGCGGAACGGCGGAGCCAATTAAGGACGGGCCCAGACAGCGCCTCACTTCCCGCGGAAGGCATCAGTGAAACCCCCATTGGTTTCGGTGATAACTCCCACCACCTGGATCTTTTTCCGTTCCTTCGTCATAACTATTAGGACCATTGATCAGTAACGGAGGCGAATGCACAAGCGCACAAAACTGCCCGCCGCAGTCATTTTTGACATGGATGGAGTTTTGGTGAACAGCAATCCTTACCATCTGGCGAAATGGATTGACTTCCTCAACCATCACCAGATCAGCTACAAGGAAGAGGAGCTCCCGGAACTGATTCTTGGCAAGCGAAATGACACAGCTTTCAGGCATTTTCTGGGCCCGGACCTGCCCCCCCAGGAGAGCAAGCGGCTGAGCGAAGAGATTGAGGAAACCTTTCGCAGGGTCTTTAAGCCGCACGCCAGGCCCTTGCCGGGTCTGGATAAGCTGATCAAGGAATGCCACACAGCAGGCATTCCCATGGCCGTGGCCTCCTCAGCGGTAAGGACGAATATCGAATTTGTGGTGGACGCATTAGGCTACCGCCCCTACTTCCGCACGATGGTCAGCGGTGACGAAGTGACGCATGCCAAGCCCGATCCAGAGATTTATCTGAAGGCGGCAAGGGACCTGGGGATAAATCCCACTGATGCCGTGGCGTTTGAAGATTCCTATGTAGGGATCGGCGCCGTAAAGAGCGCCGGGATGAAGTGCGTCGCCATCGCCTCGACTTTCCCCATTGAGAGGCTGGTTCCGCTGGCTGATCTCGCTATTCCGACATTTGAAGACGTTAACCTGGAAAAACTCCGCGCTCTCTTTGTCGCGAAGGACGAATCGTCCAAGGTGGCACGCTGAACCAGATGGAACTGCTGGTCGAATACCATTCGATCAGTGCTTGAAAGCCCCTGCACGGTGGAAAGCAACTCGTCTCCCCCGGCAGTCTGTCGTGCGTTTTTAATAAGTGGCGCGGCCGCCTGAAATGTCGTAGCACTGGCCGGTTGTAAAGGACGATTCGCGTGAGGCCAGGAAATGTACCAGCGCCGCAATCTCTTCAATCTTACCCGTACGCCCCATTGGGATCTTGCTGAGCATGTAATCCAACGTGGTCTTGGAGACGTCGTCCAGAATCTTTGTTTGAACGACGGCAGGGGAAATGCTGTTGACCGTGATGTCGCCCTTTCCAGCAACTTCCTTGGCCAGGGCCTTGGTCAGGCAAATCACTGCTGCTTTGGTCGCCGAGTAAGGAACCAGCGTCGGATTGCCTTCCTTCCCCGCGATGGAGGCAACGTTCACGATGCGCCCGTATTTCCTTTCGAGCATTTCGCCGATCACCGCCTTGCACGTCAGGAAAACTCCCTTAAGATTCACCGCATAAACGCGGTCGAGGTCCTGTTCGTCCAGTTCCGTAAGCGGCAGGGTCCTGCCGGCAATTCCGGCATTGTTCACCAGAATATCAATTGGCCCAATCTGACGGCGGACTTTGTCTATGGCATTCGTCACGGACAATGCCGATGAGACATCACATTCAATGCCGACGCCGTCAATCGATTTTGCGACGGCCCGGACAAGGTCTCGTTTCACATCCAGCACCGCGACACGCGCGCCTGCTGCGGCGAATCGGCGCGAGATGCCCTCTCCGATGCCCTGCCCTCCGCCGGTAACGATCGCGGCCTGATCTTTCAAACTAAAAAAGTCCCGTTTGCTCATAGCGACGTGGTCCTCTTGGCTGTGATGATATCCTTGAATCAACAACAAACCTGATTTTCTGAAGCCGGCCTACTCGATGATGTCGAACCGCTTGAGACCCTCTTCGTCAAGGGTCAGGCCAAGGCCGGGCAAATCCTCGTTGAGTTCGATGCAGCCGTTGACGGGCATCGGCTCGCCTTTGAAAATATACCAGAAGAGTTCATTGCCAACTTCCACGTCCACCGGAGGGAAGAATTCGGCCATCGGAGAGTTGTAGCTGGCCATCACGACATGGAAGTTATGCATCTGCCCGGCGTGGGGTATCACCGGAACCTCAAACGCCTCAGCCATGGCCTGAATTTTCCGCGCCTGGCTGATGCCGCCCACCCGATTGGTATCAAACTGGATGTAGTCGATGGCCCTGGCTTCAAGCAGTTGCCGGAAACCGTAGAGCGTAAACTCGTGCTCGCCTCCGGCGATCGGGACCACATTCAACGCCTTCAACGCAGCGTAGCCGGCAATGTCATCCGGAATCACTGGTTCTTCCAGCCAGCGCAGATTGTATTTCGCCGTCAGGGGAATCATTCGCCGGGCATAATCGAGCGTCCATCCCATATAGGCATCTGCCATCAGGTCAATTTCATCGCCGACTACTTCCCGCGCAGTCCTCAGGAGGTCAAGGTTTTTCCGCATTCCCGCGGCGCCGTCCACCGGTCCCCATCCGAACCGCAGCTTCATGGCCCGGTACCCCTGGTCCTTGTATTGCTTTGCCTCGCGGGCAAGATCGTCGAGCGGCTGGCTGTAAAGGCGGCTGGCATACACAGGAATCTTTTGCTTGGTTTTCCCGCCCAGCAGGCGGAAGACCGGCTGCTTGAGGACCTGGCCCAGCAGGTCCCACAGCGCGATATCCACTGCGCTGATAGCAACCATACCGATGCCTTTTCTTCCAAACGCGATAGTTCGGCGGTACATATGCTGCCAGAGAAATTCGATATCGAAAGGATCGGCCCCAAGCAGAATTGGCTTGAGATACAGATCGATCACGGATTTGGTTACCCGAGGAGCGAGCGCCGCTTCGCCGATCCCGACGTGTCCGCTGTCAGTAAATACTTCCACAATCAGCCAGCCGTGAAAGCGGAAAGAACCCATTGGGTCCGACTGCAGCTCGAGCAGGTCCATGGGATTCGTGCAAAAGTGCGGCTGCGACGGTACGGTTTTGCCTCTCCATTCGACAACCCGAGTCCGAACTTCAGTGATCTTCACGATGGCCTCTCTTTTGCAATGAGCCCGAACGATAACGGCCGCGGCGCTCACCGTCCCTGCCAATCTAAGCGCCGATGGCGGGTTCCCCGTTCAGTGTCATGGTGTCCGAACGCTAACCTACATCAAATTATCGATTTTTCGCAACGTCTTGCCTAATCTCTTCCCCACGATACTGGCGGGATGATGTGCTGAGCGGGCATCCGATCATCGGCGAATTGGCCCGCGGTGCTGGCGCTGGAAACCGGAATCGGGAGATAATACATGGTTTTCGGTTTACCCTGACACAGCAGGCGGATTACGCGTCCCACGGCGGCAATAACATTTGCGATTGGGGCCACGGTCGGCCAATGGCAGCGGATTTGTGGAGGAGCAGCGGTTGCACACAGTCATTTTGGGAGCGGGAATCAGCGGGCTGAGTGCCGCGTATGCCCTGCAGCAAATTGCTCCGCACGGCTACGGGATCTACGAGCAGGCGCCTTCAGTGGGTGGTCTGTGCCGAACGCAGAGCGTTGACGGATATCGTTTCGATATCGTCTCGCACGTGCTGCACTTCCGTTCCGAAGAAACAAAGAACCTGGTACAGAACATCGTCGGTGAAGAGCTTGTCCGTCAAGAGCGCAGCGCCTGGATCTACTTTCAGCGAACGTACGTGCCTTATCCTTTCCAGACACACCTGAATGCGCTGCCGTCCGCAGCGAAGATAGATTGCCTGAGCGGGTATTTCAAAGCGTGGACGAAGCGCAAATTCACCGGCGCCCGTGAACCGGACAACTTTGACGAATGGGTGGAACAATACTTCGGCGACGGCATCGCGCGGCACTTCATGCGTCCTTATAACCGGAAACTATGGGGCGTCGAACCGCAAAGCATGGGCCTGGACTGGATCAGGCCTTTCGTACCCCAAACCCAATTGCGGCAAGTCATCAGCAATGTGCTTTCGCGTCGGAACCATCACGAAGTCGGCTACAATCCGTGGTTCTTCTATCCGGCGCGCGGAGGAATCCAGACCATCTGCGAAGGTTTCCGTTCCAGGCTGACAGACTTGCACCTGAACCAGGAAGCGGTTGAGATTGACGTGGAGAATCGCAGGGTCCTGTTCCGAAGCGGAGAACGCGTGAGCTATGACCGGCTGATTTCGACCATTCCGCTGCCAGTTCTGGTCGAGCGGGCCAAAGCCGTCCCGGAAACCTTGAAGCAGGAGATTTCCGGGCTCCGGTGGACTTCGTTGCTCAACCTGACGTACTGCCTCAGACGACCTCTTCCGAAGCCCTTCCATTGGGCTTACTTTCCAGAGGCTGAGTTCCCATTTTTTCGCCTGGTTTTCCCTTCCAACATCTCCGCCGAACTGGCGCCCAAAGACACGGGATTGATTGCGGCCGAGATTTCAAATCCTGAACCGGGCAAAAAAGAGGAAGAACTGGAGCAGCAGGTTCGGGCCTGCCTGTTAAAACTGGGATGGATCGAGAAGCCAGAGGACGTGGTGCGCGTTGTTCGAAACTTTTTCCCTTATGCCTATCCGGTACACGATCTGGAGCGGGGCGGGCGCGTCCGGCGCCTCCTGCACTTTCTCCAAACGAGGGGCATCTGGTCGATTGGCCGCTTCGGGGCCTGGCACTACTCCAGCATGGACGACGCCATCACAGAAGCGCTCCACATAGCACCAGCAATCCTTGCTTCTGGTTCATAATCGGGAAGAGGAGGAAACACCATTCGCACCGTTTCAATCGCGCAAGTATCGCTTGACCAGCGTGAGATTCGGGCCGTCGAGCAGGTTCTGAAGAGTGGAAATCTCAGGGCGGGGAGGGTCACCGAAGAATTTGAAGCGGCTTTCGCGGCCAGCGTTGGGGCCCGCCACGCTATCACGGTCTCATCGGGGACCTCGGCGCTCTATCTCGCCTGCCACGCGCTGCTGCGCCCAGGGGATGAAGTCATTGTTCCAGATTTTACTTTTGTTGCGACGGCAGCCATGGTGGCGGCAGTGGGCGCCACGCCGGTGTTTGCCGACGTCAACCCAAAGACGTTTACGCTGGAGGCGGCGGAACTCGAGCGGCTTATTACTCCGAGAACGCGTGCGTTGATCCCGGTGCACCTCTACGGCCAGCCTGCTGACATCAGCGGCCTGGCACGCGTGGCCCGCCGCCATAAGCTGAAAATTATCTGGGATGCTGCGCAGGCGCACGGAGCACAATTCGGCGGGCAGGACGTCGGATCGTTTCCCGATGCGGTATGCTATTCGTTCTACCCAACAAAAAATATGACCACGGGCGAAGGCGGAATGATCACAACCTCCCATCGCTCCCTCGCTGCAGAATTGCGCCTGCTCCGTTCTCATGGAGAATCCGGCCGCTACCGGCATGTACGGCTCGGTTTCAATTTCCGCACTACCGACATCGCCTCCGCCATGGGCCTTCATCAACTGGCCAGGCTCCCGAAAGCGATTCGCGCGCGGCAGAGAAATGCCAGGACCCTTGCGAAGGGGCTCTCAGGAGTTCCAGGGCTGCAAACGCCGGAACTCATCCCTGGGACGAGTCATGCTTTCAGCTTATTTACGATTTGCGTCGATGCCAGGCGGGCAGGAATGTCACGAGACGAGTTAGCAAAGGCGCTTAGTCTTCGAGGTATTCAGTCAGCCGTTCACTACCCGCTCCCCCTGCACCGCCAGCCGGTTTTTCGCGACTCTGGACGGGACTTGGATTTTCGCGTTTCTTCCAGCCTGGCGAAAACGGTCCTATCGCTTCCGGTGCATCCGGGGGTGACCGAGGCAGACCTTCGTTACATCGTTCGGTCAGTCCGTGAAATCCTGAAAGCTTGAAGCAATTAGCGGCGGGGCTTCTTTTTTTGAGCCACACGCTTCGCGGCGCTGTTCACTTCGTCCGCTCTTCGGCAAACCTCATCATTGAAACGGTCAACGGCCTCCAGAAGCGGCGCACCGCCGGCCTGCCGGGAAAAATGGATGATGGAGGCCATGTCTTTGGGAAGGCAGCGTCCGCGGTAGCCACGCTCGGCAGTAACAATGGTGTGGGACCTTCCAATACGATCATCCGCAAGCCAGAGCTCACGCAGTTCGTTAAAATTCACCCCCAGCCCCTGCGCGATGTCGTAGAACTGGTTGACGAAGGCAACCTTGGTGGCGAGAAATGCGTTTTCCATATACTTGCAGAGCTCGGCGCTCTTCGCATCGGTAATGTAATAGTGCGGCAGCGGGCCCAGAAACTGCTGGTACGCCTGGATCACCATATTACAGGCGGAGCGTTCTCCTCCAACCATAATGAATCCGTGGCTCTCGATCCCTTTCAAAGTGTGCCATGTGGTTTCACCAACGTATTCAGGGCTGAAGCAGATCGTCTTGCCGTGCTGCGCCGCAAGCCGGTCAACCGTTCCAGGCGGAACAGTGGACTTGATGCACATGACCGGCCCCACCCAGGAAACCACTTCGTCGATCGCCGTTAGATCACATTTCCCATCCGGGCCCTCCGGAGTGGGAACGGCAATGAAAACGAGGTCACACTGCTGCAATGCAGCCCTCCGCCTGAGGTTGTTCATGCCTCTGACAAACTTGTCATAAATCACCAGGTCCGAATTCCCACTCTCATAGCGGAAAACTTTCGCCAAAGCTCTTCCTACCACTCCGTAACCAACAATTCCCAACTTCATCGCCATCTTTTCTCCGGGCTACTCTTCGTGTGGACGCGGACTCTCCGGGTCAATCGCGCATGCCATCGGCTTAGGGAGGCCAGAAGCACTTCCCGCATTTTGGTAAAAAGAAATATTGTGCTCCGGATACCGCTCACGACGCAACTGCATGATTGGCCAGGCCTCAGGCTTGTTGTTGATTGCGGTATAGCGGACAAGATCTGCTTCCGCCGATTGAACGACGGATGTACCGGCGAACGAGATGGGGACCTTCGAACCGGAGGGCAGGTTGCCACGACCTCTTGATCTTTGGACAAACCCCAGGTTGCGGCCCCGCGTGGAGAGCCTCTAAACACGAAGTGGGCGGCAGCCCGTCCCGGCCGCCGCCCACTTTCTCATCCTTTTTCTGCTCTCTGATCGACTCTCGCCTACGGGCAGCTAAATCCTGCCGGTGGTGTGTACGGACTCGGCGTCCCAGGATTCTCCGCGGCCTCCTCGTTGTTCTCCGCGCAGCCCGCCGCATTCGTCGCCGCCGCTGCCGCATTCGCCGCGTCCGCCGCAGCATTCGCCGCTGCCGTCGCGTTGTTCGCCGCCGTCGTCGCGTCCGTCGCACCATTCGAGCGCGTTGTTAATCCCCACCCTGCCAGCGCCGCCGCCGCCGCCCCACCTGCCACGGCCACCACTCCCAGCGTGGTCGCCGTCGTGATGTGCGGGTTCCCGTTCGGAGGCGCCGCAGGACTCGGCGCCGGCGCCGCCGCCGTCATTGGCAGGGTCACCGTCTTCCCTTGCATGACCTGCTTCGTACGCCCCTGTCTCTCCACCTGCAATGTCCCTTCCTTTGCCGTGACCACCAGTGAGCCGTCCAGCATAGCCACTTCACCCCGCGCAGCGTATCCCGCCGCCGGCCTCACCGTCACGCCCCCGGCTTTCACCTCAACCCCCACGCTCGATCCCGGGTGGTACATCGACACATTCCCCCGGTTCAACAACACCGTCACATCCTTTGCTTCCCGCATAAATGAGGCTTCCGTCTCTCGACCGAACACCATGCTGTTCCCCTCGTCGAGCGCCACCACAGCGACACCGTCTCTCACCTGCAACTTGTCTCCACTGAACACCGTCGTGTTCGGCACCAGCGCCTCTCCGCTAAGCGTCGCGTTTCGGCTCCCGGCTATCGATCCTACCGCGGCCGATCCCGCCAGCGCCGGCATCACTCCCATCCCGATCACCGTCATTACGGCTAGCACAAGTTGCACTAACTTCTGTCGATTCAGCATCCTGCCCCCTCTCGACGTACTTATCCAACTGTGAACGTCTGGGCTTCTGTACCTCTAAGCCCCACGAAACATTAAGAATTTATAATCCTTCTCGTTTGCTGTCAAGCTTTAAGTGGTGGAGTTAACAGAGCTTCTTGAGCAACACGGCATCGTAGAGAAATGGAGTAACCGTCCGAAGGGAGTCTTTGCTGAGGACTGGCCTCGATAGTTCATTTCAATGACCGAGGAATGCCAAACCAATCCAACCAAGGATGGTCCTCCACCGTCCCGCACGGTATGAGGGATTTGACGCAGGGCGATTTGCAAGAACCGCTTTTATCTGGAACGTAACAAATTCTGATTGGAGGTGGTTAAGGACTTCCAGTGCCGAATAATAGCGGTCATCCTTATCTCGCACCAAGCACCTTTGAACAATGGCCCTCAAACCTGCAGGGATTTCCATGGGCAACTGCTTGACCGACCCTGTCATAATGTCCATACCCAGCTCGAACGGTGATCGCCCGGAGAACGGTAAGCGGCCGGTCAGCATCTCGAACAAGATCGCCCCTAGGGACCAGACACCAGACTGCGTGGTAGCTGGCTCCCCATGCAGAAGCTCGGGAGCCATATAGGGAAGCGTTCCGACAAGCCAGCCTATCTCTTGGGCGGAGGAATCAGAACGCTCGTCCGGTTTTGTCCTCTCCTCTTCAATCAACCTAGCGAGACCGAAGTCGACGACCTTGACCCGGCCTGTGGGAGTCACCACAATATTCGAGCTGCTGAAGTCTCGGTGCAGGATTCCGGCACCGTGTGTATAGGTCATTGCCTCGGCAATCTGCATGCCAAAATTAAAGGCGTGTTGGATCGGAAGAGGGCCGAAGTCAAGGATTGCCCGCAGCGTCTTGCCTTCAACGAACTCCAAGACGATGTAGTTGGTGCCTTGCTCTTCCCCGATATCATAAAGAGTGCAGACATTAGGGTGGTTCAAGGCTGAAGCGATCTGGGCCTCCCGCAGCAGCCGAGGCCAAGCCGTGTCTGCCTGAAGACAGTCTTCTCTGAGGACCTTCACCGCAACGGTTCGATTTAGGCGAATATCGCGGCCTTTATACACGACCGCGAACTTCCCCTCAGCGACCTTTGCGATGATATGGTAATGACCCAAAACCTCGCCAACCATATCCTCCCCCTCCTGAAGGTTGGTTACGAGAGCAAGACCGGGGTTAAGAACATATAATATCCATGACAGGGTTGTCAACGAAGTTAAGTTGATTAAATGATCTTTTCAAGGAGACCTTGGTTGGGCAAGCGCGGCAGAAGCAGCCTGCTCCCCATCAGCCTTGAACCACAGGCCAGCGGGCTTTCTTTGTTGAACGTGAACGTCTATGTCAACCTCCGGCTGAGTTTGCCGGAATGGCGCTGGTCATGCGTCAGCCCCACCAGGTCAACGACGACTTTACCTTTCTTGAGCCCCTTGATGCCGGCTTGGAATTCAGGATGGCTCCCCGCCAGGACGATGAGGTCACTGGACTCGATAAGTTCTGAGCAGGATGCCGTCATCAACCGCGGAAGCGAAGGAAGTTCCTTGCGGATAAAAGTCTGGTTAGCACCCAGCAGTCGGTCAAGCCTGACCCGGGGATCATAAACCCTCACCGTCTTCCTCGCGGCGATCAACCTTTTCACCAGTTCGCAGGCAGGGCTCTCACGGAGGTCATCCGTGTCCGATTTGAATACCAGACCAAGAACTCCAATCCTTTGCTTCTTTACGGAAAGGACGAGGTCCACGGCCCTGTCCAGATGGCGCGCGTTGCTAGGCAGAATATTTTGAATCAGTGGAAGATCCAACCCGTTCTCGCGGGCGAGCCTTCCAAGCGACCTGACGTCTTTTGGCAGACAGGGACCGCCGAATGCAAAGCCGGGTTTCAGGTACAACGGCGAAATGTTGAGCTTGGTATCCTGTACGAACATTCGCATAACTTCCTCGCTTGAGACGTCAAACCGGCGGCAGAGAGAACCCATCTCATTTGCAAAAGACACCTTGAGCGCGTGAAAACTGTTGTCGGCGTATTTCAAAATTTCAGCAGCTTTGAATGAGGTCACAAACACGGGCGCCTTGACTGGCCTCCACATCCGGCTTAATCGCCGGGCGGTCCTGGCGTCGCTCGTGCCGAGCACCGTTCTGGGCGGATTGAAAAAGTCGTGAATCGAGGAACCTTCACGAAGAAATTCGGGATGAAAGCAAACGCCGAAATCACGCCCCGCACGCCTGCTGCTTATCTGCTCAAGTGTGGGCATCACCAGACTTTCTGTGGTCCCGGGCGGCACCGTGCTCCGAATTGCGACCACATGAAATTTTTTCGCGGTCCGCAGGGAGTGTCCGATGCCTCCAAGCGCAGATGCAACATGGTCCAGGTCGGCGGAGCCATCCCGACGCGACGGCGTACCCACTGTCACCAGTGAAAGATCAGCCCCGTCAAGCGCCTCTGCCGGATCGAGAGTGGCCCGAAGTCTGCCTTCCGCGACCATTTGCCGAACCAGGCTATCCAGTCCTTGCTCCAGCACGGGCGACTGGCCGAAATTCACCAAATGCACTTTTGTCGCAGAAACATCTACTCCCGTTACCGTGTGCCCCATCTGGGCCAGGCACGCACCGGTCACGCTGCCTACGTATCCAAGTCCGAGTACCGCAATTTTCATAATGAGGTCTTAGTTCTCCGGGAAGGCCGCCGGGAAATCAGCGCTTACAGGGAGCGCGAAACGAATGAGTGAATATAATTGAGGCTGCCAATCAAAGTCAAAATTCCCTGCCCAGGGCCGACACTCCAGGGGCCGTTCCGCCACCCGCAGAGAGGGACTGAATCAGGCAAAGCAAATTGATGATGTTTCGGATGTCACCGAGGAACGCTCGACAACAAGGATTGTATTGCCGCTGCCACGCCCTCATTGCTCCCAAATACAGACGATCCGGCAACGAGAACATCAGCCCCGGCTTCAACCACCAGCGGCGCGGTATCGAGGTTAATCCCACCGTCCACTTCAACCTCACACGCAAGTTCCATTTGCTGGATCTGACGACGGACTTCCCGGATCTTCGGCAGCGTCTCCATTATGAATTCCTGCCCGCCAAAGCCCGGATTGACCGTCATCACGAGAACGAGGTCAAGGCTTCCGATGACCTCTGAAAGAAGAATGGCCGGCGTGGAAGGGTTGATGGCCACGCCAGCTTTCTTGCCAAGGGCATGAATGTGCTGTATCGCGCGGTGCAGGTGCGGTGTGGCTTCCTGATGGACGATGATGGTGTCCGCGCCCGCCTCCGCAAACGGCTCGATAAAGTCTTCCGGCGGCTGAACCATCAGGTGGACTTCCAAGGTCAGATGGGTAATCGGCCGAAGTGAAGCGACAGCCTCCGTTCCAAAGGTAATATTCGGAACAAACCGTCCGTCCATCACATCGATCTGAATGCGATCCACTCCAGCCGCCTGTGCTTCCAGAACCTGTTCTCCAAGGCGTGTAAAGTCCGCGGACAGAATCGAAGGCGCAATCTTGATCAAGAGATTTTCCTCTGAACTGGGGGCTTGCGGAGAAATTGCGCCGCCGCACGGTCCAGATACCAGTTCAAGCTCCCCGCACCCGGCTGGATTCCCTGGGCTGGAAACTGCTTCGGATCGCGAGGTCCCTCGAGCACCCGGCGCAGAATTTCCGCCTTTTTGGCTCCCGAGACCAGAAACACAAGCTCACTGGCCGCGTTGAGGACAGGGTAAGTCAGCGTCATTCGGTACATCTGGAGCTTTTCGACGTAGTTCGGGCAAACCCATCGCCGGCTTTCATCGAGGGCCGCCGTCCCAGGAAAAAGCGAGGCTGTGTGCCCGTCCGGTCCCAATCCCATCAGCGCCAGATCGAAGCGGGGCAGCGCTCCTTCAGGCGGCTTCAGAACGCTGCGGACCTCCGCCTCGTATTCCGCGCTCGCCGCGTCGCGATCGTCCGATTCGGCTACCATGCGATGGAAGTTGTGGGCCGCGCCGGGCACCGGCCGCAGCAGCGTCTCGCGGATCATGCGGTAGTTACTTTGGATGTCATCCGGCGGGACACATCGCTCGTCAACCTGGAACAGATGAACGCTGTCCCACTGGATGCGCTGGGAAAACTCCGGGTTCGCCAGCATCTCCAGAAGTGCGCGTCCCATTTCACCGCCGGAAAGCGCAATCGTGAACGCTCTTCCCTGCTGGACACGTTCCCGTGCGAGATCAGTGAAGTGCGCGGCCGCCGCCCGGCTCAGATCCTCCAGTCCCGGAAATATCTCGAGCTTCGCTTGGCTCATCTGCGCACCCCTGTCGTCAAGCGCCGAAGCTTACAAGTCGACCATCTGAACGATCAGGCTCAGGATTTCCTCATAAATTTTGTCCCGCGCCGGGAACTTGAGTTCTTCGTTGACCAATTCAACTTCGCCCATTGCCATCATCCGCAAGGTTCTTTCGAGCGGAGCGCGGCCCGGAATTTCCGCCCGGGTGTGAGCAATGCCTTCCGCCGTAGATTCGGACACCGAAAAGATTGCGGGAGGGTCGGAACGTGTCTTCAATGTCACCTTGAAGGGGGTTGGTGGCTGGCTTGTCTCGTGGCGAACAATCCACTCCACGCGAACAGGGTTGTCTCCGCGCCGGAATTCAACCACGCGGTTTGGACCGGCGCCTGGCGCAAGCCGTGTAACTGGCCGCCAGTCAAGACGGCTGGCCAGCCACGCCGTAAGAAGCAGCGCGTGGGCGATGGGGCTGCCTCTCTCACCGGGACCTGTTTCCCACTCGAATGATATGTCCGAAAGGTCCTGCAGACAGGAACCGGCCTCATCAGAATCAAAATTCTGAGCTACCAGTTCGCGGCACGGCGTAAGCCGGGCCCAGTTAAGATCGCTGAAGGCTATGCCGCCGGTGGCGTGGGACCGCTCTACCAGCCGCCCCAGTGTGGCCAGATCGGTTTCCGGTTCCTCAAACCGGCCCGAGTCAACCAGCACCCGGTTCGTACGGCGGAGCACCTGATCAAGAAACGAAGGTGGCGCGAAGCGTCCCACCCGCCACCAGAGATACACGGGAAGTTCGGGGACAATCAGCGGGAGGACCACATTGTCCAGCCCATTCACCGCCCCACCCCGGGCCCGAACGTAAATCTGCTCGCAGCAAACCTGCCGCGCGCCCCAAGGGGGAAGATGACACTGGGCGGAAATCCACGCCGCCATGCCATCCGGGCGTTCCCTTGGTTCGGCCAGCAGCAGGATCGCTCGGCACGGGTTCTGGGCGATGATGTGGCTGATCAGATCGACCGACTCGCGGGCTTCCTCCTCGTTCTCAACGAACGCAATAAGGGTCAACACGGATGCCCGCATCACCGGGTGTTCTGTACCGGGATCATCTGCCGCAGCCCGCCATAGGGCAGATAATTCCTCTTCCAGCGTGGCCACGTTGGCCGGCTGGAGTTCGCCCGCCGTGAGCGACTTGAACTTTTTAGCTAACGGCAACGAATCCTCCTCCCGATGGGTCTCCGAAGGACAGGAAGGGCGACGCGCCACAGGCCTGCGGGCCAATTAAAGCCGATGCCAGCGACGACCATCCCGATCGAGCAATCTGTCGGCGGCTTCTGGACCCCAACTTCCCGCCTCATACCTCTGCAAGCCCTTCTCGCCGTCCTCCCGCCAGCGCTCCAGCAGCGGGGACAATAGTTGCCAGGCCAATTCTACTGCGTCTTCACGATTGAAAAGGGTCTGGTCACCCAACATGCTGTCGAGCAGCAGCGTCTCGTAGGCACTGGGGGGTTCGCCCCCAAACGACTCGGCGTAGCGGAACTCCATTTTGACCGGGCGGATTTCCATCATCGGCGCCGGAAATTTGGCATTGAAATTAATGGAAATACCTTCGTTCGGCTGGATCCGCATGGCAAGCACGTTCTGGCCAACAGGATTGCTGGTTTTCCGCCCGAAAACCATGTGCGGGACCCGCCTGAACTGGACCACAATTTCCGAGACCCGCTTGGTTAGACGTTTGCCGGAGCGCACATAGAAGGGAACGTCGGCCCATCGCCAATTGTCGATAAACAATTTGAGCGCGGCAAAGGTTTCCGTCGTTGATTCTGGTGAGACCTTCGGCTCCTCGCGGTAGGCAGGAACCTTCTCGCCCCGGATCCAGCCCTCGCCATATTGGCCGCGCACCACAAAATCGTCCAGGCGATCAAGATCAATGGGTCGCATCGAACGCATCACCTTGGCTTTTTCATCACGAACTTCCACGGCGTCGAAAGACGACGGCGGTTCCATCGCCACAAGGCTCAAAACCGACATCACGTGGTTCTGGATCATGTCTCGCAACAAGCCGGCTTCCTCGTAATAGCGGCCCCGCCCCTCCACTCCGAGGTCCTCGGCAACTGTGATTTCAATGTGGTCGATGTAGCGCCGGTTCCAGATGGGCTCAAAGATGCCATTGGCAAAGCGGAAGACCAGCAGGTTCTGGACGGTTTCTTTGCCCAGGTAGTGATCGATGCGATAGACCTGCTGTTCCTTGAAAGCCGAATTCACAACGGTGGTGAGTTCGCGCGCGCTTTCAAGATCGTGGCCAAAAGGCTTTTCAATTACCACACGAGTCCAACTTTTTTCCGCATCTTCCGGGGCAGCCAGGCCGGTGGATCCGAGATGGCCGATGATGACGGGGAAGGAACTGGGCGGGGTCGCCAGGTAGTACACGCGGTTCCCTCCGGTGCCCCTCTCATTGTCTAATTTCTCAAGCAGATCGCGGAGCGGGTTGTAGGCCTTGCTTTCACCAAAATTGTCCGTCAGGTAATAGATTGACTCCGTAAAGCTTCTGAGCGAGGCGTCATCCACAGACGACGGCTGTTCGGAAAATTTGCGGACCGCGTCCGCCATGGTCTCCCGGAATTTTGCGTTGTCATAAGGCGTTTTCGCACACCCGATCACCGAAAAACCCTGCGGCAACAACCGCTCGCGGTGCAGATAGTAGAGCGCAGGAATCAGTTTACGGGCTGTGAGGTCGCCGGAAGCTCCGAAAATCACCATCGAGCAGGGGCTGGGAGTTTTTCGGATCCGCATGCCCACCCGCAACGGGTTTGCGGCAACAGATATGTCCGCCATAAAACGCTTCGTCCTTTCCGGACCGTGTGTGGTCCTTCAGGGCATAACGACAGCAATGTCTATGGTCTTCAGGTCTTCAGATTCGAAAATCCGCCACCCGGCATCTTTGCGCCAGGGCCATTGGACAAACTCCTGGCTGTCGAGCCTGCCCAGAGTACTCTGGGCGGGCTAATCGAGCCCCGGCGAAACTATCAACCGGCTACGCGCGCGCTCCCGGTAAAAGTTTTTTTCTTTTGCTCGATGCTGGCCAGCAGTTTCCCGTAATCATTCGCAAATGCTTCGACGCCATTGTCCTCAAGCTGCTGGGTCACCGCATCCAGGTCGATGCCGACGTCCGGCAGCATCGAAATGACTTTGCGGGCGTCGTCAAGCCCCCGCTCGATGGTATCCGCCTCGGGCTTGCCGTGGTCGCGGTAGGCATCGATGGTCTGGCTGGGCATAGTGTTCACAGTATCCCGGCCAATCAGTTCCTGGACGTAAAGGATGTCGCTGTATTTGGGATTCTTGGTGCTCGTCGAACCCCACAGCGCTCGCTGCACGCGCGCGCCCTTTTGAGCCAGCGCCTCGAAGCGGGGTGTTAAGAAGATTTCCTTGTATTTCTGGTAGATCAGCTTGGTATTGGCCACCGCAACCTTGCCGAAAAGCCCTTCCAACTTCTGGCGCTCTTCCGGCGCTTTGGCAGCCGCCAGCTTTGCCTCCAACTGCTTGTCCAACAGCGAATCAATGCGGCTCACGAATACGCTGGCCACGGATGCCAACCGGTCGATTGGTTGCCCCTGAGCCACGCGCTTCTCGAGCGCCTTCAGGTAGATTTTGGCAACCTCCGCGTAGCGGTCCATGCCAAAGAGCAAAGTGATGTTGATGTTGATCCCTTCACCGATGGTCTGTTCGATGGCAGCCAGCCCTTCTTTCGTCCCCGGTATTTTGATCATCACGTTCGGACGGTTCACAGCACGGAACAGCCGCCGCGCCTCTTCAATGCTTCCCTGCGTATCGTGCGCAAGAAGGGGAGAAACTTCCAGGCTCACGTAACCGTCCATTCCGTTGGTGCGTTCATAAACATCCCGAAACACGTCGGTGGCCTTCTGAATGTCTTCTATCGCCAGCCTCTGGAAAATCTGCGGCGCTCCAAGCCGCTCGCTGGCATACTGGCTGATGCTCTCGTCATAATCATCGCTGCCGGCAATGGCCTTTTCAAAAATGCTCGGGTTCGACGTAACTCCCAGCAACCCATCGTCGTCGATTCGTCTTTTCAATTCGCCGGAAAGGATTTCCTTACGGCTAATGTAATCATGCCAGACGCTCTGGCCGTACTTTTGCAGTTCCTTCAAAGGATTCTCGCTCATCGATTGGTTCCTCCTCTTGATGATTCCATCCGGCAATGCCGCACACGCGACATCTGCTGCTCCCAGCGTAACCCACCTTCACGCCCACGGGCCAACAGGGGCTAATCCAGTAAGTCCGAGACACGCTGCCAGCCCCCCGGAAGCGGCAACAGAAAATAAGATGGGGCCGTTATGAAACCGCTCTCGCTAGCCACTCAACGGCCCAGGAGCTCGTGGGCCCGCCGAACGATGTTGTCCGCCGTAAAACCAAACTTTTCCGCCAACACCTTGTAGGGCGCGGAAGCGCCGAAGCGCGACATGCCAATCACACCGCCGTTGAGACCGATGTATCTCTCCCAACCAAACGGGGCCGCCGCCTCGACAGCCAGCCGGGCCGTGACAAGAGGCGGCAGGACCTCATCTTTGTAAGACTGGCTCTGCTTTTCAAACAGGTCCCATGACGGCATGCTGACCACGCGGGCGCCAATGCCTTCGGCGATCAGTTTCTCGTATGCCTCCAGCGCCACTGAAACTTCCGACCCCGAGGCGATCAGGATCACATCCGCCCGCTTGCCCTGGGAATCCGCAAGGATGTAAGCTCCCGCGGCCACCCCTTCGGCGCTAGCGTACTTTTCGCGGTCGATCACCGGAAGTTTTTGCCGGGTCAGCACCAGGGCCACGGGGCCGCCCTTCCGTTCAATCGCCAATCGCCACGCTACCGCAGTCTCATTCGCATCCGCAGGCCGGATCAGCGACAGGTTCGGAATGGCGCGCAGCGATGGGATCTGCTCGATGGGTTGGTGGGTGGGCCCATCCTCGCCCAGGAAAATACTGTCATGGGTGTAAACAAAAATTGAATGAATTCCCATCAATGCTGCCAGCCGGAGCGTAGGCCGCATATAGTCCGAGAAAATCAGGAACGTCGCCCCATACGGAATCAGCCCGCTCAGTGCCATTCCATTGAGCGCGGAACCCATGGCATGCTCTCGTACCCCGAAAGTAAAATTGCGTGCGCCGTAGTCGCCTTTCTTGAAATATCCGGCATTCTTGATCAGCGTGTCGGTGGAGGGAGAAAGGTCCGCCGAGCCGCCGATTAGCATAGGCAGCTCCGCAGCAATTGCATTCAGCACGGCCCCGGAGGCCTGCCGCGTGGCGAGCGGCCCGTTGGAGGGTTTGAAAGCCGGAAGCTTTGATTTCCATGTCTCCGACCGTTCCCCGCGCACATAGCGGTCCCACTCGGCGGCAAGATCAGGGAAAGCCTTCCGAAAGGCGTTCAGGCGTTCCTGCCATTCGGTCTCGGCTTTCTCGCCCCGCTCAATGGCGTTACGGAAATGAGCAAGGACATCATCGGGAATATAAAATTTCGGCTCCAACGGTATCCCGAGGAACTCCTTGGAAAGCTTGACTTCTTCTTCGCCCAACGGCGACCCATGAGCCCCTGCCGTGTCGTGCTTGTTCGGACTTCCGTAAGCAATGTGGGTCCGCACCATGATGATCGACGGCCGCTCCGTTTCGGCCTCCGCAGCCTTGAGCGCCGCGTCAATCGCTTCCAGGTCGTTGCCGTCATCGATTGTCTGTACGAACCATCCATAGGCTTCAAAGCGTTCTGCGCGGTTTTCGGTAAAGGCCAGCTCCGTAGACCCTTCGATGGAGATGTGGTTGTCGTCGTACAGGTAGATGAGGTTGCTCAACCCCAGGTGACCAGCCAGGGAAGCTGCTTCGGATGCCACCCCTTCCATCAGATCACCATCGCTGACGATGGCATAAATCTTGTAATTGATCAGTTCGTGTCCCGGGCGGTTAAAATGCGCTGCAAGGTATTTTTGAGCAATTGCCATACCGACGCCGTTTCCGAATCCCTGTCCCAACGGCCCGGTGGTGGTTTCAATTCCCCTGTCCAGGTTGTACTCCGGGTGCCCCGGCGTCTCGCTGCCCCACTGCCGGAACTGCTTGAGTTCGTCCAGCGGCATGTCATACCCGGTCAAATGGAGAAGGCTGTAAAGCAGTATGCATCCATGCCCCGCTGAAAGGATGAAGCGGTCACGGTTGGGCCAACGAGGTTTCAGCGGATCGTACCGCAGGTAACGTGTCCACAGCACATACGCCATCGGCGCCGCGCCCATGGGCATCCCAGGATGGCCGGAATTCGCCTTCTGGACGGCATCCATGGCCAGACCGCGAATAGTGTTGATGCAAAGCAGGTCAAGCTCTGCTTCGCTCCGGCTGTCCTTTGAAGTTTGAGCTGCTGATGAATGTCCGTCCAAAGCAATTCGCTCCTGTTCTGGATTTGCGCACTGGCGAACTGGAGATCCTTGACGAGCGGAGCGCGCATGCCACTCGAACAATCCCATTTAACTTAGATGCGCGAGGGACCGGGTTGTAACGTCCGAGAGGTGTATTATATTCCTTTTGCGGGACGAAAGCGCAGATCACAATGAAAACAGCGGCCTGGATCCGCCGATACCCTGAAAACTGCTCTGCATGGAGGGGATTCGAACGAAGGAGGCGACGATGGTCAAGAGGCACCTTGGAGTGATGGGAATGGGAGTGATGGGCAAGAATCTTGCCCTCAACGCGGAGAGCAAAGGCTTCTCGGCAGCCGGTTTCGATATCGATCAGGGAAAAGTCCAGAAAGTTGCCGAAGCTGTGGCGGGCAAGCAGATCACGGTGACGAGTTCCCTCAAGGATTTTGTGGCGGCGCTCGAAAAGCCGCGGCGCATTTTGATGATGGTCCCGGCTGGCAAGGCAGTAGACGCCGCTCTCAATGATCTGAAGCCCAATCTCGAGAAGGAAGACATCGTCATCGATGGCGGCAACTCCTACTTTAAAGACACCGAGCGCCGCGGGCAGGAGTTGGAGCAATCGGGATTGCGATTCTTTGGAATGGGCGTGAGCGGCGGCGAGGAAGGCGCGCTCCATGGGCCGTCTCTGATGCCGGGCGGACACGAAGATTCCTACCGGCACCTTGAGCCTATGCTCACCCAAATGGCGGCGCAGACTAAGGACGGCCCATGCGTCACATACCTTGGGCCCCGCGGCGCCGGCCATTACGTCAAGATGGTCCACAATGGCATTGAGTACGGCATCCTGCAGATCATCTGTGAAACGTATGACATCTTCAAGAATGTGCTTCGGTTTACAACCCCGGAAATTCACGACATCTTTGACGAATGGAACGCCTCCGATCTCAATTCCTACCTGCTGGAAATCACCACGCTGGTTCTGGGCAAAAAAGATGACGAAACCGGCCAGCCGCTCGTCGACCTGATCGTCGATGAGGCCCAGCAGAAAGGCACCGGGAAGTGGACAGCTCAGGATGCCATGGACCTGGGCGTGGCGGTGCCGACACTGACTTACGCCGTGGAGGCGCGCATCCTCTCCGGACAGAAAAAAGAACGCGTCGCCGCGTCGAACATCCTGAGCGGGCCGAAAGAAGTCTTCTCAGGCGACCTCACGGTATTCTTGAACCACATGCGGGAAGCCTATCGGGTAGCGGTGATGGTCTGCTACGCCCAGGGTTTTGAGCAGCTTCGGGTGGCCTCTCAGGAATATCAGTACAACCTCAACTATGCGGAAATCGCCCGCATCTGGAAAGGCGGCTGCATTATCCGCGCCAAGATGCTCGACCACATCCAGCAGTCCTTTGCCATGGATTCGGCTCTGCCAAACCTGATGCTGGCACCGACCTTCAGCTCAACCATCAACAAATCCTCGGTGGCGCTGCGGGACGTCGTGAAGGAGTCAACTCATGTCGGTACGCCGTGCGTGGCCTTTTCAACGTCTCTCGGTTACATCGACAGCTATCGGCAGGAACGCCTTCCGGCAAACCTGCTGCAGGCACTGCGTGATTGCTTTGGCGCACACACTTATCATCGCACGGATAAAGAAGGTGTGTTCCACACGGAGTGGACAAAGTAAGCGTCAATGCCAAGCGGTTTCCAGTGCCTTGGGCATTCCGAAGACCAGCTTTTTGGAAGTTCGCATCACCCGGAAAAGGCAGGGAAAAGAACAAAGAAGATGAGCACCTCGGGAGTCACAGGCGGCATGGCAACCCGTGAACTGCAACTCTACATCAATGGCGAGTGGCAGCGGTCAAAAACCGTTGACTATCAGGACGTGACAAATCCGGCAACGGGCGACGTGCTCGGACGGGTGCCGCTCGCCACCCGCGAAGACATCAATTGCGCCGTGCGCGCCGCCAGCCAGGCATTCCCTGATTGGCGCCGGACCCCGCCCGAAAACCGCATCCAGTATCTCTTCAAACTTAAGCAGATTCTTGAGGACCACTTTGAAGAGATCGCCCGGACCATCACCATCGAAAACGGAAAGACTCTGGCGGAATCGCGCGGCGAACTTCGGCGCGCCGTCGAAAACGTTGAAGTGGCATGCGGAATCCCTTCGCTGATGCAGGGCTACAACCTGGAAGACGTGGCGCAAGGAATTGATGAAACCATGATCCGCCAGCCGCTGGGCGTGGTGGCTGCGATCACGCCCTTCAATTTTCCGGCAATGATTCCCTTCTGGTTCCTGCCTTATGCCCTGGCATGCGGCAACACTTTTATCCTGAAGCCGTCCGAACGGGTGCCGCTATCAAGCGCCTTTCTGTTCGAGCTGATGGACCAATTGAAGCTTCCCCCCGGCGTCCTCAATCTGGTTCACGGCGCCAAAATCGCGGTTGACGCCCTGCTCGAACATCCCGACGTCCGCGCCATCAGCTTTGTGGGCTCAACGCCAGTGGCCAAGTATGTCTACGCCCAGGCGGCGGCCCACGGCAAGCGTGTGCAATGCCAGGGCGGAGCCAAGAACCCCGTGCTGGTTCTGCCGGACGCCGACATGGACGCCGCAACTCGGATTACCTGTGACAGCGCGTTCGGGTGCGCCGGCCAGCGATGCCTGGCGGTTTCTGTTGCGGTCACGGTGGGCGAAGCGCGGGAAAGGTTTACGCAAAGCATCACGGACGCCGCGAGCTCAATTCGCGTTGGCAACGGTCTGCAGGAAGATGTGCAAATGGGGCCGGTGATCACGCCGGAGAGCAAGGCGCGAATCCAAAGCTTCATTTCCAAAGGCGTGGACGACGGCGCCAAAGTGCTGCTGGACGGCCGCAACGACTCCATTGCGAATGGTAAAGGCAATTTCCTCAGGCCCACTCTGCTGGAGGATGTGCCGCCCGCAAGTGTGGTAGCCCAGAACGAAATTTTTGGACCCGTGCTCAGCGTAAACCACGTCAAGACCCTGGACGAGGGGATTGAATTCCTCGGCCGCAATCCTTATGGCAACCAGGCTTCGATTTTCACCACCAGTGGGGCCGCCGCGCGCCGGTTCCGGTATGAGGTCCCGGTCGGCAACCTCGGGATAAACATCGGCGTGGCCGCGCCCATGGCCTATTTCCCTTTCAGCGGTTGGAAAGACAGCTTCTTCGGCGTGCTGCACGCTCAGGGCCGTGACGCCGTCCAGTTCTATACACAAGAGAAGGTCGTCATCGAACGCTGGCCGAAGGAGTGGTCGCGCAAATTCTAATCTCGCCCGCAGCAGCTCTGCCGCCTTTGCGCCTTGGCGTCTTTGCGAGAGTTGCTTTTGATATTTTGTTCTATGGATACATGCGGCGTCTCTGGGTGGGACGACAATGCCAAATTTAGTCGCGGCTCCGGCGCGGCTGCGCTCGCCCCTTCCAACTTTCAGCTTTCGCTTGTAAACTCTTTTTTCAATCCATTCCGAGAAGGACTGACCTATGACCAGAGATGAAATCATTCGCAAGCATAAAGAGTATCTCTTCAACTGCGTCGCAACCTATTACAAAGACCCGCTGGTCCTCGACTATGGCAAGGGACAGTATCTTTGCGATGTGGATGGGAACAGGTATCTTGACTTCCTGGGCGGCATCGTAACCATCAGCGTGGGGCACGCCAATGAAAGAGTGAACTCAAAAGTCAAGGCCCAGATCGACCGTCTGCAACACGCCTCGACGCTTTTCCCCTCCGAACCTATCGTGGCGTTGGCCGAAAAGATGGCCCAGATCGCGCCCGGCAAACTGCAGAAAAGTTACTTCACCAACAGCGGCTCTGAGGCCAATGAGGTGGCCGTGCTGACGGCGCGCATGCATACCGGCAATTACGACATCCTTGCGCTGCGCCACGGTTACAGCGGGCATACGCAACTGGCGAAATCCCTCACCGGGCTTAGCACCTGGCGAAAGGCCGGCATCGTCCCGTTCGGTGTCATTCAAGCGCCCGGGCCCTACTGCTACCGCTGCCCCTACGGTCTCACCTACCCAAGCTGCGAGCTGCACTGCGCGAAGGACGTTGAAGAGGTCATCAAGACTTCCACCGGCGGCGCAGTGGCCGGCATGCTGGCGGAGACCATCCAGGGTCTGGGTGGCGTGGTGGTGCCTCCCCCTGGATATTTCAAGATTGTGGCCAACATCGTGCGCAATTACGGCGGGCTTTTCATTGCCGACGAAGTCCAGGCGGGTTTCGGGCGCACCGGCAAGCGCTGGTTCGGCATCGAGCACTGGGAGGTTGAGCCGGACATGATGACTTGCGCCAAAGGCATGGCCAACGGCGTTCCCGTCGGCTGCACGATCACTCGGCCGGAAATCGCAGACAGCTTCAAGGGCCTGACCATCTCAACCTTCGGCGGCAATCCCGTCACCTGCGTTGCGGCCAAGGCAACCATCGACCTGATTGAAGAAGACCGTCTGATGGACAACGCCGAGACGGCGGGAAGGCGTTTCCGAGAAGGCCTTGAAGCCCTGAAGGAAAAGCATGCCTCCATTGGCGATGTCCGCGGAATGGGTTTGATGGTGGGTGTCGAACTGGTGAAAGACCGGAAAACCAAGGAGCCTGCTGGGGACCTCGCCAACAAAGCCCTGGAGCGGACTCGGGCCAATGGCCTGGTGATTGGCAAAGGCGGCCTCTACGCCAACGTCCTGCGAATGTCGCCACCGCTCAACATCCCAGCGGCTGATATCGACCAGGCGGTTGCCATTCTGGATAAGAGTCTGGAAGAGGCGGCGAAGGCATAAAGGGACCCCTGGTTAACCGGGCATCGGTCAGATCCATGCTCGAAGTGTCGCACTACACGAAAACACAATCGCAGAGAGCAGAAGAATGAAATACCGGGAATTGGGCAGGACAGGATGGAAGGTTTCAGAAATCAGTTTTGGCGCGTGGGCCATCGGCTCGATGTGGGGAAGCGTCGATGAGAAGGAATCGATGGCGGCTCTCCACAAAGCTCTCGATGTCGGCATCAACTTTTTCGATACCGCCGACGTTTACGGTGACGGCCGCAGCGAGCGGCTACTGGGACGGCTCCGCAAAGAGCGCAAGGAAACTTTTTACATCGCCACCAAAGCCGGCCGCCGCCTGACCCCCCATACCCCTGAAGGCTATAACCGCGAAAACCTGAGCCGCTTTGTGGAAGACAGCCTGCGCAATCTGCAGACGGATTGCGTCGATCTCATTCAGCTCCACTGCCCGCCCAACAAGGTCTATTACACTCCGGAAACCTTTGAGGCGCTTGAAGGGCTGGTGAAGGCCGGGAAAATCCGCCACTACGGTGTCAGCGTCCGCACCTGCGAAGAGGGCCTGAAGGCGCTGGAATATCCGGGCATCCAGAGCGTTCAGATCATCTTCAACATGTTCCGCCATCGCCCGGCGGAGCTCTTTTTTCCTGAAGCCAAACGCCGCCGCGTGGGCATCCTGGCGCGAGTGCCGCTGGCCAGCGGCATGCTGACCGGCCGCATGTCCCGCGAAACCACTTTCGCCCAGGACGACCACCGCAGTTTCAACCGCGAGGGGGCGAAATTTGACAAGGGCGAAACCTTCTCCGGCGTCGAATATAATCTGGGCCTCGATATCGTCGATCAGTTGCGCCCGCTGGTCCCCGGGGGAGCTACCATGGCGCAATTTGCTCTGCGCTGGATTCTCATGTTTGACGCCGTCATCTGCGCCATTCCCGGCGGCAAGCGGCCTTCACAGGTGGAAGACAACGCGCGCGCGTCCGGCCTGCCGCCCCTCGGCGATGAGGTGATGCGTAAAGTGCGCGAGATCTATGACATGCGGCTGCGGGCTGAGGTGCATCAGCGCTGGTAACCCAACGCCCGCCGAATGTTGTCGAAAATCAAACAACTTTGGGGATTGTCTGAAATAACCAGGCCTGACCTGCCACGGTGTGGGGATGTCCGTCGTGCCAAATCGCGCTGGGCGATGTTTCCTGAAATTTTTGGAATGGAATCGGACCATTTACATCATTCTGGCGGTTGGCCTGGCCCTCCGGATCCTCGCATTAAGCCTCGTAGCCCATATCCCCTTGCGAAACGAAGCTCCTGGTTACATGGGGATGGCGGCTCAGCTCCTGCACCACCAGAATTTTGAACCCTATTGGCCGCCTGGCGTTCCTTACTATCTTTACCTCGTTCAAAAGCTCTTCGGGGAGAGCATTCTGGTGGCTAGAGCTTCGATCCTTCCAATTTACCTGGTATTTACCGTGTTTCTATTTTTCCTCGTAAGACAGGTAGTGACCCTTAGGGCAGCGAATCTGGCGGCTCTCATTTTTGTTTTCTACCCGCCCTATGTTCGAGATTCCTTCAACCCTTCGACGGAATATCCCGCCGCGGCTTGCGTGATGGGGATCGTGCTCTTCATGACCCTGGCTGAGAGGAAGCCCTCCTTCGCCTTCATTGCTCTGACGGGCGTTACTTTGGGCGGACTCGTCTTAATCAGGCCAAGCAGTCTGCTGGTAGCCGCGTTCGTGTGTTATTACCTCTTCAGACGGTTGAGGAATGTGAAGATCGCGGTCGCCCCACTCGTGATTGCAGCCATTCTCGTGTCGGCATGGCTGTGGAAAGCCTATACGCTAACGGGGCGATTCGTAGCCATCAATGACTCGAATTCGCAAAACCTCTTTTGGGGAAATAACCCCTATACACCGCTCTATGCGACCTGGGGAGAGGCTCAAGGGGAAATCGGCATCTCCGCGGGCTATCGTTCGTTGCTGGCCAGAATCGATCGCGAAAGTCCGCAGGCTCGAGATCGCCTTTACACAGAGCTTGCTTTAAACCACATCAAATCCAGGCCCGGCCTGTTTGTGTTGAGGACCTTAAATCGGGCTCGAGCCTATTTCGGTTTTCCGGTTCACTACGCGGAACCGCTGAAGGGCGTCCTGGGGAAGCGATCAAGAATGTGGGCGGCCATTTTACTGACCGTGGCAGACGTGCTTTTTTACTGGGCGCTGATGGCCCAGGCGATCATTTTCTTGTTCAATGCCAAAGAGGCGTCACTCGTCTCCGACCGCCGCCTTTGCCTTCTTGGGACAGCGCTGGCGTATGCTCTTCCGTACTGGCTATCCGTGTCGCAGCCACGTTACAATTTCCCTGTCGTTCCGCTTTTGGCGGTTTTTGCAGTAGCTTTTTTGGATTTACTTCTTCAGGGGCGCGCATCCGAGGTGTTGCTCCCCATCAGGGAATCCGCGCGCCGAAGATACGCCATGCTGCTGGTTCTTGCAGCTTTTGCTTATATTCAAATCGAGTGGATATACGTGAACTACTTCCGGCTTGGAGGCTGATCACTGCACTGGCTCCCCTGTGAACTCGTTCGACGGATTTGGAGGGAGGCCGCATGATTGACATCCGCGCCAAGCTCCGCGCTTGGTCAATTGACCGAGGTCTGGCGCGGAACATGGCCTCGTTATACGGCGTGCAGTTCGCCAATTACCTGCTGCCGCTCGTCACCATTCCCTACCTGACGCGCGTGCTGGGGCCGTTAACCTGGGGGCTGGTGGCCTTTGCGCAGGCCTTCGGCGCATATGCCAGCATCGGAATCGAATACGGCTTCCATCTGTCGGCTACTCGTGCGGTGGCAAAAAATCGTGCTTCCATAGGCGAACTCGCCAACCTGGTGGCTGGCGTGATGGGCGTCAAGCTGGTGCTGGCGACGGCTGCCGGGGTCATCGCGCTGAGTCTGGGAACGTGGATTCCGCTGTTCCGCGCGCATCCCGCTTTCCTCCGGGCGGCAATGTTCTGGGCCGTGGCGCAATCGTTCAGCATGCTTTGGTATTACCAGGGTCTTGAGAGAATGCGGCTGGTCGCTGTGCTCGATGTCGCGGGAAAAGCAGCGGCGACGGCGGGAATCTTCATCATCGTTCATCATCCCGCCGACGGCTGGAAGGTGCTGGCGTTGCAGGGCGGCGGCTCTTTATTATCCGTCGTTGTGGCCGCGGCAATGGTTTACAGGGAAGTTCCCCTTAAGCTTCCCGACTGGCGGATGGTCCGCGACACGCTGCGTATGGGATGGAGCATGTTTCTCTTCCGCAGCTCGATGGGTCTTTATGGCGCCGGCAATGCTTTTATCCTCGGGTTATTTGCCTCGCCTGAAGCCGTGGGTTTTTACGCGGGCGCCGAAAAGCTTGCGCGGGCGCTTATGGGTTTGCTGGTTCCTATCCACCAGTCTCTGTACCCCCGGCTCAGCAACCTCGTGCAGCACAACCTGCCCGCGGCAAAGCGGCTGGGTCGTTCAAGCATGTTTCTCATGAGTTCGACGGGGGCGGCGTTAAGCCTCGCCGCATTTCTTGGTGCTCCGTGGGCCGTGCCGTTGGTCCTCGGAAAAGGTTTCGCGGCCTCGATCCCAGTGCTCCAGGTGATGGCGGCACTGCCGTTGCTCGATGCTCTTGGCACAACCTTCGGCGTGCTGTGGATGGTGCCGCTGGGACTGGACCGGCAATTCAATCGTGCTGTCATGGCAGGCGGCGTGCTCAACCTGATTCTTGCGGTGGTGTTCGCGCCACGATTTGCGCAGCTTGGAATGGCGGCGGTCGTGGTTGCAACGGAAGTTTTCGTCGTGCTCGCGCTGTACATCGTGCTGCGCCGCAGAGGGCTGGGACTCCTGGTGCCGGTGCAAATTGAACGGGAATGAGGGGGCTGCCGTCCCCGACGGACAGCTCGATGCATGGCACGAATCGAAGCGCACGGCTCAACTGGCCTCAGCCTGTACCGGAAATGCCGTCCCAAGCCTGACCGGGGGGTCAGTAGAATCCCTGAGACTGGCCTCCTAATGGATTTTATCGCCATTTTTTATATAAACCGTCCAGACTGTCTTTGTATTAAGCCGCTACGATAACGTAGTAAGCTGCTTAGCTTTATTAACTTATCTAAGATATACTACATTCCAACGAACCTTCGTTGTGTGGAAATTTTTAATATTTATAGCTTGACTCTTGCACGTTCATTTGCCAGAATGTCCACCTTGTAGTTGGGATTCAGGGTGAGGATTGGATGATTGGGTAGGGGAGGCCCATTAGGCCAGTCAGGTTTCCACTTAAGGCATTTCCCGATGCGCCTTCAAGTGGGTGAATCGCCCGGATTCACGCTCGAAGCCCTGGCAAATAAATGACGAAACTCAAGTAAGCAAGGAGAAGCGCAAGATGATCGAGCAAACACTCGTTGGCTTCTCTCGTAGGTTGCGAAAACACGGCAAGCCGTGTTTCAAAGTTTGCCTCTTATCTCCCCATCCATTGGTTTTAAGTGAGTTCACGAGGATACTGGCCAACTTCTCCTATCGGGTGAAAGCCAAGCATGTCGATTCCCGTTTAACAACCGATTTCCACCGATTAGCAATTCCGAAGTGCCCCCTCTATGTAGTTGACGCCTGTATGCCAGCCGCTGCGGCCCTCCTGGTATCGGAGGTTATGGATCGTTACCCGGCGTCGAAGGTCGTCGCGGTCTCTGAAAGGTTTGACGAGGCCAACGCCTTCCCGTTGCTGCGGCTGGGAACCAAAGGGCTGCTAACCTATTCTGAGTCGCCCAGGGACCTGGGGGCTGCTCTCGAAGCCCTGCTCGAAGGCAGCTACGCGGTGCCTCGTGTTCTGCTTTCCCGGTTTGTCGAATCAATTCTGCCGAGTTCGCGCAACCGTACCATGATCAGCAGTTCTGTGGGATTGAGCCGGCGCGAACGCGAGGTCCTTCAGGCAGTGCTGGATAACCTTTCCAACAAAGAAATCGCGGGCCAGTTGAACATTTCCGAACGCACCGCAAAGTTCCACGTCTCGAACCTTCTGGCGAAGTTCGGTGTTCAACGGCGCGCAGACCTGATTCTGATGTCCTTCAATGGGACTGCACTGGGTGCGGTATCTCAGCAACAGAGCACCTTGCAGGCCTGATTTTGATCCGGCTGTACCATCAGCCAGCCATCAAAACAAATCATCCGTTTTCATCCAGGGATGTCGTGTCGGTATGCATCGGCTGATTGTTCGCATCGTGCTGCCGCAACACTGTTGCGGCGGCTTCTACGGTTGACTTCGATGAGCAGTTCAGGGATGATGGCCCGGGACCGCGCTCTACATACTATAATCGCGGACCGCTCTCGGGCATGGAATCTCCACTGAAAAGGGCTACGAATCCGTCACGCCGGGCTTTCCTGCGAACCGCGCTCGGGGCGCTGGCGGCCGAACAGGCGCTGCCCGCGCTGGGTGAAGCTGCGGGAAGTCCAGCCAGCCCGCGGAACCCTGAGATACGCCTTTTCGCGCTGCCGCAGTTTCTCCGCCCCGGTCCCTTTGGCGGCATCGTCAGCGCGGACAGGAACGCCGCGCCCGCCACCGTCGGCTTCGAGAAAAACGACGGTCTTTCGCTCGAGTGCGCGAGGGGCAGCTACGCCTCATTTCATGTCATTGTTCAAACCGCCCGGCCCTGTGATTACAAGCTCGATCTTCAGCTCGGCGACCGCGCCGGCAAAATCCAGATTGACCTCTACCGCGAGTGGTTCCATCCGCTTCGCTCGGGCGAGTATTACCCGGATGCTCTGGTTCCGGCGCCGCTCCCTTCTCGTTCTCAGATTCCCGACCCGTACAACAAAATCGCCGGCCAGACGGCGCAGGCCTTCTGGGTAGACATCTGGGTTCCGCTGGACGCGACTCCGGGTGAATATTCGGGGCGCGCCACGCTTCAAGCGGCTGGCAAAATCCGGACGCTCGTGCTCCGGCTGCGGGTGCATCCTGCGGCGGTATCCGCGGAAGATGTGGTGGTGATGGACCACAATTCTTACGATGCCTCCTGGATCGCTGCACAGTTTCCAGCCCGTGTCCGAGCAGTCACCGAAAATTTTTTTGAGAGCGACGAACTTTTCCGCCTCATCCACTCCTACCACCGGATCTTTTATGAGCACCATGGTGTGTTCCACCAGCTCGGTTACGGGCATGCAGGCCGCGTCACTCCCGAATTCGCCCCCGCGCTCGAAGGCGAGGGCAGAAGGAAGCGCATCGCCAACTGGAACTTGTATGACCGCCACTACGGTCCCCTGCTGGACGGCTCCGCTTTTGCGCAGACGCGCCGCGGCCCCCGGCCCATTCCGTTTGCCTATCTGCCCATCAACCCTGAATGGCCTGCTTCCTGGCTGTGGTGGGGCGAGCCGGGTTATGAAGCCGAATTCGTCAATGTGGTCGGCGAAATGGAAAGGCATTTCCGCGAGAAGGGTTGGGCAAGAACCAATTTTGAAATGTTCTTCAATCACAAGAAGCGCTATATGGGATTCTCATGGGACGGCGACGAGGTGCGCTTTCCCAGAGACCTCAGCTATTTCAAGGAATACGGCCGGCTGCTGAAGAGATCGCTGCCCGCCGATACGCCCGTCCATTTTGTGTTCCGCGCCGATGTCAGTTGGGACATGGAGCAGCAATTCCGCGAGCTCAACGGCGTGGTCAACATGTGGACCTGCGCCGGCGACCTTTTGAGTTGGTACAAGGGCGCGCCAAAGATGCTGCACGAGCGGGGTGATATTGTTTGGTACTACGGCGGACCGCCTGAAGTGAGCCAGCCGTCATCAGCCATCGCGGAGCTGGCCCTGCGCGCCTGGCTGTGGGATGCGATGGGCTTTGTCCACTGGCTCGCCGTGAGCCCAGGCAAGGACCCCTGGTTCAATTTTACCGGCGGCGGCACCACGCTGGTTTACTCAGGCGAACGCTTCGGTCTGCGGGATCCCATTCCGAGCGTCCGGCTCAAAATCCAGCGCAACACCGTGCAGGAACTGACGCTGCTTGATAGTTACAAATCGCGCCACGGTCTGGAAAAGCTGAAGTCGGAAGCAACGCAGCGGTTCAACAGCTCAACACCTGACGAATGGTGGAACCCGCGCCCCGCGCTCGCCGGCAAGCCGCCTTATGAGTGGACGAATTCGGAGATGGAGGCCGCGGGCGAACCCACGCACAAACTTTCCGCCAGCCTGGATGCCGCCGCCTGGGACCGCGTCCGGCAATACATCATGCAGCTTGCGCAGGAAAGCTCATGACGGAAAAGCCCAGCAACAGCCCTGAGCAAATCGAGCAGGAGCTCGACCGCATCGCGCGCGTCGCCGCAGTAATGCTTGACGGAGACGCCTGCCGGCGGATTGTCACCCCGCGCGCGCTCGAGTACATGTTCAAGACCGACCCGCAGGATCGCTTTCTGGCCGGCGATAACTATGACGTCAACGACGCCGAATTTAACGCCGTCAAGAAAATTCTCATCCGCCTGTCGCGCCTGGCGCCGTTCGCCTGCGACGTCAACCTCTGGATGCCCATCCCGGGCCACCCGGAAAAAATCCAGGTTGTCATCCGCAACGCCCACGAGATGAGCCAGTTCTGGGTTTTCGGAGCTATTTATCAGGACCTGTTTCCGCCCATGAAAACAGTGCTCGAAAGCGGACAGCGCGTTACGGTGAAGCAAAGACCGGGCATGATTTCCGTTCTGGCGCCCGTGTACGACAGCCTGGGCGAGGTTGCGGGCCTCGTCGAAGTGGTCAGCCATTCCTCACCCCCCGCCCACGAAGACGAAATGTAATTCCCGATCATCCTCGGGCGCGGTCATTTCAGTTGCGCCGCGCGATAGAGGCTTCCCTTTGTCGCATTCCGGCTCTAAAATCAAAAAATCTCAGAACATTTACTGCTGCTGGCGCGTATTGGTCTGATGAAAGCTCATTCACGCGGAGGAAATCATGAAAACGAAAAGAACAGGCTTACTGATGGTCGCCCTGATGGCAATCAGCGTTGCGGCATTCGCCGATTCGCGGATTGAAAAAACGCTGTCACTCGAGCCGGGCGGGAAATTTGTGCTCCAAACGGACGCGGGTAGCGTTACGGTAACAGGCTCGAGCGCCTCGGGCGCCAGAGTCGTCATCACCTCGAACCGTGACGATTTAGAGTCGTTGTTCAACTTCGATTTCAATTCAAGCGCTGGGCTGGCTCAAGTCACCGCGCGAAAGAAGACCTTGCAATGGTTCTCGAACGTCAATCTGCACTTTGATGTTACGGTGCCGTCCCAGACGGGCCTCAGCATCAAAACCAGCGGCGGGTCGGTTAAGGTTACTTCACTCCAGGGCGAACAGGACCTGCGCACTTCGGGAGGGTCGATTGACGCTTCCGAGGTTCGCGGAAATCTCATGGCCCGCACGTCGGGAGGTTCGATCAGTGTCCGGGATGTAACGGGCAACGCCGACCTGGGAACTTCGGGAGGCGGCATCACGGTGAATTCATTGAACGGGTCACTGCAGGCGGGAACCAGCGGGGGGCCCATTCACATTGACGGCGTGACGGGCCGCGCGGTCGCCCACACTTCGGGTGGCTCGATCCAGGCAGCTTTCGCGCGCGGCAACAACCAGGGAGGCGAGCTCACAACTTCCGGCGGCTCGATCCGGGCAAGTCTCGATCCAACGGCGAATCTCGATATCGACGCTTCCACTTCTGGAGGCTCTGTCTCGACCGATATGCCCTTGCGCGTTCAGGGCACGATATCGCAATCAAAGGTGCACGGCACGCTCGGCTCGGGCGGGCAAACGCTCCAACTGCACACGAGCGGTGGCTCCATCCGCATTGCGTCGCTGTGAAAGGCAGTGGCTAGTGGTTGGTGACAAATGACGAGCAAAACCAAGGCACGGCCGCGCCTGGTTCTGTTCATAATTCAGAATTCATAATCTTGAATTCATGATTCTATCTCTGGACTCGTTACTTCTGCGCTCTTGAACAGCGGAGGTTTCATGCTCCCCGGAAATCCAGCCCACACCGCAGAATCCAGCCGCAATCTTGGGACGTTTCCCCTCCTCGAGACGCTCGGGCAGGACCTCCGCTACGGCCTTCGCCAGCTTCGCCGCAATCCCGGCTTCACGATTGTCGCGGTTCTCACCCTCGCCCTCGGGATTGGTACGAGCACTGCGATTTTCAGCGTGCTCGATGGGGTTTTACTGAAACCTTTGCCGTATCCGCATCCGGAGCAACTGGTGGGCGTCTGGCATTCGGCCCCCGGAATCAATGTTGCTCTCCTGAACGTATCACCCTCATCCTACTTCATCTATCGCGAGCAGAACCGCACGTTTCAGGATATTGGCATCTACCAGGGCGATTCGGTGAACATCACCGGCGTGGCCCAACCGGAACAAGTGGGGGCCGTGGACGTGACGGACGGCCTGCTTCCCGTTCTCGGCGTAACGCCCATGCTCGGACGGCTATTCACCACTGCGGACGACTCCCCCGGCAGCGCGGAGACGGTAATGTTGACCTACGGCTACTGGGCCCGTAAATTCGGCGGTGACCGCTCGGTGATCGGAAAAACGATGACTTTGGATGGAAAGTTGCACCAAATCATCGGAGTGCTGCCGCGGGAATTCGATTTTATGGGTCGGCCCGGCATCGCGCTCTTCCTGCCCTTGAAGTTCGACCGCGCCAAATTGTTCCTTGGCCAGTTTAGTTACGAAGCCATCGCCAGGCTCAGGCCGGGTGTCACGCTGGCGCAGGCCAACGCGGACGTGGCGCGTATGGTCCCCATTATGCTGAGAAGTTTTCCGGCGCCGCCGGGCTTCAGCCTGAAGATGTTCCAAGACGCCCGCATTGGGCCCAATGTCCGGCCGCTGAAGCAGGACGTGGTGGGTGACGTTGGCAAGGTCTTGTGGGTGCTGATGGGCGGCATCGGCCTGGTGCTGCTCATCGCATGCGCCAACGTGGCAAACCTGCTTCTTGTCCGCGCCGAAGGCCGCCAGCAGGAGTTCGGCATCCGCGCCGCGCTGGGCGCAAGCCGGGGCCGCATTGCTGCCGAACTGCTGTTTGAGAGCCTGATTCTGGCCCTGGCCGGCAGTTTGCTGGGCCTCGGGCTTGCCTATGGGGCGCTGCGGATACTGGTTGCCGTGGCGCCGGCCGGCCTGCCCCGCCTGAATGAAATCGCCATTGATGGCACCGTCGTGCTCTTCGCGCTGGCGATGTCCATGGTGGCCAGTCTTCTTTTCGGTTCCGTTCCGGTCGTGAAATATACGGGCGCGCGCCTTGGGACTGACCTCCATGAGTCCAGACGTTCGATGAGCGCGAGTCGCGAGCGGCACCGCGCGCGAAGCACGCTTGTGATTGCCCAGGTGGCGCTGGCGCTCGTCCTTCTGATCAGCTCAGGTCTCATGATTCGCACCTTCCTTGCCTTGACCCGTGTGGACCCTGGATTCGTTGGGCCTTCCACGCTCCAGACACTTCGCATCAGCATCTCCGAAAATGAGGTAAAGGATCCGCAGCGGGTCGTTCACATGCAGGAGGAAATCCTGCATAAGATCGAAGCCATTCCGGGTGTCTCCTCGGCCGCCATTTCCAGGAGCGTCCCCATGGATGGAAATCATTGGAGCGATCCCGTCTTCGCAAAAGACCGCACCTACTCGCCCGGCAAGCTTCCGCTCCGTATTTTTGAGTTCGTCGCGCCGGGCTATTTTAAGACTTCAGGCACGCCGTTTGTCGCCGGACGCGATTTCACCTGGAGCGACCTCTACAACAAGCATCCGGTGGCCATCGTTTCTGAAAAACTGGCGCGCGAATACTGGCAGGACCCATCGAGCGCCCTGGGCAAGCAAATCCGCGTTAGCACGAAGGACGATTGGCGCGAAGTCGTTGGCGTGGTAGGTGACGTTCGCGACGAGGGCATGGATAAGGAAGCGCCTGCATTGGTGTACTGGCCTTTGCTCATGAATCACTTCGAGGGCGATGAGGTCAATGTGCGCCGTGGCGTGGCCTTCTCGATTCGCAGCCCCCGCGCCGGCTCGCGGAGCCTGATGAACGAGGTCCAAAGGGCCGTCTGGTCTGTGGACTCGAACCTTCCCCTGGCGGAGGTCCATACGCTCGAGTACTACTGCCGAAGGTCGATAGCGCGCACTTCCTTTACGCTGGTGATGCTCGGCCTCGCGGGCAGCATGGCCTTGCTGCTCGGCATTATAGGCCTTTACGCGGTGATGTCCTACTCGGTGTCGCAGCGCACACACGAAGTTGGCATCCGCATGGCGTTGGGGGCGGAGAAAAGGGATGTTCTAAACATGGTCGTTGGCCAGGGGCTCAGGCTGGCGCTGATGGGTGTTGCACTCGGCGTCGCCGGAGCGTTTGCCCTCACGCGGTTCCTCACCAGCCTGCTGTATGGCGTCAAGCCGAGTGACCCGCTCACCTTCATCGTAGTCTCGCTCATCCTGATCGCCGTGGCCCTCGCAGCCTGCTACATCCCCGCCCGCCGCGCGGCCAAAGTTGATCCCATGGTGGCGCTGCGATACGAATGAAGTATGAAGTGTGAAGGCCGAAGGATGAAAGAAAGCGGAAAACGCAATGACAATTACGAGTTACGAATGAGGCAGTAGATAGTGGTTAGTGGCAAGTGACAAGCGCAAGCCGAAACGGGGCGCACGTGGGGTTTGTTTCATCCTTCATCCTTCATCCTTCATCCTTCATCCTTCATCCTTCATCCTTCATAATTCGTCCTTCAGAATTCATAATTAATTTTTCCCCTTGTACTTCGACATAAGAACGTGTAATACTGTTCTTGTAGAAGTACAAGGGGGCAAGGCATGGCAAACGCAACCATCGATCTGCCGCAAGGCACTCTCGACTTGTTGATCCTCAAGACGCTGGCTTTGGGGCCCCAGCACGGCTGGGCCATTTCTGACCGCATCGAGCAGGTTTCACGAGAGGTCCTCAGCATCAAGCAGGGATCGCTCTACCCGGCGCTCCACCGGCTCGAGCGGCGCGGCTGGATCAGGGCAAAGTGGGGGGCATCGAAGAACAATCGGCGCGCCAAATATTACGAGTTGACCAGGGCCGGTAGAAAGCAGCTTGAGGCCGAAGAAAGCGCCTGGCGCCAACTCACCACCGCCGTCGGCCAGGTTTTGGAAACAGCGTGATGAAGTGTGAAGTGTGAAGGATGAACCCTTTCATAATTCAGAATTCGTAATTTTTTGCATCGTAGCTGCGGTCAACGTATGTAGGATGCGTCATGATTCATGATCTTTTGTATCGCATGCGGGCCGTGTTGTGGCGAAGGGCGATGGAAGCGGAGTTGGACGAGGAGCTTCGCTCCCACCTGGAACACCAGGCGGAGAAGCACTTGCGGTCGGGCCTGTCTCGTGAAGAAGCGGAGCGGCGGGCGCGATTTGATTTCGGCGATCTCGACCAGGTGAAAAATGAGTGCCGTATTAGCTGGGGCGTGCGGCTCATCGACGAACTGGCTGCCGAAGTTCGCGCGGGATTACACCAGGCGCGGCGCAAGCCGGTTTTTTCGACGGTTTCCGCACTCACCCTGGTTCTCGGCCTTCTGGCCAACACGATGATGTTTAATGGCCTCACTTCCGTAGTCGAGCGGCTTTCACCCCATCAGCAACAGGCGAGCCCCGTGCTGGCTGCTCAAAATTCTGCGCCGCCGCCCGTGAACCGAAGTGATATTTATTCAGGCCTGGCTGTGCGGAAAGGTCCGAGCAAAAAGGCGTCGCGTGTCAGGCCCTCTCCGAGGCTTCGCGAAAACCATCCTGAAAATGTCGCCTCGGCGGCTTGCCGGGAGAGGGCGTTTGTGACAGCCGCCTTCTTCCTCACGCCCGGCGTGGATCGAATTTCGGCCGCCAGATGGATGCTCCGCGAAGCGGAAGATAACCGGAACCATTTTGTGCTGATCAGTAGGACCTGGCAGCAGGCCCGGCCTGGAGCCGGACTGGAGGGGTTGGAAATGACCCTGCATTCCGGCGGCGCCACCTACACAGTTGTGGAGGTCATTTCAGGCAATCCCGAATATCCGCAACAGGAGGGTTGGACACCCTTAGTCCTTAACGCTCGAGCAGCGATGTCAAATTCAGCGCAATGGGGCGTGCTGGCCGTGATGGAGCAGCCCGGCCAATGCGTCTCAATTTCTGAAAGCTTGTCAAGCCTCTAGCGCGCCACCGCACTCGCGGACCTGCAAACAGGAGCATGGCATGCGCGGGGAGAAGTGTACGCAAACGCGCTCGACGCCGCGCAAGAGAACTTAACGAGAGGAGAAATGATTTCATGCAACATCTTTCAAAGCAGTTTCTTCGCGACAATTTCATGGGACTGAGCCTGGCCATCATCAGCATCGTGTGCCTGGCCCTGACTTCGGCGGTGTACCTTGGCCAGCGTCATTCTCCCGACTTTGTTCTTGCCGCCGGCCAGGCGGTGGACGGGCCCGGCATCGATCACCTCGAGCAGTTGAATAAAGCCTACGAGCAGGTTGCCGACGCCGTTTTGCCCGCGGTGGTTAACATTCGAACCACGCAGGTGGTCCATGCCAGCCAGTCTCCATTTTCTGCAAATCCCATGTGGCGCCAGTTCTTCGGCAACGGTCCCGGCCTGGTAGTCCCACAGGAGCAAAAAGAACACGACCTGGGAACGGGCGTCATCGTTTCACCGGACGGCTATATTGTTACCAATGACCACGTAGTCTTCTGGGGAAAGGCCAAGGACATCGAGGTGATGCTCTCAAACCGGAAGACCTTCAAGGCCACGATTGTGGGATCCGACAAATCAAGCGACCTTGCGGTACTCAAGATCGACGCCCGCAACCTGCCCGTGGCCAGGTGGGGAAATTCCGCCGACCTTCGCGTGGGTGACATTGTGATGGCCTTTGGCAATCCCTTCGGCCTGAATTTCACTCTGACCCGCGGCGCGGTCAGCGCGCTCGGCCGCTCCAGTGTTACGCAGGACAATTTCGACCATTACATCCAGACCGATGCCGCCATCAACCCGGGCAATTCTGGCGGGCCGCTGGTGAACGTCAAAGGGCAGGTTGTGGGAATCAACACTGCAATCCTGAGCGGCGACACGGGTCCGGAAGGCGAAGGCAGCTTCCTGGGCATCGGCTTCGCAATTCCCTCGAACACCGTCAAACACGTAATGGAAGACCTGATCGGGACTGGCAAAGTGTCGAGAGGCTATCTGGGCGCCCAAGTCCAGGACCTCGATCCTGGATTGGCGAAGGAGTTTGATGTCCCGGATGTGTCTGGAGCACTGATTCAAAATGTTGAATCCGGCGGGCCGGCGGCGAAGGCGGGAATCACGAACGGCGACGTGGTCCGCCAATTCAACGGGCAGCCCGTCTCCGACGCAGGAAGCCTTGTCTCGATGGTGACGGAAACCAGTCCCGGCACGGAGGTTACACTCGACGTGCTCCGCAACGGAAAACCAGCGAGCGTGAAAGTCACGCTGGGCGAGCGTCCCGCCAATGGCAGCGAGGCCTCGGGAGAGCGCCCTGAAACGTCAGAGGGACTACTCGGCGGCATCTCTATCCAAAATCTGACCCCTGCCCTTCGCAATCAATTGGGAGTGCCCGGCAACGTTGCCGGAGTCGCGGTGACTGAAGTGGCGCCGGACAGCCCGGCGGCCGAGTATCTTGAGCAGGGCGACGTCATTGAAAGCATCAACCGGCAGCCGGCGCGCAATGTCGAGGATTTCAATCGACTGGCGGCCGGCGTCAAAGGCCAGGTCCTGTTGCGCGTCAACCGCCAGGGCGTGGGAATGTTCATCGTCATCTCTTCCGAAGGCGAGGGCGAGCAGTGAGGTCAGTAGCGTCGTCGCGAGGCGGCATGGTTCGTGGCAGGAGGGCTAGAGGCCGTCAGGATTCCCGATGTCCCACCGCTCCCGCGGCGAGGGCCTTCCGATGGTCGAGGAATTTCTCAAATCGTCGCGGCAGCCCTTCGCGTCTGGTAACCTCTCCCCGCTCGTACTTGAAGTCGAGGGCGCGCGCGCTTTCGAGACCCATCGTCACCAGCGCCTGGACATCGAGACCTTGTTCGGCGCGATCGAGTTGTTCGGGGCTGGCAAAAATGGCCGGCGAGCGCGGCATAAAGCGCGGGCAGCAATCCTCGAACGGCTCGCAGGAAATCTCATAGGTGCCGAGGCGCCGCGCCATGCGCAGGATCTCCTCTTTGTCGTCTCCGGCGAGCGGCCGGTAGACCGGCACGTCGATGCCGCGATCGACGGCGGCCAGGTTGTGAAGCGTCTGCGAGGCCACCTGCGAAACGCTGTCGCCGGTCACCAGACCGAGCCCGCGTTCAACGCGGCAGATTTCACGGCTGATGCGGGCCATCATGCGTCGGTAGAGCAGCACCCGCAGGTTCTCCGGGGCGCCGGCCACGATCTGCCGCTGCACGGCGTCGAAGTGAACAAGATAAAGCCGGGAGGTGAATTGATAGGGCGTCAGCACGCGCACCATGCGCTCGGCGATCGGGCTCGACGGCCCGCTGGCCGGCGAGGCGCTGCCAAAAAAGTGGACGAAGACAAGGTGGGCGCCGCGCCGCATCATCTTGTAGGCCGCCACGCCGGAGTCGAACCCGCCGGAAAGCAGCATCACCAGGCGGCCACCCGTAGCGGCGGGAAGGCCGCCCGGGCCCTCGGCGCGTTCTGCATAGAGCAGCATGCGGCCCGGAATCACTTCCACCTGGCAGGTGACTTCCGGCTCAGAAAGGTTCACCCGAACAGCGCTCCCCTTTGCGCGCAAGGCGTTCAGAATTTCAGCCCCGATCTCGCGCTCCACTTCCATCGAGCTGGCTCCCAGAGCGGTGTCGGCAATTTTGGCGCGCACCGCGAAGCTGCGGGGACCGGCGCGCTCCATCACCTGGCGGGCACAGCGGGCCAGTTCCGGCATTCCCCCGGAAACTTCCCATGCCAGGCCGATATAGGCGAGGCCGAAAACCCTTTGCAGGCGCTCTACCATCAGGGGCAACAGGTTTTCGTCCGGCACCTGAACCAGCAGGCGGTCGAGCACAACTTCCAAAGGGCGCGGCGACAAGTCCTCCAGACTGCGCTTCACCGCCGCCACCAGCCGGCTCTGGAAGAATCGCTTGTTGCCTCCCTTCAGCCAGATCTCATGGTAATGCAGGACCAGCAGGCGTTTTGCCGCAACCTCGGCGGTGGGAATTCCTTTTTCAAGCGAAACTTGTTCGGGCAAACTCCAATTCCTCTCTCCGGCAATCAACACGCAGATTCGTACGCTTCAACTCATGATGGGCAGCGGCTTGAAGTGACGGACCTCGCGGGTTACCGGCTCAATCTAGAATATCCGCTATCCCAGGCCAGAGCAAGGTTGGCCCGAGGTTCTTCACAGATTGCGGAATGCTTTCTGGCCAGGGTTAAAATCCGGCTTGGAGTTCCGCGGCATTGCGAAATTGCTTTGCGCCGTCGCCCACGCCTGACGGATAATCGCCTGGGTTTCTCCAGCGGAAAACCACTAAGGCGCACGGCCGCCGCTCTTAGCAGCAGCTAAAAATCGCTCGTCATGCTGTGCAATGCGAAGCACCCTCGTAGTTGCGTGAAAATAAATGCAGAGATCCTTCGCTTTGCTCAGGATGACAGCGGGAGGAAAGAACTTTGTCAGCGACCGGCTGGGGGATCACGGCTCGCGGCGCAAGGAGAAAACATTGTGAGCAAACCAGCCAATCGGCGAAATTTCATCAAGCACTCACTGGCCGCAGCCGGAGCCGCCTGGGTCGCGTCGGCGGGTCCTGGCGCCTCGGAGGCGTCGGATATTCGCGAGGATCCGGACATCTCAAGGCTCGAAAAGCTGAAGGACCAGCTTGCGGCGCGGCAAACCACCGGACTGCTTGTGCGCCGCCACAACCGCACTGTTTACGAATGGTACGCGGACGGATGGGGGCCGGAGAAGCCGCACTACGCGGCCTCGATGTCAAAATCCCTGGTGGGCGGAATGTCGCTGCTGCTGGCGCTCGACGAGGGCCGCACCTCTGTGGATGGTCCTGCCTGGAAGTATATTCCCGACTGGAAACGGGATCCCTTGAAGTCGCGGATCACCATCCGTCAACTGGTCACGCACACTTCCGGCCTGGAGGACGCCGAAGAAGGCGGGAAACCGCACGCGGAATTGACGGGGTGGAAGGGAGATTTCTGGAAGCGAAAGCCGAATCCCTTCTGGATTGCGATCCACCAAACTCCGGTGATCTACCCGCCCGGAACAAAATTTGCATACAGCAATCCGGGCTTTGCAGCGCTCGCTTACGCCATCACGGCCAGCCTTCGCGGCGGACCGCAACCGGATATTTACACTTTGCTGAAAGATCGCGTCATGGACCCGATCGGAGTGCTCGATCGGGAGTGGTCAATCGGCTACGACGGGCCCACGGAACTGGACGGCCTGAAGATCTATGCCACCTGGGGCGGCGCATCTTATACGGCGCGGGCCACGGCAACACTCGGACAATTCATGTTACAGCGCGGCGAATGGAATGGCCGCCAGTTGATTAGCCGCAAGTTGGCTGAAAACGTGGTGAAGTATGCCGGCATGCCGCTGCCGGACCGCCAGAAGGAGGGCCCGTTCCTGGCGAGCGGCCTGGGCTGGTACACCAACTTCGACGGCATCTGGCCGCAGGTCCCGCGCGACGCGTTTGTCGGGGCTGGCGCCGGGCACCAGGTGCTGCTGGTGGTTCCAAGCCTTGAGCTGGTGGTCGTGCGCAACGGGGGCGTGCTCGAACCGAAGGCGCCAACATACTGGGGAGCCATGTTCGATTACCTGATCACGCCGCTGATGAAGGCCCTGGGGCCTGAAGCGACCGTTCCCAGTGCGCCCCTGAAGCCGCCGTACCCTCCGAGTCCTGTCATCCGCAAAGTCACCTTCGCTCCCTCGGCGTCTATTGTCCGAAAAGCATTGGGCAGTGACATCTGGCCTCTCACCTGGGCCGACGACGATGCGCAATACACGGCCTACGGCGATGGCTGGGGATTTGGGCCGCGTACGGAAAGGAAATTGAGCCTCGGCTTCGCGCGGGTGGCCGGCAATCCGGAGGATTTTGAGGGAACCAACATCCGCTCCCCGAGCGGCGAGCGCGTGGGAGATGGCCCCTCGGGTGCGAAGGCCAGCGGCATGCTGATGGTGGAAGGAACGCTCTACATGTGGGCGCGAAACTGCGGCAATGCCCAGCTCGCGTGGTCGGACGATCGCGCAGTGACGTGGCGCTGGGAGTTTCGAATCGAAGAGAGCTTTGGCTCTCCCGCCTTCCTCCAATTCGGGAGAAATTACGAGAGCGCCCGCGATGGATTTGTGTACATCTATTCTCAGGATGGGCCCAGCGCATACCAACCCTCGGACGGACTGGTCCTGGCGAGAGTCGCGGAAGCTCGGATTCGTCAGCGCGGGGCTTATGAATTCTTCTCCCACATGGACCCAGCCGGTGCGCCGGTGTGGACGGGCGACATTCGCCGCCGCGGCAACGTTTTCACCTTTCCCGGCCGTTGTCAACGCGTGGGCGCCGTTTACAATCCGTTCTGCAGGCGGTACCTGCTGTCACTTGGCTTTGACCAATCGGGAGGCTGGGGAATTTTTGACGCGCCGGAACCCTGGGGGCCATGGACCACGGCATATCTCACACGCGACTGGGGGCTTGGGCAGACGCACGACTATCGGCTGCCCTCCAAATGGATCAGCGATGGCGGGAAAACCCTGGCGCTGGTCTTCTCCGGCCGAGAGCATGACGGAGTGGAGTACGATGCCCTCTGCGTGCGTCGCCTCCGTCTGGAGTTCGTTACCGGTGGTCGGAACGTTGCAACCGCAAAAGCTGTGCCCGGCAGAAAAGTCAATTATCCCGCGCTCGACTTGGGAGTTTGAGCTTGCAGGCTGCTGTAGTATGCTTCTTGGCGAATTCGCGAGGCGGGGCAGACTTCAACCTCGAAAGTGAGTCGAAGAAGGTGACAAGGTTACACGCATTGTCGATCGCGGTTCTCGGCGTGTGGGTCGGGTGGACCCTCTTCATGTGGTTCGCGGCCACGCGGAGTTTTCGGACGGTTGAGGAAGTGCTGAACTCGCCCCCAGCTCAATTCAGCACCGACGTCCACGGATTGGAGCCTCGGCAGACGCGAGAAATCCTGCGCTACCTCGCCTCGGAAATCAATCGCACCTATTTCAGCGCCTATGGCTGGGGCCAACTGGCGTTGGGCGCGGTCCTGCTTTTCCTGCTGGCATGGAAAACGCCGCGGAATGGCCTGAATGTGGCCGTCGCCGCCGTCATGCTCTTTATCGTTGTCTTACTCGCGCTGGGAGTGATGCCGCAGATCATCGCGCTTGGGAGGAACATCGATTTCCTTCCCCGCACACCGCCGCCACCCGGCTATCAGCGGTTCTGGAAACTGCACATGATGTTTACGGGGCTGGACGGGGCAAAACTGCTGGGCGGAATCTTGCTACTGGTGCGATTGATTGCGTTTCCGTGATCCGGGTACTCGACAGAGCGGGTGCTGCTTGACACGATTGGAGGCCGATGGCAACATGAAAACTGCCGTCAACATCAATGCCGCCTCCGCTGGAGGTTGTTGATCGGTGGCGGCTCCCGCTAAAGTTTGCGCCGAAGTGGCGGAATTGGCAGACGCGCTACATTCAGGGTGTAGTGCCCGTCAGGGCGTGGAGGTTCGAGTCCTCTCTTCGGCACCAGGTTCATGGTTCCCCAAATTTTTTGCACTCCGGCAGACTGCCGTTGAGATATCTGCCGCCGGCCGGTTTGCGGCGACGGCAAAAGATTCTGTTTTCTCGGGATCACTGGTAGCAGTTCAATACTGTGGAAAAGGATGGAGGTAATCCCCGAATGAAAGCCACTCAAAGCAATGGGCGTCACCAGCAGTGGCCATACATTTTGTTTGGCGCATTTGTCGGCACAGGCCTCGTCCTGTTCGGACTCGGCTACTCAGCCAACACGCTTGCAGCTTTGCAGAAGCTGAGCTTCCACTGCAACTTCAGCCCGAAGGACCTCAGCGAGTGGACGTTTCCCCATGCCCAGGACTGGGCGAGCAAGACCGAAAGCGGCCAGACGTATCTGCACATGCTGCGCCCGCGTGATCCTGGCGTGCCCCGCCGGCCGCTGCAATTCGCCCGGCTCAAGAACGTAAACGTAGGCAGCTTTAACCTCAGCGTCAAGACGCGGCGTGAAGGCAAATCCATGATCGTCGTCTTTAATTACGTCGATACCCTGCACTTCTATTACACGCACATCTCCCACGACCGTGGCACGGTCCAGCCGGTCCACAACGGCATCTTCCTGGTGGACGGAGCTCCGCGCAGGCGGATTGCCGGTACGGAAGCGCAGGCGGCCCTGCCGGACACGAAGTGGCACACCATCCGAGTGGTCCGGAATGTCGAATCGGGCCTGATCCAGGTTTACTCGGATGTTCAACAGAAGCCGTTGTTCTCCGTGGTGGACCACCATTTCCCCTGCGGACAAATCGGGCTGGGATCGTTTGATGAGCTGGGCGATTTTGCTGACCTGAAGATAACGTCAAGCGATGCAGGCTGCACGCCTCGAGCGCCAGCCTCGCCGCAGGCGCTGCTGCAACAGCCGGAAATCCAACGCTAACAACCCGGCGAAGGGACCCGGCAGGCCCGTCCGAGAACGCGAAAACTTCCTTAAAAGCAGTTCGGCGTGAGAAGCAGAGTGTTCACTCCACCCTCACGCCGAATCAACTTTCTGCAGAGCAGGTCGTGGACCGTTCGAGCATCTGACGGCAAGCCCCTTGAACGAACTGGGGAGCTTGCCGTCGAGGGCCGATGTTACGGGGCTGTGCAGCCCGTCAAAGCAAGGGTGAGAGAGCTTTGGGTGGTCTGGTCCACGCTGCTCCCAGGGGTAACGTTGATCGCACTGCTGATTGCGGGCGATGACGTGCAGGTCAACAACGTGGTATTCAGGGAAGTATTCATTGACCCGTCGGCAAGCCCCTCGATCATGTAGGTTGCTGAATTCGTCGAACTGGGCGCCACCACGTTGTTGCCGGTGTTGCTGTCCCACGTTCCGACCGCCGCAGCGCTGGCAGGCACCGTCAGCGAATATGCTACGCAATCGAGCGATGCTGTGGCGCAGGCGCTGGTCGGGGTGGCCACGGTGGTGTACACAGGCGGCTGGGAGTCCGTGACATTACCGCCTGGCGTAGACGTCTTCCCGAGCAACGGGATCGACAGGAACACCGTGCTGCTGCCGTTAGTCACCGATTGAGTGGCAGTAACCTGCACGTCGCCGGCAACAGCAGTGCTGCCGGTTCCCTGGCTTGTGATCTGGCCAGAAATAACAGCCGGATCCGCCGGGCCGCCGCTGTTGGTTTCCGCAAATAGCGGGATGCTGCCCGGGCTGCCGCCGACGGGGACCCCGAACACCACGCTGGGATTGTAGGTCGTAGTGGTTGCGCCCTCGGTCGTAGTGCCGGCAACAACGATGTCGAAGTTCCCCGAGGCATTCGACGCGATAGGGCAGAACGCAAACGATCCATCGGAAGCCGTCAGTCCCGACAAGATCACGCGGTCGGTGGGCGTGGGCGATCCGCTATCGGGCTGCTCCAGCAAGACGACGGCGTTCGGGACGCCCATCCCGGGATTGGGTGAACCTGCGCCTTCCACAACCTTGCCGGTAATGCTGTTGGTGTTTGTGCTGACCTCGCCCGCGTGCAGAACGGGTTTGAAGCGATATTGGCCGTTCCCTTCTCTGACGATCGAGGAGCAAGTCTTAAAGTCGATGTTCAAATCCGTGCTCTGGCCCGCCGTGACAGTCAGCCCTCCATTCGTAATCTGGGAGGCCGGAATCTTGATGCCGGTTTGCGCCTGGCTGGACAATTGCAGTTCCACCGCTGTGCCATCCGATCCGTCCAGATTTCTGGGGACCACACAATTGAACCCTCCAGTGGTGCAGGCATTGCCCGAAAGGGACCCAGATGCGTTGTTCGCCATCAGAATCAGGCGGATCTGCTGGTACTTGCCCGGCGGGAGCGATTTTTGGCCAAGCATGAAGAGCGTGCCGCAAAAATTCGGGGTGGCGGTTGGGTTCAATGACAGCAGGTCCACCTGCTGGGGCTTGTTGGAGAGGTCTACAAGGGTCTGCCAGCCGCTATTGTCTGTAGCACTGATGTTTGCCTCGACTTTGGTAATCGTCACCCATACATGGTTGAAATCGAGCGAACATGTCGGTGGGTCGCTGAGAAAAGTCCTGACGGTGCCGGTGGTCGGGCCGGAAGAAGACATCGTGCTGCCGCCGCAACTGATCAAGGCAGCAACCGCAAATGATAAAACCAATGAAAGCGCAAGCGCCGTGCAAGCACGGGCGTTGCTCCTGCTGATCCACATGGTTCCTCCTGAATTGAGCACGTTGAGCATTAACGTCCTGCTGAAAAACTCCCTGTGTGAAGTCATCGTGAGCGAAGCGGCGGTTGTTACACAACTCTGCTCCCAAGCCGCCAGGCTCAGAACATAACTCGATAGTCAGCGTCCCCCGGTAGAAGTTTGTATACCACCGTGTAGGAAACACCCGCAATAGTAGGCCAGCTAGTAACTACGTAGCAAAATAAGCGGCTTCTAACGCTTGCCTTGAAACACGTCCTGAGTTGGCGGCTGGCCAATCCCTCGCCAGGCGCAGGTAAACCCGTGAGGGTTAAACAAATGTCAATCGAGTAGTGCTATCGGCGGCGAATCGGAGAGAGACTTCCGCCGCTGCATTTCATGGTTGTCGAAAAGCCATCGAGACAGAGGCTTCGACGGATTCAATGACGAGATCTGTTCTTCTTTGCCAAACTGAGAATCACTGGCTGTTCGCGCCGGCAGCCGGATGGCTCAGGTCAGCGCTAGCAGGCTGCCCGGCTGGAGGGCCTGCCGAGCCGGCACCGGTCACCGGTGTTTGGCTGGCATTCGCGGCGGACATCCGGCTTCCTTCGTATTTCGGCGCACTGACGTATCCGTGCATGTGGTTCTTGCTGATGCTGTTGACCACAAGCTGCAGCGGCTGTCCAGCCTGCTCCGTATAAAAGACCACCGGCTCATAAACGTTGATATGCTTCTTGACCAGTTCCCGGTCGTTTACAATGACGTGAAGATCACAAAACTGGTGCTTCGAGTTTGTCTTCCGGAGTGATACTTCAATCGGCCCAACGCGCTGGAAGCGATTGGCCTTAGTCATGTCAAACTCGAAGTAATTGCGCTCGCCCTTCTTTTCCAGTTCAACGAGCTCCGCGTGGGTTTTGGCGATGGAGCCGTTCAGCTCAGCCCGAGTCGAGTCCAGATTGCCCTGGAGGTCGGAGCGGGTCTTCGCAATGTCCTCCTGAGTAGACGCTATAGCTTTTTGATGCGCAGCAAGCTCGCCCTGCACCTCTTTCCATCGAGGGTCGTCCCTGTTTACTACTTTTTTGGCGCCGGCCTGGTGGCGAATGTGTTCCCGCCGGAGCTCAGCGGTGCGCCGAGCCTCCTCAGCAGCCTTTTCGCGTGCCGCCTGCTGCGTTTGCAGAGTGTTCAACTCAGAGGAGAGAGTTTGAACCTGCCCTTTCGTCTGCGTCAGGGAAGCCGTTAGCTCGTCATTACGGGCCGAGAGTTGGCTGGCTACTTTTTGCTGCTGAACGATGAATCCAACGGCGACCGCAACAACACACAAGAAAAGCACTGCCGCCACCCACAAGGGATTCAGGCCCCTGTGGGACGATTCGGGAATGTTCTCATTTGCATGCTGATTCAGATTCTGGTCCATAGGTTTTACTCTCTCAATCGGGTTGCTGCGCAGCGACGGCTTTGAACTCCGGAGATCAGGAAAGGGCCTCTCCGGAATACTTCTTCATTCTCGGGAGCGCACTCCGTAAAAGCCTGATCAGGCCATTTGCAGCAACCATCAAAATTGGAAGTCGCGTGTGTCATTCTTCAACACAAAGCGCCGACCTGTGGCTAAGCAAAAGCCCTGCCACAGGCGGGGGATCGGCTAATCGACTTGTCTACAGCAGGTTAACACCCAACTTGGGAAAACTCCCGCCGCCGTGAATGAGAACAGTTTTCTTGTAAGGTGCAAAATTTTCATGGTACGGGGGTATTCGACGAAACCGATGGCATCCGGCGGCCCATTCCCCTCCTGGCTTCTCCCGTCGGGTCGATGGGAACCCAGCGTCCTTCACGTGCCGCCTGATAAATCGCCTGCATCACTAGGACATCGCGGAGCCCTTCAAGTCCGTCCGGCTCCGGGTCTCTCTCCTTCCGGATGGAATCAGCAAGAGCGTCGAGCTCTAGTGCAAACTCGTCTATGATCCGGAAGCGTTTTTCGAACCAGCGTCCACCGATCTTGCCGAACAGCCGTCTTTCTTCGTCGAATGCGAAGGCAGGGTCAAGCGCCGCCCAACCCTTTTCTCCAAAAACTTTGAGGAAGCTGGCCTGTGCAGCCCCAAAACTGGAGGTGGCCTGCACGAAGAGAGCATCAGGAAATTTGAGCTGAAAACCGATGCTTTCTTCGACGCGCCTGAAGCATTCGGGATGTGTGGACCAGCTATAGGCGCTGGCTTCGAGCGGTTCCTTGCCCGTCAGCCATCGAATGGTATTCACGCAATAGACGCCAACGTCCACCAGCGATCCGCCGCCAGAAGCCGCTGGATCAAAATGCCACGCTGGCACACTCTTTCTGGATGGCAGAAAGATGGTGAATGCAGAATGGATGAGCTTCAGCCTGCCAAGCTTCCCGGCAGCAATAAGCTTTTTAAGAGCAAGGCTCGCGGGCTCAAAATATTTCCGGTAAGCGATCATCAGCCGCACGTTGCTCTCCCGGCAGGCCTGGATCATCTCCCGGCACTCGTCGGGGGTCCTGGCCATTGGCTTTTCGCACAACACGTGCCGTCCGGCTCGCGCCGCCTGCACAGAGTACCGGGTGTGGGTCCCGTTGTCCGTGGCGATGAAGACGGCCTCGACATCAGGATTCGCAAGGCACCGCTCATAGTCTTCGTAGGTGTATGACGCGCTTGCGCCAAAGCGGGTGGCCAGGCGTTTGGCTTTCTTCAGGTCACCGCTGACCACGGCAACCAGTTTTGCTTTCCTACTGTGGCGGAAGGCAGGCAGTACGGCAACTTGCGAAATCCTGCCCAGACCCACCACCGCATAGCCAACTCTTTTCTCGTTCGTCATTTAGAACTCCTGTCCGAAATAGATGGATTCTACACCAGGCGCCGGCTCCATCAGCAGACCTTTGTTTTCCAGCCGGAAAAACGAGTGATCGGGAGGGCATCAGAAAGCCGCCATGGGCGCAGAATTTCGCGCTCGCATTCAGCTTGACTTTTGCACTCGAAGGACTAAATTAGTATCAGGAGGCACAGAGGTGCATGTGCTGTACGCCGGTTCGGACAGGGGTCCCGGTGTGAAGCCACAAGAACTCAAGCTGCTTGCTACTTTCTAACCGAACCATAGGGCCACGTATCTACTCTTACGGTTGAGGTCTCCGTCTGCTGGATCCGACGGTATGAGGAGGGTCCCATGTTTCAGATGATCAACGAAGATAAACCCACTGCTGAAGACCGAAAAATGCTGTGGGTTAAAGTTGGGCTATTCGTAGTTCTGAGTGCTGCACTGGGCGGAGTGGTATACTTCTTCGCCACCACACCCTTTGGAAGGTGACTACAAACGATTCACGGGGAACCGTCGATGCACAAGCCGAAGTGCATCTTCCTGGGTGTGAATCTCGCCTTCTAACTGGGCATCTTCCACCACCTGAAGAATCTGCTTGAACACCGGTCCTGGCTTGTAGCCCTCACGTATAAGATCAATCCCGGACAGAACACAGGGAGGCCTGATTTCCTCTTCCGGAAGCTCACCGAGCATTCGTGTGGCCAGGAGGTAGTTGTCAAGTTTCCCATGACTTGCCAGACAATCCAGCCGATGCAGCTCCAGGTGTTCCTCAAAGCCCTGCATTCGCAGAAATCGAATCTGCGTCGATCTCTTCATTTGCGGAAGGTCCTTAAATCTAAGGTGGTGACGCACCAGTTCAACAACCCGCTCTGTGTCCCGTAGGGAAAGCCGCAGCCTTGTGCAGATTTCTTCCGCCATTTTCGCCCCGACCTCGACATGGTGGTCAAAGCGAATACGCTCCCGCACGGCAAAGGTTCGCGGCTTGCCGACGTCGTGCAGCAACACGCCAAGGGCCAGTGTCGGCGTCGGTTTTTCGAGTCCATCCAGCATCATCAGGGTGTGCGTCCACACGTCGCCCTCGGGATGGAACTCCGGCGGCTGCTCAACGCCCTGCATGGCCTTCACCTCCGGCAGCACCTGCTCCAGAAGATGGGTGCTGTCCAGGAGTTCGAAGCCCCGGCGCGCCTGCCCTTCCGTCAGAATTTTCAGGATTTCGTCGCGAATCCTTTCGGCGCTGATCAGCCGGATTTCGCCGGCCAGTTTTCTGATGGCATCCACAACCGCGGGGTCAAGCTCAAAGTTGAAGCGGGCCGCAAAACGCACGGCGCGCAGCATGCGAAGCCGGTCCTCGCCGAAGCGTTGGTAAGGGTCGCCAACCGTGCGCAGCCTGCGGCCGATGATGTCCGCCTGGCCTCCTACATAATCGATCACTCTGTTTTTCAAGGGATCGTAGAGCAGGCCGTTGATGGTAAAGTCACGCCGGCGGACGTCCTCCTCGGCAGACCGCGCGTACTCCACCTTGACGGGATGCCGGCCATCCGTATAAAGGCCGTCGCGCCTGAAGGTTGCTACCTCCACGTTCCCTTCTTCGCGCGGAACAATCACCACCCCAAAATTCGCACCCACCGTCAGGCTTTCCGGAAACATCCCGACCACCTCCGCCGGTTGCGCTGAGGTGGCGATGTCGTAGTCCTTCGGCTCATTGCCCATCACGATGTCACGCACGCAGCCGCCCACCAGGTAGGCGTCAAACCCGGCGCCTCGTAATCGCCGAACAATTTCGGTTGCCGCGTGGCGCTTAGTTTCCATGAGTGTCCTGGATGGTGCTCCGGTCCCTTTCCGGTTGGCCGCTTCCTCATCAGCCACAACGCTGCCTTCGCAACCTTCGCCTCGACCAAAGTACCACGAGCTACTTCTTTTCCCGCTCCAGAGACCGGGCCAGTTGGACAGCATCGAACCCGTAACGCCCCCGCACCTGGTCTGCGGCGCGAAGCACACGGTCCAGCTTTTCGCGCTTCGCCGAATCAAACAGGCCGCGCTGGAAGGTTGAGCTGTCCAGTTTCGACGCGCGCACGCCTACCAGCCGGATCCTCTCCTGCCCGTCCCACGCCGCGCTAAACATCCGCAGAACGTGCTCAAAAATGACTGAATCCAGATGGGTCGGCTCGTCCAGCGTTGTGTCGCGCGTGATCGTTTCGAACCGGTGGTTGCGGAGCTTTAATCCGATCGTGCGCGCAAACACCCGATGCTCCCGCAGGCGTCTTGCAACAAGCTGAGAAAGATAGGATAGCGTCCGTTCCAGCTCTTCGGACTCTGCCGTGTCTACCGGGAAAGTGGTTTCGTGGCTGATCGATTTCGGCTCCTCTTCGTAAGCGTAGGCTTCAATGTCCTTGCCCATCGACTTGGTGAAGAGCCATTCGCCGTACTTGCCAAATTTATTTCGCAGGCGCTCGGCCCCGTAAGTCTGCAGGTCGCCGATGGTCACAATGCCGAGCGAGAGGAGTTCGGGCTCCGTTACCTTTCCAATGCCCGGCATGCGGCGGACCGGCAGCGGCGCAAGGAAAGCCGCCTCGCATCCTGGGAAGACGTAGAGCAATCCATGAGGCTTGGCCTGGTCGGAAGCGATCTTCGACACCAGGTGCGACGTGGAAGCGCCTACCGAGCAGTTCAGCCCCGTCCGCTTCTGGACACTCTGGATCAGCCGGTCAGCAGCGCTCAACATTCCGCCGTGCAGGCGCTCGGAGCCGGTCAGGTCCAGATAGGCCTCGTCGATGGAAACCATCTCGATGACAGGGGTGAATTCCTGGAAAACCTCGTAAACTTTGTGCGAATACTCACGGTATTTTGCATGCTGTCCGCGGAGGAAGATAGCATGGGGACAAAGCTTTTTTGCCGTTCCGATCGCCATGGCGGAGTGGACGCCGAATTTGCGGGCTTCATAGCTGGCCGCGGTCACTACGCCCCGGCCATCCGGGTCCGCGCCCACGACAACCGCCTTGCCCTTGAGCGATGGGTCAGCCAATTCCTCGACGGACACGAAGAAGGCGTCCATATCGACGTGAAGAATCTGGCGAAGCATAGCTGATCAACCGGTCTTTCGCGCGATGATAACGCGTGGGATTCCGGCGAGGTCCTGGCGCACTTCCCGGTCCCGCCAACCCTCTCCCAGCAGGCGCAGGACTGCGTCCCTCTTATTGTAGCCAATCTCAACCACCACTGAGCCGCCCGGCTTGAGGAGGCGGCGTGCCTGCGGAAACAGCCGGGCATAGACCTCCTCGCCCTGGAGAAGACCACCCCACGCAAGGCGCGGCTCAAATTCACGCACCTCGCGCTGCACACCGGCGAGTTCGTCATGTCCCACATAGGGCGGATTGGATACGACAAAATCGAACGTATCCGCGAATTCCGCACGAAGCAGGAAGTTAAGCAAGTCGGTTTCAAGCAACCTGACCTGCTCCGCCGCCCCCAGGCGCTGGGCGTTCCGCGCCGCAACTTCAAGCGCATCGGCTGAGATGTCCGTGGCGTACAGTTCGGCGCGCGGCAGTTCTTTGGCCAGAGCAATAGGAATACACCCGGAGCCGGTGCCCACGTCTGCAATGCGAAAATGGCCATCCTTGGACAGGCCTTCCAGGCGGACCAGGTCGAGCACTGCCTCGATGATGTGCTCGGTTTCCGGCCGTGGAATCAGGACCGCGGGCGCCACTTCAAAATCCAGGCCCCAGAACTCCTGATGGCCCGTGATGTACTGGGTGGGTTTCCCTGTACACCGCTGGCCTATCAATTCCATGTAGGCTTCAAACTGCTCACTCGGAATTTCCCGTTCGGGATGCGTGTAAAGAAAGGAGCGGTCCTTTTGAAGGACGTGCATCAGCAGCAATTCCGCAGCCAGGCTCGCAGAAGGTACGTCTTGTTCCTGCAGGCGTTTCAACCCCGCCCGGAGCGCATCACGAAGTTGCATGGCAGATACCAGGAGCCACGCGGGCAATCATCAGGCAGCGACGGTCGCCTGCTTGAGTTTTTCAGTCTGGTAGTGGGTGATCAGGGCGTCGATGATTTCGTCCAGCTTTCCATCCAGGATGCGGTCAAGCTGGTGGAGCGTGAGGCCAATGCGGTGGTCGGTTACGCGGTTCTGCGGAAAATTGTAAGTTCTGATCTTTTCACTGCGGTCGCCGGTGCCCACCATCGTGCGGCGCTCTTCAGAAATCTGTTTCTGCTGCTCTTCGAGCCGCTGCTCGTAAAGCCTGGAACGCAGAACGCGCATGGCCTTGGCGCGGTTCTTGATCTGCGACTTCTCGTCCTGGCACGAAACCACCATGCCTGTGGGCAGATGCGTGATGCGAACTGCGGAGTAAGTGGTATTCACCGACTGGCCGCCCGGCCCTGAAGAACAGAAAGTGTCAATGCGGACCTCCTTGGGATCAATCTGCACATCCACTTCGTCAGCTTCGGGAAGCACCGCGACGGTTATTGCAGAGGTGTGGATCCGGCCCTGCTGCTCAGTAGCAGGAACGCGCTGAACGCGGTGGACGCCGCTTTCGTATTTCAGGCGGCTGTAAACGTTCTTACCTTCGATCACCGCAATCACTTCTTTCAGACCGCCAACGCCCGAGAGCGATGAAGAAAGCACATCGACTTTCCATTTCTGCTCTTCCGCATAGCGTCCGTACATGCGGAAGATCTCCTGCGCAAAGAGCGTCGCTTCATCGCCTCCCGTTCCCGCGCGGATCTCAAGCACGATATTCTTTTCGTCATTGGGGTCCTTCGGCAGCAACAACACTTTCAATTGGCCCTCAACCGCCTCCTGCCGCTTCTCGAGTTCCGCCAGCTCTTCTTGCGCCAGAGCCCGCATTTCTGAATCGGAGGATGAATCTTCCAGCAGGGACTTAGTTTCCACCAGCGCCTTCTGAACTTCCTTCCACTCCCGGAAACGGTCAACGAGATCCTCGAGTTCTGCATGGCTTTTTGCTGTCTTTTGGTAGGCAGAGGGGTCCCCAAGCACCCGCGGGTCGCTCAGTGCCGCCGTCAGGTCCTCATAGCGTTTCTCGATCTCTTCCAGTCTGGCAAGAAAAAGCATCTCAACAACCCTTCATCAGCGGTCAATGCAATGCGATCGTCCTGCACGGGCCTTGCGCTCAAGAGTCCTTCAAACTCCAGCAAACTCTCATGTTTCTCGATTTCATGCGAGCGCCGTGTCGGATGAGTGCGCTAAACAAGACCTTCCAAAAGGATAGCCGGGTCTGATTAACGTGTCAATGAACCGGGCCGTCCTTTGCAGATCGTGGCGCGCGGAAGGGCCGCTGGAAATTCCGGCAAAGGGCTTGACACGATAGTAAAGTTGTCATATATATAAGCCAACAATCGATTGTCAATACCTGCTGTTTTGGCGTTGTTGATTGCGTCGAGTTGCCAGGGTCTTCGCGATAGCACGATCGCCGAAAGCAAATCAGGGGTTCTGCGAAAACTCTAAGTTTGATTTAGGCATGGCAGACAACATGCCAGGAGTGATCCGCCCTGAACAAGGAGGCTTTGGCCAGTTGACATAACGCCTGTCCTCGCTTTCTTAATCTGAAAAGTTCCGGGCGTAATAGCCGTCTAGCAATTCCGGTCAATCCTCTTCCTCGACTTCAGAACACTTTGACCGGTCCATAGCCGATGTCACCAAGCGCACTCGCCGGAACATTTCCTCGCTCGATATTCACAAGCGACTCAAATGCTCCGGCTTTTGTGGTGACGTTTCCTTAATTCACCTCAAGTGAACTTGAGGACTTCATGAAAGGAGCATCATGCGCGATATACAAGCGAAAGCGATCATTGCAGTGTTCCTGGGTATCCTGCTTTCTAGTACGCTTTGGGCCCAGTCGGATTTCGGGACCATATCCGGATACATCAAGGACCCGTCGGGCGCCACCGTCCCGGGGGCCGCGGTCACGGTGAGCAATCAGAGCGGAGTTCTACGCCAGGCCAAAACGGACACAGGAGGTTTCTATTCCATTCCCAATCTCCCGCCCAGTTATTACACCATGACGGTCGAGGCGACTGGTTTCCAGAAGTTTGTGTCAAATAACAACAAGCTAGACCCGAGCGGCCGTCTGGCATTAAACGTCGCGTTGCAAGTGGGCGCAACCACACAAACCGTGGAAGTTACAGCCCAGGTAGCAACGCTGCAAACTCAATCCGCAGCCGTGCAAAAGCTGGTTACGCGGCAGCAGATTGACTCCCTGGAGCTCAACGGACGCAATCCTGTCAACCTCGCCCAGCTTGCGCCGGGGGCGCAAGGCGGAACCCTTGCCGGTTTGAATTTCAATTTTGGCCAGGGGCCGGCGCACTTCAACGGCTCCCGCAATTGGAACAACGTGATCACCGTTGACGGCGCAATCGCCACGCGCACACGCGCCAACGGCACCAGCCTGGGTTCCGCTGACGAGGATTCCACCGAGGAGGTCCAGGTGTTGGGCGCGGACTACCCCGCAGAATACGGCCGGACCGCCGGCGGCCAGATCCGCATCGTCACCAAGAGCGGCGGCCCTCAATTCCACGGCGCCGCGTACGAATATGTTCGGAACACCTTCCTGAACGCCAACACCTGGCAGCGGAACGCCAACACCACGACCACCGGCCTGGCCGCCACCAATTTCGTCGCGCCCGATCACTACAATGACTTCGGATACAACATTGGCGGGCCCTTCTATATTCCCGGCCATTTCAACACCAACAAAGACAAAGTGTTCTGGTACTGGGGTGACGAATTTACCCGAAACTATTTCACGGACCAGACCACCATGACCGTTCCTTCCTTGCTGATGCGGAACGGCAACTTCAGCGAGCTGCTCGATCCAAACAATTTTTACTATCACAAGGCGGTACAACTCATAGACCCCAAGACCGGGCAACCCTTCCCCGGCAACATCATTCCAGCGCCCGGAACCGCTACATCAGGTTCGACCGCCAGCGCCAACGGGCTTGGACTTCTCAACGCCTATCCATTTCCCAATCTCACAACGCCTGTCAACGGCAACAAGAACTTTTTCCTTTCCGCCGCTCATCCGCAGCGCCAGCAGAAAAAGACGATTTCCGTGGATGTGAACGTCACACCCACTCAGCGGCTTCGTTATCGCGGCCTTTACTACACGTTTTTTGAGTATCAGCCGCTCGACGGCAACAGCGGAGAAACGCCGAAGTTCTTCAATCGGCCCAACTTCACGAACTCCCTCGATTACACCTGGGTACTGAGCCCAACCAAGGTGAACGAGCTGCTGTTGAGTGTCAGCCATGACCGCGTCCTGATTCCGGTGAACGAGGCGGGCTTTGTTGACCGCACCACGCGCGGCGTCAACTTCCCCTATATTTATCCGGTCTCTGAAAAACTGATCCCCAACCGAATTCCCACCATAAACATGTCGGAGTTCGACGGGTTAAGCGGCGGTCCATATCCCTCGCACTCCGCGGGACCCATTGTGGACCTCTCGGACAATTTTTCCTGGGTGAAGGGCAATCACACCATCAAGTTCGGTGGTTTGTGGGAATGGCAGGGCGAGAACAACAACGACGAAATCAACGTCTCGGCCTGCAACACCTGCACGAACACACAGAACGGGCAATTCCTTTTCAGTGATAACGGTGGAAAATTCGTGCGTCCGGGCTACACGGTGGCGTCATCGGGCGCCGCAGTCGCGAACGCCGCGCTGGGCCTGTTTGATTCGTACTCAGAAATCGGCCATAGAGCCTACACCATCTTCCGCGGCAACATGTACGAAGGATTTGCGCAGGATGCCTGGTCAGTCACAAGCAAGCTGCACATCGACTACGGCGTTCGTTACACAATCATCGTTCCCTACCACGCGGATTGGGGCAACATGATCGTTTTTGACCCAACGTTCTACAATCCTGCAAGCGCCGTAACGGTTGACCCCTCGACCGGCCTGATCACCGGTTCCCCAACCATCAATCAGCTTTACAACGGCATGGTGATTCCGGGCAGCGGGTTCCCTTCATCGGCTATGGGACGCGTCCCCGAAGCCTCTTCCGGCTTGTATAATGACCTGTTTCACGGATTGCCCAACCATTACGGTTTCGTCCAGAAAAACACTGCTCAGCCGCGTGCCGGCATCGCCTATCGCTTGACTGACAAGACTGTGGTGCGCGCTGGGATAGGCCGCTTCATCACTCGCCTGGGAGATAGCGATTCGATCTTCCTGGGCGGGAATCCACCCTTCCAGCCGAACGCCAGCACCTCCTTTGGTTTTGTGGATAATCCTGGCGGGACGGGAGTCAACCCGGTTCCACTGGTGGTGACCACCGCAGCAAGAGACACCAAGAGCCCGGAGGCCTGGACATGGAACGTCACGGCGGAAACTCAACTCCCCTGGCACTCCCTCCTGAGTGTAGCTTACGTCGGGAGCCATGGGCTGCACTTGCAGCGCCAGGCGGATATCAACCAGCCTACCCTGGCCACAGTCGCAGCCAATCCTGGCATAAACCTTAACGCCATCCGGCCCTACAAGGGTTTTGGGTCCATTCGTCAATCAAACGGCGTGGCGACTTCCCAGTACAAGTCGTTGCAAATCGGCTGGAGCCGCCCCTTCGCCAAGGGCCTGCTGTTCAGCTTGGCCTACACGCTATCCAAGACCATGGATAGCGGATCTAACGTGCGCGATGTGGTTCCGGACACCTACGACACCAGCTTTCTGTGGGGGCCGTCGGAGTTTGACGCGCGCAACAACCTGGTGGCCAGTTTCCTCTACCACCTGCCCTTCTTCAGCACTCAGAGGGGTTTGGCCGGCCAGGTGTTGGGTGGCTGGGAGGTCTCGAGCCTACTCCAATTCCAGAGCGGAAATCCGTGCAGCGTGGCCGGATCGACTGACTATGCCGGCGTGGGACTCGACTCGAACTTCGGCTGCGGTGTGAACGGTCAATATTGGGTAGAGAACGGCAAGCCGAAGCTCGTCAAGACATTCGGACCAAACGGCCAGTGGTTCTCAACGACCAACCCCGATGGGTCGCCCATTTTTACGGCGCCTCCCGCGGGTACCTTCAATACGCAACGCGTTCGGGACACCATCTATCAGCCTGGGTTTAACAACTGGAACTTCGGAGTCTTCAAATCATTCCCAATCCGCGAAAGCATGGGGCTCCAATTCCGCGCCGAGGCTTTCAACTTCCTGAACCACCCGAATTGGTGTGGCCCGAGCGGTTGCAGTGGCACTACGAATATCGGCCTCAACCCCACTTCGGCGACCTTTGGCAAAGTGCTGACCAAGGGTGGCAGCCCAGGAAGCGGTGGCGAGCGCAACATCCAGCTCTCACTGCGCTTTTATTTCTAACCATGAGGAGATTTGAGCGCCGCGAAATATGCGCAGAAGGGCGCGAAGAATCTCTTCGCCACTTTCACGAGGACCGCAGGGGTGAGCGGAACGCCTGCCCCTGCGGTTTTTTCCTGATAAGGAATGGCGGATCCGGTTGAAGGCCGTCCTTCCCTGGAAACAAAGTTCTCCAGCCAGGTCAGCCGCCCTGGAGGCGGGCGACTTCCCGCCTGTCCGCCTAAATTTCCAGTCAGAATTTGATATACTTCGGCCCTGTTCCCGTCTGCTGGCTTGGTTCCGTTGAAAGCCGCCCTGGGCTTTGCTGGCGGAACAAGGAAGGCGGCGTGGTCCTGCTGTCGGATGGCGGCGGTAGGCCAAACGAGGTCGAATGCGGATACAAGTGGAGGGCCGGTTCGCACAGAGAATCCTGATGATCTCGCTGATCGCGGGATTTATACTGGCCACCGGATGGATTATAAAAACCTGCCTCGCTTACCGTGCCGGTCACACCCTGACGATCGACAGCCTTCGGCTGGCTACCCGGCTAAATCCCCGGGACTCCACATACCATGTTCAACTGGGCCGCCTGTATCAATACAGCATCGAAAATCCAAAGCCGGCCGAAGCCATTCAGCAGTTCCAGGAAGCCGTCAAGGTGAACCCTTACGATCCGGATGCCTGGATCAATCTGGCGGCCGCGCACGAATTCCAGGGAGACACTTCCAGCGCTGAAGAAGACTTGCGGCACGCATCCACTCTGGCGCCCAACCTGCCCCAATTCCAGTGGACCATTGGAAACTATTTCCTGCTGCACGGAAATACGCAGGAGGCTTTCCAGCACCTGAAAGTAGTACTGGCCGGCTCGCGCCAGTATGACCGCACGGTCTTCAACGTTGCCTGGAAGGCTTCCGGCAACGCTCAACAGATCCTTGAGCAGCTCATCCCGAATAAACTTCCGGCGGAATTCAGCTATCTGAACTATCTGACTGCCGAACAGCGCTTCCCCGAGGCCGCGGCCGTGTGGAAGCGCATTGTGGCAACTCCGGATACCTTCAAGCCGCAAGAAGCCTCAGGCTACATCGACACCCTTGTCAAAACCGGCCAGGCCGGCGCGGCCTACGAGGTCTGGACGGGTCTCCAGGGGAGGGGACTGGTCCAGGCCTCGCCAGGCGGGCCAAACCAGAACCTGATGACCAACGGAAATTTTGAAGACCCTCTGCTCAATATGGGGTTCGGCTGGAGAATTCAGGAAGTTCCCGGGGTGTACGCCGGCCTGGACACGGCCACCTTTCATTCGCCAGGACATTCACTTTCCGTGCAATTCACCGGAAAGCAGAACTTGAATTATCACCAGCTCTTCCAATTCGTCAGGGTGTCGGCCAATCACGCGTATGAACTGAAAGCCTTCATGAAAACGCAGGACGTCACCAGCGACAGTGGGCCGCGCCTTGAGGTTGTCGATGCTTACGACCCTCGTGCACTCGACAAATTTACGCCTGGAATGACAGGGACAAGCGGCGGCTGGAATCCCCTCAACATGGAATTCAAGACCGGACCCAAAACCCAGCTCATCCTTGTCCTTTTGGTGCGCTCGCCCAGCAGTGCGGACGACGACCCTGGAATCGCCGGTAGAGTCTGGCTCGACGACGTGCAGATCAGCTCTGCGACAGAATGAGAAAATAGAGAGCAATAAAATTGGCGCGCGATCAGGACCTTCCACTCGCAACAGGCCCATCGGCCACGACGTAAAACGCTCTCTAAAAGGTTGACGAAAAACCCTCTGTACCACGTCATCCTGAGCGAAGCGAAGGATCTGTTTTGGTCATTTTCAGTGAGATACAGCAGATGCTTCGCTTCGCTCAGCATGACGGGTAACCTTTTTCAACAACCTGCTAAAGGTGAGAAAAGTGCGTCTGGCAATCATTGCCAAACGTGAATGAATTGATCGTCAGTCCGGAGCGGGTGGGAAATAACTCCACCTTGTGGCTGCCGGATTTCGGGTTGGCAGTCAGGTAGTACATCCGCGGCTCACGCACTTCGATGTACGAGTGCCCTTCAGCGTCAAATCGAACGTCAACCCCCGCGTTCTGCTTTGTGAGATCTTTTCCGTCCTGACGAATGTAGACTCGTGATGGACGGCCGTGTTCCACATTCATCACAGAATACAATTCCCGCGCGTGATAGCGCATGACGAGCTCGTCGGTGGAAGGAGCATCTCTGTTTTTCTTTCCGCGGTAGATCATCCCGTTGCTTTGGCCGGAAGTATTTCCCTTATCCGTTTCCCAGCGCCCTGAGACGGCCGCGTGCCCATCCTCGACGTTGGCCGGAAGGGCGTAATCGATCGCTTTCCCCTTGCGGTACCCTTCTTTGTTGGAAAGGATCCCACGATCTCCCCACTGGCCCACATACATTTCAGGCGTCGTCTCGCCACAGGACGGAGCAAATGCATTTCTCTCCGGAGGAATCGCGTAACTCGGGGGGAATTGCAATCCCGGGTGAGCTTCCTTCAGAAGCTGCTGGATGGCGTGTTCCAGCGCGCTGTCTTCGCCTTCGCCGGAACGGTTGTAGCGAATGTAACCTTTGGCATCAATCAGGAACCGGTTCGGCCAGGTGGAATTGTGATAGGCGCGCCAGATCAGGAATTTGTCGTCAACCACAACCGGGTAAGGAAGCCCAAACCTCCTGACCGCCTCCTTCACGTTAGAAACCTGATAGGCGATGTCGAATTCCGGACAGTGGACACCGACGATTTCAAATCCGTACTTGTGGTATCTCTCATACCATTTCTTATTCTCATCGAACGTGCGGACGCAGTTGATACAGGTGTACTCCCAGAAGTCGATCAGAACGACTTTGCCCTTCAGCCCTGCCATCGTCAGCGGCCTTGAATCTATCCATTGCACGTCAGCCCCGGCCGGGGCCGTTGGCGATTCGGGCATGCCTGGAGATTCCGGCGCACGAGTGTCCGGCGCGCCCCGAGGAGAGGCTATTGAGGCTGGCGGAGTAGAGGGCGGAGCAGAAAATTGAGAGCTGGGAGATGATTCGACTGGGAATTCCGGCGCGCGCTCGTGCATCTTGATCAATCCTGAAGCGCCAGATTCCTGAGGCAGCAGGCGGCCTTGATTCAGCAGGAAGCCGGCCACAAGGCAACAGAAAATGAGCACGGCTCCCGTGACCTTGAAAGTGGTCCTGCCGGCCAGGTCTGTGTTGAGATCAGACATAGGTCGTCCTTGGTGCGCAACAGGCGAATCGAACGCGGAATCACAATGATGTTGTTCCGCCGCTTAGCCCCGGCTCGAACGCCGAACCGGCCAGACCGGCCCAATGCGAAGCGCATGCGGTCGCATCCATTCTATCTGATTTCCATCTAAAAGCTATGCAGAGCAGCCCCCGGCCAGTGTCGTCATCTTTCCAACGCACATGGCTGCAGGCGGCCCCACAACGAGGACAGCTTGCCTATAGAATCCCGTGCGTCACTGATCTCAATCGCGGTCATCTGGGTTGAGAACGACCGTATTGATGATGTCGTGACGCCGGGGTAAAATCTACTGATTGTAACTGAACAATCGGGCCGCATCCCTGGAAAACCACGCAGGCGCAGGAAAGTAACGGTGATTTTGCTGGTGCATCTACTGATGGAGATGGCGAGACCTTGCAGGCTGAGAGGATGAATGGTAAAGATCGCTTCAGGGGGAACCGTGGCAACTGAACAGCGTGAACACCGGCTGGCACATTCCGATGTGCCGTTTGGCGTCTATAAGCGCCAGCAGGCCCGCATTTCCCGGCATCGACTTTACCCGATGACAGTTTTTTACACCTTATATGCACTTGTGGTCCTCTTCTTCGCGCTGCGCTCGCCACGCCCTTTGACGGCGATCATTTTCTACGCCTGCGGCCTGCCGATCTGGACTTTCGTGGAATATCTGTTCCACCGCTTTGTGCTGCACGGACGCTTCGCTCCCGGCAAAGGAATCATCCGCAAGTTCCTGCACGAGCGTCTGGATCCGCTCCACTGGGAACACCATGCGCGGCCTTTCGACGGGCATCATATCAATGGAGAGCTCCGCGACCTGCTCCCTTTGTTCTTTGTTGCCGCGCCGGTCAGCCTTCTCGCTCCGGTCTACACGCTTCCAGTCCTTTTGGCAGGGGTGGTGCAATGCTATGTGGTCGAGGAATGGGTCCACCACTCGGTGCATTTTTATAACTTCCGAAGTCCTTACTTCCGTTATATCAAACGGCACCACTTTTACCATCACAGCCCGAAAGGCATGGAAAAGGGGTATGGCCTGACCAACGGCTTCTGGGATATCGTTTTCAAGACGCGTTATTCCGGCCCGGTGCGGGCAGCTCTTTACCACGGAAAGCGTTCTGCAGCCCCGCGTACAAACGCCCGGAACCCACAAACTGCGGCCTCCGAGCTTGAGGCATGAGACCTCCCTTCTATTCACTGATTACGGGCGCCTCCAGCGGCATCGGAGAATGCTTTGCGCGTGAGCTTGCTGGGCGTGGGAAAAATTTGCTTCTGGTCGCCCGATCGAGTGACAAACTGGAGGCGCTGGCAAGCGAACTCAAGCGCGCACACAGCATTCTCGCCGAACCTTTGGCGATGGATTTAGGCGAACCCGGGGCAGGCGAACGCCTGGCTCTGCAGGTTGGCGCGCGCGGGCTAGGGATTGATCTCCTCATCAATAATGCCGGCTTCGGCGCTCGCGGGAGATTCTGGGAACTGCCCCTCGACAAACAAACGGCCCTGATGCGCCTTCAAATCGAGACGCTGATGGAGTTGACTTTTCATCTTCTGCCGGGAATGATTGAGCGGCGAAGTGGCGGAGTCATCAATGTTTCGTCGATGACAGGTTTTCAGCCGATCCCCTACGCCACAGCATACGCAGCCACAAAGGCCTTTATGAACAGCTTCTCGATGGGGCTTCGGGAAGAGTTGAGGCCTTACGGGGTGGCTGTGGTGACGCTCTGCCCCGGCGGCACTCGGACCCATTTTGTGAACGTTGGCGCGAGCGAGGGACGGCACAAATTCCCTGGCGGCCCGCAGCCACCAGAGGAGGTGGTGACGGACGCCCTCGACAAGCTCCAGCGCGGCGGCGGCCTGGTTGTGCCGCGCTTTGTCAACAAGGCCAGCATTTTTGCGCAACGGTTCCTGCCTCGCGAAACCATCGCCAAAGTGCTGGCCAGGATGAGCAAAACCTGACCAGGAGCAGATCACTTCGCAATTAGCTGGAGTCACCTCAGAGTTGTTTTTATTCCCCATAGTCTATAGTGTTAGTCTTGCCTTTGGAGTGTGCGGAACATCGGACCCAGGAATGTTGTTATGAGTGAAAGGGAAGACGGCGTGTCCTGGCTGCACAGGCTGGGGAGTCTCATCGCGGTCCTGACGTTTTTCCTTTACGTGACGGGGGCGCTCGGGTCGAGCGCTGGGCAGGCGCCCAACGGTTCCCCAGGTAAGTCCGCGCATGCCGTAATGGTTCTGGCTGTTGCGGTAACCGCATTGACCGTTCTTTTCGTTTGGCGGTTGTGGAAGAGCAATTCGCCACGTTACCTGAAAAACCTGGGAGCCATAACGGTCGCTGTACTTCTTTTACTGGCGCTTGTGGAACTGGGTCCCGTGCCCAATCTTTTTCCCGCAGCAGCAGCGGTTGGCTACACATTCGGCATTCTGACCTTTTTCTGCCTAACGGTATGCCTGGCACTGTTTACGCGGACCGACTGGCGATGGGATGAGCCGAAAGCACCAGACCTCGCCTCCCCCTCCATCCGGCAAGTGCTGGTTTTCACAACAACGGCAGTGTTCGTAGAGCCATTCCTGGGAAGGGCCTTCCGGGAACAGGCCATCGGGATTGCGCCGCACCTGGTACTGGGAATTGCCGCCATGGCCGGCTCGCTATGGGTCCTGGAAATGGCGCTGACCAAGTTTTCGCACCTGCGCGCATTCAAGATCTCGGCAGTCTTCCTCGCGGAAGTGGTTGGCTTGCAGCTTTTCTTCGGGATCGTATCCTACAGCATGGCCCTCAACGGGCGCGCTGCTCCCGGAACCCAGCCGGGGCTCTCGGTGATGAATGCCACTCATGCTGCAGTAGGCGCGCTGGTCCTGGCGACGAGCCTTTTTGTTGCCTGCCAGGGGTTCAAGTATTTTGCGCCCGCAATGTCCGAAGTTTCTTCCGCAATTTTGAATGATCATCAACAACCGGAACCGAGGGATGGCTGAACAGTTTCCAGGCTTGCTGATTTCGAGTGGCACCGGAACTGTCCAACCGCAATTCGCTTATTGCTAGCGGCCCATCGAGGCATCGCGCGGCACGGTGTATCATAAGAGGCAGTGAAAGCCAGAGGGGCAGCCAGGAAAAGATCTACAGGGTTGCTTTCCGCCCCACAGGAAGGAAGCTTGCCGGCACGGGTATTGGCGATCGACTTTGGTCTCAGGCGCATCGGGCTGGCTGTTTCTGACACCCTGGGCATCACGGCACAGGGGATCCCAACTCTTCAGCGAACTGCCGTGCGAAAGGACATCGAATATATACGCGCTGTAGCCCGGGAGTATTCCGTCGGGAGAATCATCGTTGGAAACCCAATCGGCCATGCCGGCAAGGCGACTTCAATGTCGCGTCACGCGGCAGATTTTGCCAAAAAACTGGGAGACCGTTCGACCTGCCCGGTGGAGCTTTGGGACGAGCGATTGACCAGCGCGGAGGCCAACCGCATGCTCAAAACGGCGGGCATCAGCATCAACAAACGCCGACAGGCGGTTGACCGGGTGTCGGCTGTGCTGCTCCTCCAGAACTACCTGGACCACCATGCCAACCTGGCCGCACAGAATGACGCCGGTGGAGGCCGCCCTTGAAGAAACGGGTCTTCGCGCTCGTCATCCTTCTAGTTGTCGCCGGTCTCGCCGCTGCAGGTGTTGAAATTCTGCGCCCTTATCGCGGTCATGCCGGTCAGGTCATCGTTGAGATTCCACCGGGAACACAGGCGCCGGAGATTGCGACCCGGCTGGCGAAGCAAGGCGTGATCTCCCATCAGTGGCCATTCCTCCTGATCTATGGCGCAGGCCGGTGGCGTTATCATGTCAAAGCAGGTGAGTACCTGTTCGACCGCCCTCTGCGGCCGCTGGACGTCTATCGCAAACTCGTTCGCGGTGAAGTCTATTTCCGCTCGGTCGTTATTCCTGAAGGCTCCAACCGCTTCGATATCGCGCGAATCCTGCAAAGAAGCCTCGGGACCGACCCTGAAGATTTCCTGCGGGTCACCGAGGAAGCGTCTCCGATCCATGACCTCGATCCGAAGGCGCAAACGCTCGAGGGATATCTTTTTCCGGACACCTATCGTTTTGAATTCCACCCCACGACGGCACGAATCGCCTTGACCATGCTGGCGCGCTTCCGGACGGTTTTGCGTCAGAGCTTTCAAAAAGACCTCAACCAGTCGCATGAGAACCTCCATCAGGTGCTGACGCTCGCGTCCCTGATTGAAAAAGAAACCCCGGACCCCGACGAGCGCCCCATCATCGCTCAGGTTTTCGGGTTGCGCTTGCAAAAAGGGATGCTTCTGCAGTGTGATCCTTCCGTGGCGTATGCTGCCGAGATGGCCCATTTGCCGCCGGCGCCCATCACAGAAAGCGACTTGAATCTGAAGTCGCCTTATAACACGTATGTCCACACCGGGCTGCCTCCGGGCCCGATCTGCAATCCGGGAAGAGCTTCCATTCTTGCAGCGCTTCATCCTGCTTCCACGGACTATCTCTACTTTGTCAGCAACAATCACGGCGGCCATCAATTTGCCAGAACGCTTGCGGAACACCAGCGCAACGTGGCGCAGTATCGAAAACAGGCGGCCGCGCTCCGGCACATCGAACCGGACGAAGCGGGAACATCGCAACAACGCGCACACACAATTAAGGCAAAAAAGCGGCAACGCTAATTCCTCCGCCGGTGAGGTGTGACACGAAACCAAGGCGCGCGAATCATCTGGTGATACTGCGAGCGGCGCCATCCGGCGCGGGCCTGCGTGCTCGAGAAGGTTTTTCCATTTAGTTTTTCTTCGAGACAATTTACAATCCCTGTTTACCCGTTTTTCAGTCTGCATGCCAGCGTTCGATGAAACGAGTCCTATTTGAAAAAGGAGATTGCAGTGCAGGTCCGAGACAAGCTGATTGTTGCGCTAGATTTTAGCACCGCTGAGGCCGCCACGCAGATGACGGACAAACTGCGCGGCCGCGCCGGCATGTTCAAAGTCGGGATGGAGGCATTCACCGCGGAAGGTCCGATGCTGGCCCGGTATCTGGTCGATTCGGGAGAAAAGGTGTTCCTCGATCTGAAGTTTCTTGACATCCCCAATACCGTTCGCGGCGCCTGCCGGGTGGCGGCGAATATGGGAGTCACGCTGCTGAACGTCCACGCCCTGGGCGGAAGAAACATGCTGCGTGCGGCGCTCGATGGAGCCGCGGAAGGCGCAACCGGAAGTCGGCCCCGTCCGCTGGTGCTCGCCGTGACCATCCTCACCAGTCTGGCTGCCGGAGACCTGGATGAAATGGGCATCGCCGGCCCTCCCGAGAGCGCCGTTCTTCGCATGGCGCGCCTGGCGCAGTCCGAGGGGCTGGACGGCGTAGTGGCATCTGCACGAGAAGTTTCCGCTCTACGCAAAGAATGTGGGCCGGAGTTTGTGATTGTTACTCCGGGCATCCGGCCCGCGGGTGCTGCTGCAGACGATCAGTCCCGTACCGCAACGCCGCAGGCTGCTCTCGATTCCGGAGCAGACTATCTGGTTGTCGGCCGGCCCATCACTGCGGCCTCCGACCCGGCCGCAGCGGCAGAAGCAATCCTGGAGGAGATGCGCAAATCCTCCGGACATATTCCAAAATCCTCAGAGGGCAGTTCATGACTGAAGACGACATTCTCAAAATCTTCCGCGAGCATTCCGCCCTGCTGGAGGGGCACTTTATCCTTTCGTCAGGGCTCCACAGCGACCGCTATATCCAGTGCGCGCTGGTGCTGCAACATCCCCGAGTGGCAGAGCAGTTGTGCGCCGAATTGCGTCCCAAACTGGGTGGACTCGGAGCAAAGACCGTTGCGGCGCCCGCTCTGGGTGGAGTGATTGTGGCGCACGAAGTTGCCCGAGCAATGGGGCTGAGGGCGCTGTTTACCGAACGGCAGAATGGCGAGATGACGCTTCGGCGCGGCTTCCACCTGGAGCCGGGCGAGCCGGTAATCGTTGTAGAAGACGTCATCACTACCGGAAAATCCACCCGTGAAACCGCTGATTGCGTTGAAAGCGCCGGCGGCAAAGTGGTCGGCATCGGCGCGCTCATTGACCGCAGCGGCGGCAAGGTTGAGTTTGGCGTTCCCAAGGCTGCACTCGTCACTCTCGATGTGAAGACCTGGGAGCCTGACGATTGCCCCCTCTGCGCGGAGGGCAAGCCCGCCGTAAAACCGGGCAGCCGCCCTGCAGCGCCTAAGCGTGCTTAGCAAGCTCAACCGGCAGCGCCGACGCCCGGAAACCCACAATCACCCGGGACACTACCTGGCGCGAGAAGCGATCAGCGCCGGTAGACCACCCGGCCCTGAACGATGGTGGCCGTCACGGCGCCCTGAAATGCCCATCCGTCGAACGGCGAGTTGTGGCTCCTGGAGCGGCCGGCGGCGGCGCTATAGGTCCATTCGAGTTTTGCATCAAACAGGGTGAGATCTGCAGCCCCGCCCAGCCGGATGCGGCCAAGCGGCTGGTTAATGATGCGCGCCGGCTTCGAGCTCATCAACGCGATCAGGCGGCCAATCGAGATCGTTCCGGAATAGACCAACCGTTTGAGACCCAGCGCCAAGGCCGTCTCGAGTCCGGTTACCCCGAACGGCGCTTCGGCCATGGACCGCGATTTCAACTCACCTGCGTGCGGCGCGTGGTCAGTGGCAATCGCATCAACAACGCCGTCACGAATGCCATCGAGAAGAGCTTCCACGTCGTCGTTCTTGCGAAGAGGAGGATTCATTTTGGCATTGGTCCCGCAGCGCGCGACGTCTTCATCGATCAGCGTAAAGTGATGGGGCGTAACTTCACAGGTTACTTTTAACCCGCGCTCTTTGGCTTCACGCACGAGCTGGATGCCGCCCGCCGTTGACAGGTGGGCCACGTGCAGATGTCCTCCGGTGGCTTCCGCAATTTCAATATCCCGGGCAATGCAGCCGTCTTCAGCGCCGTTGGGGATCCCGCGCAGACCCAGCGACCGTGAGTGTACACCTTCATTCATCACTCCGCCGGCGCTCAGCTCCGGTACTTCACAATGGTCGATGACAGGCGCGCCCAGGCCCTTTGCTTTTCCGAGGGCTTCCCTCATCAACGCGGCTGTTTTTACTGGCTTCCCGTCATCTGAAAATCCCACCGCCCCAGCAGCCATGAGCGCCTCAAAATCGGTCAGCCTTTCACCCTGGCTGCCTACGGTTACCGCCGCAATGGGAAAAACGCGCGCCAGTTTCAATTCCTCAGCGCGGCTGACGAGTTGGCGCGTTAGCTCCGGATTGTCATTGACAGGGCGGGTATTGGGCATGGGGCACACAGCCGTGAAGCCGCCCGCCACCGCGGCACGAAGACCGGTTTCGAGCGTCTCTGAAATTTCTCCGCCCGGCTCGCGAAGGTGGACATGAATGTCCACGAAACCCGGCGCAACAATCTGTCCGCCGGCATCGATGATTTCGTCAGCAGAGGCGGAAAGGTGCGGAGCGATTTCACGAATCTCGCCCTCTTCAAGCAACAGGTCCATTTCGCCGTCCAGATTATCTTCCGGCGAAACCACACGTCCGCTACGAATCAGCAATCGAGCCACTGGAATGACCTCAGGCTACCCGTATATCACAAGCATAACATCGGCAGGGCGAAGTTTTGGAAGGCAAGACGTTTCAAAATCAACTGCGCTGACTGCAAGGAAGCCTTGCCAGTCAATCGGGTCCGACGCGGGAGATCAATGATGGGAGCAAACGAGGGGCGATTCCGCGACTGCAAAACAGGCTGGAAGTCCGGGAATTTTCATTCTGAGTTCGCTGTGGTTCGTTTCGGTCCCGTTTTTCCGCCATCTTTTATTTTCAATGAGATCGGTAGCTTCGTTTTCCGGTTTGTTCCGGTTTGTTTTTGGGACATTTCCGTTTGTTTTCAGCAACTTCTCCGGTTTGTTTTTCAAAAAACGTATTTTCTTGTCCCATTTCGTGTACTTTTAGTCCCGGAAAAGCTCGCGGCTCGCAGGCACTGAAGGAAGACTACCATGCTAGGCCAGTGCTTGTCAAGCAAATTCGGCGGGAGAGGCTGGAAGTCAGAAGTCAGGAGCGGCGGGATCAGCGCTGCAGAATTTGCTGATGGGGGTGGCGCAGATATCGATTTTTGATATCAGCGTTCAGCGAAGCTGAGTGGGTTTACGACATGCGGTGCAGTCTTCCCATGGCTTGCAACATGGGCTAAAGGCTTCCGCCTCTGATGGGGGCTGGGAAGGACCACACGGACCTCAAAAGTGGCGGCCCTCGCTACTGGCTATCCGCTGGCTTCTGGGACATTCGGCGGGCTGCATACATTCCAAACTCCGGAACGACCGCAGCATTGTGGCGGTTCAGGCGAGGCCAAACGGCAGGCGGGGAGTGAGAACGTCTTTCACGGGCTGGTAGGTGCGGCGGTGTTCGGGACAGGGGCCATAGCGTGCCAGAGCGTCCAAGTGCTCCGGCGTCCCGTAGCCTTTGTTTCGGGCCAGGCAGTACTGCGGGTATTTGCGGTCAAGGCGTTCCAGATGCAGGTCCCGCTCGACCTTCGCCAGGATGGAAGCTGCTGCAATCGACACCGAGCGCGCATCGCCGTGGATGAGGGGCCAGTAAGGGATGGAGAAGCCCGGCCTGCGGCCATTCTGCAGCGGCATGGCGTCAACCAGCGCAAACTCCGGCAGCGGATCGAGCGCCACCAGGGCCCGGACCATCGCCTGCCGGGTGGCTTCATACACGTTCAGAGCGTCAACTTCTTTTGCCGGCACCGAGATCACCCGCCAGCAGACGGCCTTGTGGCGGATTTCCTCCGCAAAGCAGAAACGCGCCTGCGGGGAGAGCTTTTTTGAATCGTTCAGTCCGGGAATGGGCTGCGCGGCGTCAAGAATCACGGCCGCGACGTATAAAGGGCCAAGGAGCGAGCCCCGCCCGGCCTCATCGGTGCCCGCGACCACACGTATCCCGCGGCGAAGCAGGCAGAACTCAAGCCGCGAGGAACATTCCAGGTCTTCGGGTGTACACAGTCGCGGCATGAAATGACGACCTGAGTTTACTCGAAATAGGGCGGCGGGAAAGCCTGCCGCCCTCGCCGTGCCGATTAACCTTCGCGCTCCGTGCGGGCTTCGCGGATGCGCGCAGCCTTGCCGCGCCGCCCGCGCAGATAACCCAGCTTGGCGCGGCGGACCTGGCCGGACTTGATCCGCTCAATCTTCTCGATGACGGGCGAGTGCAAGGGAAAAATACGCTCGACGCCATGGCCGAAGGAAATCTTGCGGACAGTGAAGGTGGAGTGGTTTTGCGCGCGGTGCTGTCCCATGACGATGCCTTCAAACACCTGGATCCTCTCCTTGTCCCCTTCCTTGATCTTCACGTGTACCCGCACCGTGTCACCCGCATGGAAGTGCGGCATGTCCTTCTTCAACTGTTCCTGTTCGATCTTTTCAACGATACTCATTGTAGTGACGCTCCATCTTCTAACAGGTTGTTGAAAAACTCACATTACGTGCCATTCCGAGGGCCGATGGTCCTTCTCGACCCGAGGAACCTGTTCTGGGTCCAGTAGATTGAGAGAAGCAGATTCCTCGCTTCGCTCGGAATGACGCCCTTTCGAAACGTTTTTCAACAACTTGCCAAATAAAAATTCGTGTGATTTCTGCTCACATCTTCAGGCCATAGCCGCCGGATGAATTCAGCCCTGCCGGGACGTAACGGTCAGCCAGGGCGCCTGGGACAAGCCTTTCAGGACCTGCCGGTCCTCCCCGTCCAGCGGGAGAGCGGCCAGCAGTTCCGGCCTTTTCCGCCACGTTTTCTCGAGCGCTTTCCGCCTGCGCCAGCGGCGAATTTCCTCGTGGTCACCCGAGAGCAGCACGTCCGGAACGCGCAGCCCTCTGAACTCCGCGGGCCGGGTGTAATGCGGCCAGTCAAGAACGCGACGGCCGGGCATCCTTTCCTCGCCGAAGGAATCCTGAACAACCGACTCCTCATTGCCGAGAACGCCCGGCGTCAGCCGCGCGACGCATTCCATGACGACGGCAGCAGCGATCTCGCCGCCGCTCAAAACGTAATCTCCGATGGACAGCTCGTCCGTCGCCAGGCCCTCTGCCACACGCTCATCCATGCCCTCATAGCGCCCGCAGACCATAACGATGCGCGAGTGCCGGGAGAGTTCTTCAACCACCGGCTGCCGCAACAACCGGCCCTGTGGGGACAACAGAATAACCGGAAGCTCTTCTCCCGGCTGTTCTGATTTTATCGACTCCACGGCACGAAAGATGGGTTCCGGCTTGAGAACCATTCCCGGCCCGCCACCAAACGGACGATCATCAACCGTACGATGGCGATCTTCTGTGAAATCTCTCAGGTCGTGCAGCCGGACCGCAAGCTGGCCGCCGGCCGCGGCCCGTTTCAAGACGCCGTGGGCCAAGATGCTCCCGAAAAAATCCGGGAAAATGGTGACAACATCAAATTGCATGGGTTCCTATTTCGCACGGCCATCCCGTTCGCTTCGCTCGGGGCGTGCCTGGCCGTGTCTTTTCATTGCACACGGGCGAGGGCGCCCGTGCCCACAATTACTGAGCCGCCACCCCGCGTGATGACGCCCCTCACTCCGGATTCAGATCCAGAAGGTCTTCCGGAGGTTCGATAACGATCAGCCCGGACCCGGGGTCGATCAGCTTGCAAATCGACTCGGCAAAGGGAACCAGGACTTCCCGGGAACCATGCGCAACGTGGAGCAGGTCCGCTCCTGCTGTGCGCTCAATCTCGGTCACCGTTCCCAGAGGCTTGCTTGTCTCGCCGCTTTCGACCATCACCTGGCAGCCCACAAGTTCCCACACGTAATACTGCCCGTCCGCAAGAGCAATTCTCTCCTCTGCCGGAAGCAGAACCAGCCGTCCCCGGAGCGCTTCGGCATTATCAATGGAGCCGATGCCGGCGAGCTTGAGCACCACCTTACCCTTGTGCAGCCAGGCGTCTTCAACGGCTATCGCGCGGGGAAGATGGCCAGGCTGGTCGATAAAGACGCGCTGAAGGTCCCGGAACCGGGCTGGGAAATCGGTCAGGATCTCCGCCGAGACTTCCCCTTTGCGTCCCTGCGGACGCACCACACGCGCGATGGCAATGAAACCCGGCGCGTCAGCTACGGCAGCGTGTGTTGCTCGCGGAGCCTGCTGGCGCGACGCGGAGTCACTCATCTTGTCCCCGATGCTTGCCGGATGCGCCGTCACTTACGCTATTCCAGGATTTCAAGGGTAAAACGCTTCTTGAGTTTCATCCCGGCAGCCCCGAGAATGGTCCGAATCGACCGGGCGGTCCTCCCCTGCTTGCCGATTACTTTCCCAAGATCCGAGGGATGGACTCGAAGCTCCAGGACAGTGATCTGCTCCCCTTCCACCGGCCGGACAGTAACCTGGTCGGGATTATCCACTAGCGCCTTAGCAATCGCCTCAATGAGGTTCTTCATTTCCACTTGGTCCCTCCTGCCGAACTGACTTTTGCTCCAGCTGTTGAAGAAGAGTTCTTGGGAAACCCAAATGGTGGACCCTGTGCCATGGTGAGGCGAACCGCACGGAACTTTCTGTCTTCTGCTACCCTGACTTCTTCAGAAGGCTCCGCACTGTCTCGGACGGCTGAGCGCCTTTACCCAGCCAGTAATCCACGCGGTCTCGTTTCAAGACCAACTCAACAGGATTTCTCCGCGGGTTATAGTGTCCTACAATTTCCACAAACCCGCCGTCACGTGCTCGCTCCCGTTCAATCACCACAACTCTGTAACTCGGTTTTTTGTTAGCTCCCGTCCGAGCCAACCGTATTCTTAACAATCGTCCTCCCTGCCATTCAAATTAATCGGCGGCCACGGGCCAGCCGTCTTTCCTCAACCCGTTCATGAACACAATCGCAAAACCTTCCATCTTCCCTGAATTCCTGGCGCTCAGGAAGCCGGTCCGCCCATCCCGGAAGGCAATTTCAGGCGACCCAACTGTTTTCCCAGCAGGCTGGCGCTCATGGTCTTCATCATCTTCCGCATCTGAACATACTGCTTCAGCACCTGATTGACCTGCTGAACGGTGGTCCCACTGCCGCGCGCGATGCGCTTGCGGCGCTTTCCGTTGATGATGTCGTGGCGGCGCCGCTCCTTGTCGGTCATGGAATTGATGATCGCCTCGATCCTGAACAGCTCCTTCTCGTCCACCTGGACCTTGCCGATGTTCTTCAGCATGCCCACCTTCGGAAGCATGCCCAGCATCTGGTCGAGCGGGCCAAGCGAACGCATCTGGGCCAGTTGGTCGCGGAAGTCCGAAAGCGTGAACGAATCCGACTGCAGCTTCTGATGAACTTCCAGAGCTTTTTGTTTGTCGATTTTTTCTTCCGCTCTCTCGATGAGCGACAGGATGTCACCCATTCCCAGAATCCGCGAAACAATACGGTCCGGGTAAAAGACATCCAGGGCGTCATACTTTTCGCCTACGCCGATAAACTTGATGGGCTGGCCGGTCACATGCCGGATGCTGAGCGCGGCGCCGCCCCGCGCATCTCCGTCGAGCTTGGTGAGGATGACGCCCGTGGCGCCAAGTCTTTCGTGGAATTCCTGCGCGCTCTTGACGGCATCCTGTCCCACCATGGCATCAGCAACCAGGAGGACCTCGCTCGGCCGCAGGGTTGACCGCAATTCAGTGACTTCCTTCATCAATGGCTCATCGATGTGCAGCCGCCCGGCCGTATCGACAACCAGGACGTCGTGCCCGCGGTCGGCGGCGTCTTTTCTTGCCGCCCTGGCCAGTTCAATGGGAGAATCGATGCCGGCCCCTGCAAAACAGGGAATGCCAATCGCCTCAGCGATCACCGCCAACTGTTCGCGCGCCGCCGGCCGGTAAACGTCAGTCGAAACCAGCATGGGACGCCGCTTTTTCTTGCTCAGCCAGAGGGCCAGCTTCCCAGAGGTGGTTGTCTTGCCGGAGCCTTGCAGCCCTACCATGAGCAGGACCGTGGGAAACTCTTTTGAAAAAGTCAGCAGTGAGGCGTCACGCCCAAGGATATCAATCAGTTCGTCTCGTACGATGCGCACCACTTCCTGCGCGGGCGTAAAGGTGGCGCCAATTTCCTCGCCCAGGGCGCGGACCCGCACCCTCTCAAGCAGCGCCTTGACCACATTAAAGTTGACGTCTGCTTCCAGCAAGGCCATGCGCACGTCACGCAGCGTCTCGTCAATGGCCTCCGGGGTGAGATTACCCCTGCCGCGAAGGTTCTTGAACGCCAGTTGAAACTTGTCCTGTAGGGCCTCGAACATCTACTTCCTCGCACACCTTCTTTTACAGTCCTGCCCCTGATTCACATCCGGCCTTAACCGGAGGCAATCCAAGGGCAAAATGATTTATCTTATTTTACGATACCCTGCAGGTCAAGGAAAGCCTCCCGTTCGTTTTGTCTACTTGCTTAGAGGTTAAAAAGGTTAACAGTTGTCAGGTTAAGCTAATTTTTAGGCCAGGAAACCGCTTCAAAAGCCGTCTGTGGAAAAAGCGCCACAAATGTCAGTCTGAACCCGCAGAGCGGGAGAAGGTCCTGCTTTTAACGCCGAGAAGCCAAAACGGCAGATTCCTCGCCGCCCGCCTTGGCGAGGCTTCTTGGAATGACAGGGTTGAGTCCGCAAGCGCCTGAAATAACTGAAAAAGCGACCCGATGCTCCTGGATAGAAGTGGCGCCGGACTTCAGCCCGGTATTTTCGGTTTTACCGCTTGTGCCGACCCCGCCCCGGCAGGGCCGGCGCTACGAAAACCTGAACAGAAAAACTCCGCCGCCAACCTCGCCAGCCATTGAACTTTTGGACTCTTCTAAGCGGGGCATTTCGATGCTTGCGACGGGTCAGCGAAGGGGTTCATCCATTTCCCGCACCCAGTCAGGGCGCTTCAAGACCTCGCGGGGCTTGGAGCCATCCGGAGCGCTGATGATCCCATCGCGCTCCATCAGGTCAAGCAGCCGGGCGGCCCGGCCGTATCCCAACCGCAGGCGCCGCTGTAAGAGCGAAGTGGATGCCTTGCCGGATTCCACCACCACGCGAACTGCGTCCTCGTAAACCGCATCCAGTTCTGAAGAATCAGTTTCGTCATCCAATTCCGCGCCGCGATCATCCTTGTCGCGTACAGGTTTGAGGAACTCTTCGTTGTATTGCGGCTCGCGCTGCTGTTTGCACCATTCAACGACCTTATCGATCTCTCTTTCGGTAACCAGCGCACCGTGCATGCGGACCAGCCGGGCGGTGCCTGGCGGCAGGCAAAGCATATCGCCGCGGCCCAGAAGGGCTTCCGCGCCATTCGAGTCGAGAATCGTCCGGGAGTCCACCTTCGAGGCCACCCTGAATGCGATGCGCGAAGGCAGGTTGGCCTTGATCAGGCCGGTGATGACGTCAACTGAGGGGCGCTGGGTGGAAAGTATCAGATGGATTCCCACCGCGCGCGCCATCTGGGCAAGGCGCGTGATGGATTCCTCAACGCCTTGGGGTTCAACCATCATCAGATCCGCAAGCTCATCGATAACAATCATGATGTAAGGCAACGGACGGCCGCGCTCCGGGTCGGTCTCAAAAAGATCCAGAGTGGAGCTGTCATCAAACAGATTGTTGTACTGCTCGATGTTCCGCACGCCCTGTTCGGCCAAGAGCTTCAGCCGCCGCTCCATCTCCATGGTGGCCCGGCGCAGAACGTTGGCGGCCTGCTTGGGCTCCGTCACAATGGGGGTAAACAAGTGCGGAATGCCTTCGTAGAGGTTCAACTCCAGGCGTTTGGGGTCGATCAGGATCACCTTGACTTCATCGGGCGTCGACTTGTAAAGGATGGAGACGATAAAGGAGTTGATTGCGACGCTCTTCCCTGTGCCCGTTGAACCGGCAATCAAAAGGTGCGGCATCTGGGCCAGGTCGGCAACGCGTATCTTACCGGTAATGTCTTTGCCAAGCGAAAGGACCAGCTTGGATTTGTGGCCAGTAAACTCGCTCGACTCGATCGTCTCCCGCAGGTGGATGGTTTCGCGACGCGCATTAGGGACCTCGATGCCCACAGTGGATTTGCCCGGAATCCGCTCAATCAGGATGGATTCAGCTTTCAGGGCCAGGCAAAGATCGTCCGCCAGGTTCACAATGCGGCTGTACTTGATGCCGGCTTCCGGCTTGAATTCATACGTGGTGACGACCGGGCCGGGATGGATCTGGGTGACCGTGCCGGTAACCCCAAACTCAGCGAATTTCTGGGTCAGCCGGAGCGCCCGCTCTTTCAGCTCATTCTCGTCGATCCTCTCTTCGGCGTCGGGAGGGTGCAGCAGAGTGGTGCTGGGCAGCTTGTATCGGCCGCGTCCGCGCGCGGGGGCCTTTGGAGGCTTGGGCGCCACCTCTTCTGTTTCCACGTCCCGGATTTCGGAAACGCGCTCGATTATCTCTGGTTCCAGTGAATCAAGCCCATCCACCTCCAGCGCCGAGGCCGGTTGACCGGCTGCAATACCGTCGTTCCTGGCTTCCGCGCGAGACGAGGGTTGGCGATCCTGCTGCGTCACAACAGGCAGGCTGCGCGCAGCCTTTTTCCGCTCAATCTGGAGCCGCAGGCGCTCGGCCCGGCGCCTTTCTCGCCAGTCTTCCCAGCGGGCAACCAGTCTGCCCACAAAAGCAAAGCGTTTTTGAAGGATGGCCAGCAGGGCTGAAAAAGAAAAACGGGTGACGAGGAACAGAGAAGTCAAAAACAGGGCGCCGGCAACGATCGCGGCTCCCAGGGGATTCAAGAGATTGATCAGGCCGATCGCCACCAGGTAGCCCACCAGGCCGCTTCCCTGGATCACTCCGTTGATGCGCGGAGTATAAGGAAACAGTTGCAGCAGTGCGCCCAGTGACAAGATCAAGAGCAAAAATCCAAACACTTTAGTACGTGGCGCCTCGAGGGATTTTCTCCAGACCAGTCTGACACCAGCAAAGAAAAGAGCGAGGGGAACCAGATAAGCCGTCCAACCCAGCAATTGCTCCAGAACATCGGCGCCGTAAGCCCCGATCAGACCAATCCAGTTGTGGATGGCTCCCGAGGCGCCCCCACTGGTATCAAGTGAAGGATCGCGGGGAAAATAGGAGACCAGACTGCACAGAGCCAGCAGGCCCAGGATCACCAGCAGAAAACCTACCAGCTCAGAGAAACGCGCTGAGCCGATCAGAGGATGGCTGGAAGACCCTTTGGCGTGGTCCTTTTTGGAAGCTGAAGAGGAGGTTGGCATGCGCCGAAATCTCTCCGGGAAAGCCCCTGGCTGCGGTTACCCTCCGTCGCAGGTTTGTGGCTCTGGGAATCAATTTCACCGTGTTTAGAGCTCAGTGCCGGATGAGGTGGCGCAACCCCATCTGATGGAAGATACTACCATGCCCGGAGCAAGACAGCAACCAACGAAAATCCAAGTCTTTCAGGGTCAGGCGAACATGCAAAGCGTCTTTGGGATCTGGAAACCGGTGCCCTCACACCTCGAGGACCACAGGAAGGACCATGGGCCGCTTGCCGGTTTCCTGGTCAAAATGGCGGCGCAAAGCGGTCCGGATCTTCTCCTTGATAACGCCCCAGTCGGCAATCTCTTCGGTGTTGGAGACCTCGATGGTCTTGAAAATCACCTGGCGGGCGCTTTCCACCAGGTCCTTCGCCTCCTCCATTGGAATAAAACCGCGCGAAACGATTTCGGGGGGCACCTCAAGCTGCCCGGTATGCTCATTGATCGCCAGAATCGGGATGACGATACCGTCTTCAGAAATGTGCCGTCTTTCCTTGAGGATGACGTCGCCCACCTCGTCCAGCGTTCCGACATCAATACAAACGCGGCCCACGGGAACACGCTCGGCTTTCTTTGCCCCATCGGCTGAAAATTCCAGCACGTCGCCGCTTTCCAGCAGAAACACGTTGTCCCGCGGGATGCCTACCCGCTTGGCCGCCTCCGCGTGCTGGAAAAGCTGGCGATATTCGCCATGGATCGGCACGAAGTATCGCGGCCGAACCAGATTGAGCATCAGGCTGGACTCCTCCGCGCTTCCATGCCCGGAAACATGAACGGGGGGCTGGCTGCCATCGTCGTAATGGATGTGAGCTCCCCTGCGGTAGAGGTGGTCAATCATGCGGAAAATCGACTTCTCGTTGCCCGGAATTACGCGAGCGGAAATCACCACCTCATCGCCGGGCTCGACGGTAGCCCACTTGTGGCGATTGACTGCGACCCGCGGAAGCGCTGCCATCGGTTCGCCCTGGCTGCCGGTTAACACCACGACCACCTTTGAGCGCGGAAGATTGCGGAGTTCCTGCTGCTCGATCAGCAAACCCGGCGGAAGCTCGAGTTTTCCCATCTGCTGGGCAATGTGCGAAATCTGGAGCATGCTGCGCCCCAGAAAGCAGAGCCGGCGGCCGCGTGCATGGGCGAGCTCCGCCACAAGCTGCAGCCGATGGACGGAAGTTGAGAAACAACTGATCAGGACGCGCCCTTCGGCCACCGTCATAATTTCAGAAAGCCGTTCACGGACGGCCCGTTCCGAAGGCGTGATGCCGGGGCGCTCAACGTTGGTGGAATCGGAGAACAGCGCCAGGACCCCTTTTCGCCCGTAATCCGCGAGCGTGTGCAAGTCGCTTTGCCGGCCGTCCATCGGAGTCGGATCGAATTTGAAATCACCCGTGTGGAGGATGGTCCCGGCAGGCGTTGTGATGGCGAGCGCGCCCGACTCAATAATGCTGTGAGTGAGGTGAATAAACTCCACGTGGAACGGCCCGATGTCAAACGGCGTGGCGGGCTTCATCTCACGCATCTCGACGCTCTCTTCGAGCCCGTGCTCCACCAGTTTGGCTTTCGCCAGCGCCAGGGTGAATGCCGTTCCATAGACGGGAGCGTCGATCTCATCCAGGACGTAAGGCAGCGCGCCAATGTGGTCTTCGTGGCCGTGGGTGAGAAGAATGGCCCTGATCCGGCCTTGAATCTGTCGAAGATAAGTAATGTCGGGAACAATGATGTCAACGCCAGGCAGTTCGGAATCCGGGAACATCACGCCGCAATCAACTACGACGGCATGATCGCCATACTCGAAGACCATCATGTTCATGCCGAACTCACCGAGGCCGCCGAGTGGGATGGCTCGTAACTTATTATGAGAGTTTGAGATGTCAGTTCCTCCTCGTATTCGTCAGAATCTTATCATAGCTCCGTGAAGTTCGGAGAGTCGACACCGGCTGGCGTGAATTGACCCCTCGCGGCGCACCCCGCTGGCCTAGCGGACCCTTGAAAAAATCGAGATGAATTGTTCAAGCGAGAGCTCTTCAGCACGGACACTCAGGGGCAGCGCAAGCCGGTTGAGTTGAGCTTCGATTTCCTGTCGTGAATACATCGGAACAAGGCAATTCAGGAGCTTTTTTCGCTTGAAGGCGAACGACTGCTTCAGGAATCCGAGGAACTCCTGCTCGTTTTCCGGACGAATGCCACGCCTGCCCGCGTGCATCTCAAAGCGGACAAAGGCTGAGTGAATCTTGGGCGGCGGAGAGAAAGCGCCCGGAGGGACATTGAAAACCACGCGGGCGGAACTGTAGAAGCGTGTGAAGACCGTAAGATAGCCGTAATCGCGCGAACCGGGCTGCGCAACCAGGCGGTCTGCAACTTCGCGCTGCACCAGCAACCCCATGGCGCGAACCTGAACCGCGGATGCCAGCACATGGTGAATGATGGGGGAAGTAATGTAGTAAGGCAGGTTGCCAAATAAATAGCACTGTTCCATTTTCTTGCGACGGCATAAGTCTCCGAGGTCCGTGAGGAGAATGTCGCCGTGAACGATCTCGACGCTCGGAGATTGCCGGAACTTCTGCCGAAGCTCATCCACAAGTTCACGGTCTATCTCAATCGCCACCACGCGCTGAGCACGAGAGGCCAGCAACCCTGTCACGGCGCCATGGCCCGGGCCAACTTCAATGACAAGCTCGCGGGAGTTCAGATCCAGCGCGTCCGCAATGCGCAAGCAATATCGAGCATCGGAGAGAAAGTGCTGTCCCAGCTTCGGCCGATGGCGTTTCATCATAAAAATTCAGCGGCGCCGCAGCGCGACTAAGGCGAAATCACGCTCGTTATCGGCTGCCGGGTTCGAATCCAATACCTTGACTTTGCCGATTTCATACTCTAACTTAGCCTATTAAGTCGGTGTAACAAATTCAGTGGATTAGCACAATGAAGATAGTTTTTGTTGCGTCTGAAGGTGTGCCCTATTCGAAAACGGGAGGGCTGGCTGATGTTGTAGGCGCACTGCCCAAGGCGTTGGCGTCACTCGGTTACGAAGTAGAGACCTTTCTTCCTCGTTACAAACTCACAAAACCTGGGACCGCTGTCCCGGGCGCCGGAAGTATAACCGTTCCGCTCTCCGGCGGCTTTAAGTTCGCTTCGATCCAGATTGCCGGCTCCGCCAACGGCGTCCGAACGTATCTGATGGATTGTCCGGAATTGTTCGGCCGTGACCAGCTTTATATGGACAAAGGCAAGGATTATCCCGACAATGCCGAGCGTTTCGCGGCATTTTCAATGGGCGCGCTGGAATTCATCAAGCGCTCTTCCCCTGCGCCGGCGGTGATTCACTGCCACGACTGGCAGTCTGCCATGGTCCCGATCTATCTTCGCAGCCTTTACGCAAACGATCCGTTCTACGAAAACACCTCCGTGCTGTTCACAATTCATAACATCGGGTATCAGGGACTTTTCCCTCCCGAGATTATGCCTCGAATATCCATCGATAAGGACCTCTTCAAAATCGAGGGCCTGGAGTACTACGGCAAGGTGAATCTGCTAAAGGGTGGAATCGTCTTCTCAGACTTCGTTTCCACGGTAAGCCAGAAATATGCCCAGGAGATCCAGACTGACGAATTCGGGCACGGACTTGAAGGCGTGTTGCGAAGCCGCGCCGACCACCTGACGGGAATTTTGAATGGGGTCGATTACGAAGACTGGAACCCCGCCACGGACAAATTGATTGAGGCAAATTACGGGCCTGAGGACATGCGCGGAAAGGACGTTTGCAAGAGGGCCCTGCTTGAAAAGCTGGGGGCGCACAATTCCGCAATGGACCGCCCGGTGATCGGCATCGTGTCGCGGTTTGTACGGCAGAAGGGGTTCGACCTGATTGCGAAGGTCGCCGATGAGCTGATGAGGGAGGACCTTTACATCGCGGCGCTCGGGACAGGCGAGCCCGAATACGAAGAACTGTTCCGCACGCTTTCGGAAAAATATCCGGACAAATTCCTGGTGAAAGTGGCCTATGACAACACTCTGGCACACCAGATTGAGGCCGGCGCCGATATGTTCCTGATGCCTTCCCGCTATGAGCCTTGCGGACTCAATCAAATCTACAGCATGAAATATGGTACAGTGCCCGTGGTGAGGGCGACCGGCGGCCTGGATGATACCGTTCAGCCTTTCGACGGCGAAAAGGGAACGGGATTCCGTTTCCGGCAGTATTCACCCGTCGCCTTGCTCGCATGCCTCCAACGAGCGATTGCCACCTTCCGGGACAAGGATGCGTGGTCCAGGCTGCAGCAAAACTGCATGCGGGAAGATTTTTCATGGACGCAATCGGCCAGGCGTTACGCGAGCCTCTACGAAAACCTTTACGCCACCAGGGCCCAGCGAGCAGCGTCCAGCGTTATTTCGTATTCTTAGATTTCGTATTCCCCTGGAGGAGTCAACCGATGGCCGGAGGTAACATCCTGGAGTTTAGTGACCAGAATTTTGAGCAGGAAGTCCTGAAGTCCGACAAGCCCGTGCTCGTCGATTTCTGGGCCGAATGGTGCGCTCCCTGCCGCATGATTTCGCCGGCGGTGGAAGCAATCGCCGGCGAGTACGCAGGACGGGCGAAAGTTGGAAAGCTGAATGTGGACGAGAATGTCTCGGTAACTAGTCGCTACAATATCCGAAGCATTCCTACGCTGCTGGTTTTCAAGAACGGGGAAATCAAAGACCAACTCGTCGGGACCACGTCGAAAGACACTCTCGCCAGGCTGCTGGACAAGAATCTGTAGCCATGCCGGGCCCGAACACCGGCAGGACCCGGACATCCTTGAAAACTTTGTTCCGCTGCTCCCGAACAGAGGTACGATTTCCCGCGTCAACCGGCCCATCGGTCCCCGCAATCAGGCTACAATGCGACGAAGAAGGCAGACATCTAAAGGTATGAAGACGAGCGAGGGAAGTGCCAACGTTGCCATCGTCGGTCTCCAATGGGGTGACGAAGGCAAAGGCAAGATTGTCGATACTCTTTCCGAACATTTTGACATTGTCGCCCGCTATCAGGGCGGCGCCAATGCCGGCCACACGGTGGTTGCGGGAGATAAGAAGTACATTCTGCAACTGGTTCCCACTGGCATCCTTCGGCCGGGGAAGATTGCGGTCATCGGTCAGGGAGTCGTCGTTAACCCTGAGGCTTTGCTCCATGAGCTCGAGGGACTTGAAAACCAAGGCATCAATGCCCGCGATAGGCTTAAAATCAGCGACCGCGCCCATCTGATCATGCCGTACCACCGTAGCCACGAAGTTGCCGCGGAACAGGCGCGGGGCGTGGGAAAGATTGGAACGACGGCCAAGGGAATTGGCCCGACTTACGAAGACAAGTCCGGCCGGCGGGGGTTGCGTACGGGCGACCTCTGCAATCCCGAAGCGTTTCTCCGCAAATGCAAGGCCGTGCTCTCGGAAAAGGACAGAATAGCTTCAGCACTGTTCGACGACACCCCTTTTGGCGGCGAGGACTGGATTGAGGAGTATATCGAGAAGGCCCGCGAACTGCTTCCGATGCTGGTTGACACTTCGGATTATCTCAATAGCGAAATTGACCGCGGCAAGCGCATTCTGTTTGAAGGGGCGCAAGGCACTTTGCTCGACATTGATCACGGCACCTATCCGTTTGTAACATCGTCAAGCGCCTCGGCGGGAGGAGCATCGACCGGCACAGGAGTGGGACCAACCCGGATTGGGGCGGTTTTGGGTGTGTCAAAAGCGTACACAACCCGGGTGGGCAGTGGGCCCTTTCCAACCGAGATCATGGGCGACGGCGGCGAAGAGTTGAGAGCGAGAGGAGGCGAGTACGGCGCCGTCACCGGGCGCCCGCGCCGCTGCGGCTGGTTCGACGTGCCGGCAGCACGCTATGGCGCACGACTCAATGGGCTTAGCGCCATGATCATCACCAAGCTCGACATCCTGGATACTCTGGACGAAATTCCGGTGGGCATGGAATACGAATACCGTGGGAAACGGTTCACCAGTTTTCCTGCTGATGTCGATGTCCTCGATGAGCTCAAGGTTCACTATCGCGTCCTCCCCGGCTGGAAACAGTCAACCTTCGGCCTGAAGGAATTTTCAAAACTTCCTCAAAAGGCCCAGGACTACCTGCATTTCCTTTCCGATCAGGTCGGCGTGGAAATCGCGATGGTCTCAACGGGACCCGAGCGCGAACAGGCTATCTGGTGCGACGAAACCCGGGCGGCTAACCTCATCTCTTCAAAATAGCCCCGATTCCGGTAGAGGCTTTGTGCCGGCGAGCAGATTCCGATGAATCCCGGCGAATCTCCAGTCACAAAGATGCTGAGCTTTGAACAGGCGCTATCGGAGGTTGAGGCCAGGCTCGCAGCAGCCGCCCTCGCTCCCGCGCTGGAAGTTGTGCCCCTCAGCCAGGCATGGGGCCGCGTCCTTGCAGAAGACGTGAGCGCCGATCGCGACTATCCTCCCTTTAATCGTTCCACGCGCGACGGCTTCGCCGTACGCTCCTCAGACGTTGAACACGTGAACGCCGTGCTCACGCTCGTTGGTGAAGTGCGGGCTGGAGAACATTTCGATGAAGAAATTGCGTCCGGACATTGTGTTTCCATCATGACGGGAGCTCCGCTGCCCGCGGGAACGGATGCCGTGGCGATGGTTGAACATACCCGGACCCAGGGCAACAAGGTCGAGATCGAAAGGCCTGTGGCTTCTTTCGAAAATGTCGTTCGCAAGGGAAGCGAAGCCCAGGCGGGACAGGGAATCCTGGCAAAGGGCAGGCGAATTCGAGCGGGCGAGATTGGGCTGCTCGCGTCCATCGGCAAAGGTAGTATTGCCGTTTCTGTCCGCCCGCGAGTCGCAATTATCTCCACGGGAGACGAAGTGGTCCCAATTGACCGCCGGCCCGAGTGGTACCAGGTGCGCAACAGCAACTCGGCTATGCTGGCGGCAGTTGTAACTGCTGCGGGCGCGAATCCCTGGGAAATCGGTATTGGACCGGACAGCAAGGAAGCGCTGCGGAGCCTCATCGAGAACGCGTTGGAAGCCGACATGCTCCTGCTGAGCGGCGGCGTCTCCATGGGCAAGTACGATTTGGTTGAAGACGTACTCGCAGATATGGGCGCGGAATTTTATTTCCGAAGTGTCGCCATACGTCCCGGCAAGCCTCTGGTTTTTGGCCGCGTCCGAGGTAGATTTTTTTTTGGGTTGCCAGGCAATCCCGTTTCTGGTTTTGTGACTTGTACTCTTTTCGCGCGGCCTGCGATGGGCGCTTTGATGGGAGGCGCGTTTGAGCGTCCCGGTTTTCTCCGCGCGAGGCTGGCAAAATCGGTGCATCATAGAATAGGGTTGACAACCTTCATGCCGGCGCGGATTGAAACACGGAATGCGGAGCCCATCGTCGAGCTTGTGGGATGGCAGGGATCGGGCGACCTTGTGGGAGTTGCGGAGGCCAATGGCTTTCTGGTGGTCCATCCGGAGCAGCCACCGCCCGCCGCAGGGGACTGGGTGGATGTGCTGCCGATGGCAAGCTAGAAAATCATAGCTCGGACACAGAGGCAGGATAGTTGAAGAAGAAAAAAGCTTCCGCAAAAACGAAGACCTTGAGCCACTATGACCGCGCAGGACGGGCGCGCATGGTGGACGTTTCCACAAAGCCGGCAAGCCACCGGCAAGCCCTCGCCAGCGTGCTGGTCAAGATGAAACCTCAAACACTGAAGAAGATCAAAAATAATCCCAAGGGTGATCCGCTGGAGATTTCGCGGATCGCTGGAATTGCCGCGGCCAAGCGTACGCCTGAGCTGATTCCGCTTTGCCATCCACTGCTGCTGAGTCACATCGACGTTCGCGCGGAGTTCTGCAAGAATGGCGTCTCCATCACGGCGGCCGTCCGCTCGACAGGATCAACGGGCGTCGAAATGGAAGCCTTGACGGGCGCCGCGGTCGCAGCCCTGACGGTGTATGACATGTGCAAGGCCGTCGATCATGAAATTGAAATCACGGAGTTAAAGCTGCTCTACAAGAGCGGCGGCAAGTCCGGCGAGTTCCGGGCTTCGAAGTAAGGCAACCTGCTCGCGGGAATGAATGATGGTCCGGTGGAAGCATGCTGGAGGCCGACGGCAGTAATCCTGTGGTGAATTCAATCAGTCCAATGAAACATATTTTCCAGGCAAGAATTCTGGTGTTGAGTGACCTGGCCAGCCGCGGAGAGCGGGAAGACCAGTCAGGCCCCGCCGTCCGCGAGATTCTCGAGTCTCACGGCTGGCAGGTAACCGCACTCGAAGTGCTGCCGGATGAATTTGATCAGATCCGCGGCCGTCTGGAGGCCTGGACGGATTCCGAAGACTGCGATGCCGTCTTCACTTCCGGCGGAACGGGCATCGGGTCGCGAGACGTAACCCCGGATGCCACTCGCGAGGTAATCGAAACCGAAATCCCTGGCCTGGCTGAGCTGATGCGCGCCGAGGGGGTAAAGAGCACTCCGCTCGCAGCTCTCTCGCGCGCCATCGCCGGAGTGCGGAACCGCAGGCTGATTGTAAACCTTCCCGGAAGCCCGCGCGGCGCCCGTGAATCGCTCGAGAGCATCATCGAGGTCCTTCCCCACGCCATCGACCTCATCCAGGGACGCACCGGGCACTCCGAATAGCCAGTTCGCTGCTGTCCGATTCAGCGTCTATCGCCTGCGCGAGCACCGGGTGTAAGATTTTGGCATCAAACTTCAATCAGGAGAGCTATGAAATTTCAGTTCGATACTCAGGAAGCTGCCGCAGTCGTAGATGGAATCATCCATCACACTAAAGGTCGCGCCATCGATGCAACGACCCGTGAACAACTCGTGAAACACTTCGGAGATCTCGGTCTGGATACCTTCAGGCCCTACGCCCGGTCTCTCGCAATAGATCCCGTCCATCCGTCGAATTTTTACCTGGCGGCTGACGTCGTGAACGATGGTAAAGCCACTCCGCTGTTGCTGCACATGGCTGTTGACCCATCTTCGTCCGGCAAGCTTCTCGCTCAGCCCGCCCGCCATGAGCGCGTTCAGGTTGACGGGAAGGAAGTGCTGCTCAGCTTCATCCCTTTCGGCAGCCATGACCATGAAACCATCAGGAAGTTCGCCGAGCAGGTTGATCGGGCGTTTTTGCCGCGGCCGCAACGCTCCGAGCCCGCCGTAGCGGCTGGCAATCGCCATCCCGAAATCAGTTTGCCCGCTGTATTCGACGCCTACCGGACCATCCTGAACAAGCTGCACGTTAACATGGCCTCAACAGTGCAGCTCTCCGCGACTCGCGAGATGACCACTGAGGACGCCTTGGAACAGCGCGACGGCGAGAACCCTGTCGCGACCGGCCACACCCGCGTTTCTATTCGCCACCTGTACCACACCGGCCTGTGGGCCGCCATCCGTTCCGGCTGGCGCGACGGTTACAGCGCCGAGGCCGACCACTTCATCGTTTCCGGCAATAGCGCAGAAGAGGTCGTCCAGTCGGTCGAGATGGTCAAGACAGCCATTCGCCACGCAGCCGGCTACACCAAATTCACCACTGACACCTCGCGCCTCTTCGAACTCCAGGCTGATTCCCGGCATCCGGATCCGTGGAGCCATTCCGCCGTCAGTGAGAAATTTCAACAGGTGTTTTCCGGCGATGAACAGAGGTGGTTGCGCAGCGAGTTCTCAAAGCCATTCAAGATCGGCGGCAGGAATTACACATTCGGCGAACCGGAAATCATTCGTCTGGGCGTCAAGTTTGGCCAGAGCCTTAAGCTGAATGAAGAGCTCTATGATTACATCATTCAGGCAAAGTCCAGCGCCGGCTTGGGAACCGCGTTCGACTTTGAACCGTCCATCGACGAAGCCGAGACGCTGACGACCGCCAAAGAGCTCCTGTTTTATATGCACTGGCTGAAGGCGCGCGGCCGGGCCGCTCAGCTTTGCCCGCCGAACCTGGGATTCAAAAAACGCCAGGCTTATCCGGTTGCCATGGCCACTTCGCCGGCGGATGGCGTCGGCCTGCTGGATTATTGCCATCACAAAATGTGGCCGGAGCTTCCGGAGCGTGTCGAAAAGGAATTCCGCGGGAAGCCCCTTGACGAGCTGGCGGCACGCGTTGCGGAGCTGGCCGACGTGGCCAGGAGTTTCGACACCACACTCAGCATCCACTCCGGCAGCGGCAAGCAAGCCGAAGTCCTGGAGCGGATCGGGAAATCGACGGCGGGGCGTGTAAATTACAAAATCTCCGGCGAGCTTCAGTTGCAGCTTTTCGATGTGCTGCGAAGCCAGCCGGCGGCTTCCCACTGGCGAAAACTCTATGAGCGGATGGTGATGCGGGCCAACGATTTCGCCGCCACCGGAGCGTTTGGCTGTGAAAGCGAATTGGCAGCTAAATACACATCGTTGGGCCTTGAATACGACCTGGGTGAGGCATCACGCGGTCGCGTTGACGGCAATCTCTTCCTGGTTTTCTGGCTGGGGAACCTGGTGGGTAGTCGCGATGTGGATTCGCCGGACGGCGACCGGCGCTTTTTCAAAGAGAAAATCGACGAACTTCCGGAAGACCTTCTGGCGGAGGTGCGACGGCGCAACAGCAGGTACGTTGTCTGGCTGGCTGAGCACCTGCAAGGCTAACGGGCTATGCGTTCAGCGTTACGCCGCTTTTGAAACTCTTTCTTCCACGCGGTAAAGCATCTCGCCGGCGCGCGGCACCAGCAGGATGCCTTCGTCTTCCCTGCCTTTCCATTCCTCCAGGTTGACGCTTGCCGGATCGAGGTAACCGAGGTTTATCCGTTGGCAGCGCTCTTTGGATATCCCCGTCGCCAGCGTGACCTGGATGCGCGGTGTCTCCTTGCCGGTTGCGGCATCGTACTTCCCCAGCCCCTTGACATGCGTGGAATGCGCCAGCGCGCTGCCCGGATAGTCCTTGAACCTGTCCCACTGCGCCAGGAAGTAATCGCGGCAATGGTAGCCGATCTCCTCGATGATCCTGCCGTGGGTGTAGCTGACTTCGGTGATGTGGGGCGAATAGATCACCACTTCGCCGCCGTCGGCTACCGCGGGCTCCATCTTGTACATCCCTTTCGCGCCGGTCCACAGGTCGTCATAGAGCGTCGGCATCACAGAAAGGACACGCCGAAAAGGCTTCTTCACGTAGATGATGTGTTTGCGCGCCGAGAGCTCTGACGCGGCTTTCCAGGCTTCCTTTGCTGAGCCAAAGTAAAGTCCCTCAAAGCCGCCGTGGGTTACCACCAGCGCAAAGCACGCCGCGGGCCGGTCAATCATCCCGGCAGCCCGGTCAATGATGGCGCGCACCGGCGTATAGCCTGCGCCGATGATCTTGTAGTTGGTCATCAGCGCGCCCGTCCAGTGGGTCTGATTGATGATTTCCGATCCGCCGATGCCCGGGAAAAAGTATTTGTTGCCGCCCGAGAATCCAACCACTTCGTGGGGGAAAACCGGCCCGCAAATGATGATCTGGTCATAGTCCAGAATCATCCTGTTCAGGCGGACAGGAATGTCCTTCTCGAGCACGCCGCCGGTGATCTCACCTGTTTCCTTTGCTGGAATCACGCCAAGCGTCGCGAAGGTTTCCGGCTTCTCCCAGTGGTGATTGAAGATGCGGATTTTGCCAACTTTTCCGTCCACCACCTCGCGGCCCACCAGCTTGCTGAGGTTCTTGTCATCCATCAAGGGATGCGTCCCAAGCGCCACCAGGTAATCAAGCGCGGCCACGCGCAGGGACAACTCACGCTCAAACAGATCGAACATCAGCGGCATGGGCATCGTGCGAGTGCCGTCCGGGATAATGATCAGCACGCGTTTACCGTCAACAGCCAGCGTGGCCAGACCTTCCTGGACAGTCCGGCTTATTTCCTCGCTGGTCAGATGGCGGTCCGCAAAACCCTGTCCCATCACCATGGCAGGCCTCCTCCAAAATCCCTTCTTCGCACGGCGTGCTTCGGCCGCCGGCCTCCGCTACCCCTATACTCCACTATACGCCGAAAAACCGCCGTCGATTGGCACAATGACCCCCGTCACAAACGCCGACGCGGGCGACAATAGCCACAAGACGGCCCCAAACAGGTCTTCCGGACTGCCAAAACGGGCCATGGGCGTATGGTCAATAATTGCCTTGCCACGCGCGGTCAACGCACCCGACTTCTCATCGGTGAGAAGAAACCTGTTCTGCTGAGTCAGGAAGAAACCCGGCGCGATGGCGTTCACCCGAATTTTTGGCGAGTATAACTGCGCCAGGTGCACTGCCAGCCATTGCGTAAAATTGCTGACGCCCGCCTTCGCGGCCGAGTAGGCCGGTATGCGCGTCAGCGGGCGGAAAGCATTCATGGAGGATATGTTGAGGATGGTTCCGCGGCCTTTCTCCGCCATGACTTTGCCGAATACTTGCGAGGGAAGGACGGTCCCGATGATGTTGAGATCGAAGACCCATCGCAGGGCGTCGGCGGGCAGATCAAAAAACGCGAGATCCGCGCTGGTGGTTGCCTGGGGCTTATTGCCCCCGGCTGCATTCACCAGGCAATCGACCCCGCCGAACTTCTCCAGCACGGCTGTCGAGGCCTGGCGCAGGTTGTCTGCGTCCAGGACGTTGGTCTTTACCGTGAACGTCTGGCGCGCGCGCGGGCCCATCCTCTCAAGGATGTCCTTGGCCGGATCAAGATTCAGATCCAGAATCGCCACGTTGGCGCCGCATCCCACAAGCGCCTGCGCGATCTCGCCCCCCAGTATTCCCGCTCCTCCGGTGATGGCGACCGTTTGTCCGGTAAAGTCATACATCCGCCTCAGTTGCTCCAAGTCCATTCAGTTATAGCCTCCCATCAGGTTTTTGAAATGAGCACGCCTTCGTGTTTGCGCAGGCCTGTTTGTGCGTGGGCCCAGCGCCCGCCCAGCCTGTCCGCGGGTGTGAGTAAGGTGGAAGCCTAACACTCCGGCAACCGTTGACGCAAGCGATGCACCGCTGGACATTGCCCGGGTTTTTTCCTTGATGGTAGGATGGCACTCACGAATCCAGCGGCGGAAAGGAATTCGCTTGTCTTACTACAAAGGACTGAGTCTCGAGGGAAAGTGCGCTCTGGTATTTGGTGGAACCAGCGGGCTGGGCAAGGCTATCGCCATGGGTTTCGCCGAAGCCGGCGCCGATGTCGCCGCAGTGGGGCGCCGGGCTCAAGAAGTCCAGAGAACCGCGCGGGAAATCGAGGCGGCGGGAAGAAGAACCTTCGAGATGACCGGTGATGTGACTGACCGCGACCAGATTCAGGCGGTGATCCGCCGGATGCTGGACGAAATGGGCCGGATCGACATACTTGTAAATTCCGCCGGAGTGACGAAGCGGGTCCCGTCGTTTGACGTGGAAGACAGCCTGTGGAAAGAGATCATGGAAATCAATCTGAAGGGAGTCTGGAACACCTGCCAGATGGCCGGCCGGGTCATGAGAGATCAGCATTATGGGCGCATTATCAATGTCGCCTCGATCGCCTCCTTCGTCAGCGCGCACGAGGTTGCTCCCTACGCAGCCAGTAAGGGTGGAGTGGTTCAGATCACGCGCTGCCTGGCGGCGGAATGGGCCAAACACAACATCAGAGTCAACGCCATCGCGCCGGGCGTCTTTGAAACCGACCTCAACCGCGACATCATCAACCGGCCCGAAAGGAAGGCATCGATCTTTGCACACACGCCGATGAAGCGTTTTGGACAGGTGGAGGAAATAAAAGGCGCGGCCATCTTTCTGGCCTCAGATAGTGCAAGCTTCGTCACCGGAGCTTCCATTCCGGTCGATGGCGGCTTTCTGGCGCAGGGCATTGGCGAGTAGTTCCGGCGCTTCGCCCAGCAAAAAGCGTCCCGCTCAGTATTGCCACCTGGTGCCAAACCGCACTTCGTTTCCGCGAAGCGGGCCCAGAATCTGCGCCGTGTTGTAATGCGTGTATCCGAGAGTCAGGCTTACATGCCTGCTGACTCGCAGCGAAAGGCTGGGGCTCACCTGCCAGGCGTTTGTCACCGCTCCCTCGCGTCCCGTTTGCTGGACGCCAATACCGCCGCTCAAGTCGTATCCCAACGGGCCGAAGAGAGTTCCATAAATGCGCGGAACAAGCTCATGGCGCTGGTAAAAGCTGGGATCAAAAAAACCCATGAAAACGTTCTGCCCCTGGCCCGCAAATCCCTCGATCAAACCTTCATAGCCCAAATCCAATGACAACACGGAGGATTTGAGCAGATGCCCGGTAAAGACGACCGAACCGCCGCGCCCCTGGTCATGATCTGCCAAAACAACCCCTTGCGGAACGCCGCTCACATTCACTGTGTGGGAGTAATCCTCGGAGGTGTATTGCCCGTACCAGTAGGCCAGATGCAGCTCCGTCCGGGGGTTGAAGAAGAAGTTGGCACGTGCCTGGAGGCGGTCCTCGATGACTCCCAGCCTTGTGGAGAGCGGAGTGTACGTGATGGCCGACTTTGTTGCATCCAGGTCCAGGGAAAGTTTTTTTGTAAGCCCTAAGCTGATGCCTGCCAGCCCCACAGGTCGCTCCGGCGCTCCTTTGACGAGATCGGGCTGCCCGGGAATGGAGACGGGTTCGCCGGGACCGAAGCGGGTGAACCCCGCGCCGCCGCGCACCGTCAGCCAGCGACCGAAGCGTGTGGACTGCCAGTAGAGAAAATTGTAGGGAGCGGTGGCGCCCGTGATTCCCGTCGGGATCTGATCGCCATTGCTGTCGCGCAGAGGCCCAGGAGGACTTTCGCTGGGAACAGAGGTGAAAGAAATGTGAGATGTGGTTGCGGGAAACACATTCATGGCAATTGTGGTCCCGTAGGTGTACATCCGCAGGTCTTCGTTGGGCAGCCCTGAACGGCCGTTGGACGCGCTGGGCGGCCCGATTTCGCGCGCGTATGCCGCCGTGGTCATCAGCGTCACCCGCGCTTCCCCAAGCACCCGGTTGCGCAGGGATGCCACCTCGGCATCGCCCGGGCTCAGCTTGTCCGCCTGGTCCAGGAGACGCAGGGTTTCGCGGCGGTGATGTAGCGCGTGTTCGATGCTGGCCAGCAGAAAGACCGCGGAAAAGTCATTCGGCTGCTTTTCAACCGCCAGCGCTGCCCCGGCCTGGGCCTCGGGAAGCTTGCCCCGGTAGAATGCGATGCGAGCCCTGCCCAGCAGAGCCGCCGAGTCCTGCGGGTTCTGCTTCAGCAGAAGATCGTATTGTGTCACCGCCGCGCCATATTGGTGATCGAAGGTCAGCAGGCGAGCAAGCTCAAGCCTGGAGTCGCGGTCGTCGGGATAAATTTCAAGAACGCGCCGATAGTCCTGAATGGCGGCCTGTCGCTGGTTTAACCTCGATTCCTGGTATGCAAGTCCCTTCAATGCATCCCGGTCTTTCGGGTTGATTTGAAGCCGCTGGCGATAGAATTCAATCCACAACAGCGGCGAGGCATCGGCCGGAGGTCTCAAGGCGCTCCGCTGGGCGACCTGCTGGACCTGGCTGTTGCTCTGTGCCGCCATTACCGCATGCGGTTCTATCACGCAGACCACAAACAAGCAAAGCAGGCCCTGAAACAGGCAGATTCTCCAGCCGCACGTCCGTTCGATCACGCCGTGAAGGACAGGCATAGCAAGGCGAGACTTTCTGAAATCCGATGCCATCTACGGGTTCCTCGTTTGAAAATTCCTGCTGAACCAGGGAGTGCGCTGTGCTCCGGTTCGGCCTTATCTGGCCGTCGCGGCGTAAAATTGGCAGCACGGTTCAGGAGACCTGCCCCGTGACTCCAACGTGAGTGACTTTTTCCCAGTGCCGGGACCCGGTCAGGAACCGCACAACGCCTTCAAACCGGTAGTAAAGCACCAGTTGGCGATAGCCGAGGTTTTCGATGAAGGCAAACCACAGCAACTTTGCAAGGTCCGCATAACTCGGGTAACGGCGGTAAGTGAGTTCTTCCAGGAGAACCGCGCCGATGGAGAGCAGTCCGCCGTAGGCAAGGCTGAGCAGGACGAACAGCAGGTAGAGCAAGGCCGGCACCATGCCAAAAATGATGGCCAGCGGTACCATGAAGTAGCCCAGAAACTCCACCACGGCCCCGAGGGCTTCCACATAAAGGTGAAAAGGAAAGCTGAAGTTTCCCACGATTCCGTACTTGCGGTTGAAAAGCATTTCGGAATGTTTCCAAAGTGTCTGGCATAACCCAAGCTGCCACCGCCGGCGCTGCTTGCCCAGCATCTTCAGCGTGGCCGGGCACTCCGTCCAGCAGACCGGATCGGAAGTGAACGACATCCGAATCCGCCGCTTGCGCAGCACCGCCCAATGATGCAGTTGGATAATCAGGTCCATGTCTTCGGTGACGGTATCATGGGCGAATCCTCCCGCTTCCATTACGGTTTCGCGGTGGAAGACCGCAAATGCGCCGGAAACAATCAGCGTGCCGCCCAGCAGGTCCCATCCGGTGCGGCCAAACAGAAAGCTGCGGAGGTATTCCACCACCTGGAAGCGCTCGAGCGACGATTTGGGAAGTCCCACCTTAGCCACGCGCCCATCGCGAATCTGGCAGCCGTTCATCACGCGGACAATCCCGCCGCTGGCGACGGTATTGACGGGCGAATGGATCACAGGCCGCATCAGGCGTAACAGGGCGTCCCTCTCGAGGATCGAGTCCGAATCCAGAGTGCAGAAATAGGGTGTGCGGCAGATATTGATGCCGACATTCAAAGCGTCCGGCTTGCCGCCGTTTTCCTTGCTGACCACCAGAAGATTGGGCAGCTCCGGGTTCATGTAGAAACCGAGCACTGGCTGGGTTGGAATTTGCGGGCGATAGATAAGGTCCATCTTCACCAACTTGAAATGCTCGACCAGGTGGGCCAGCGTGGCGTCGTTCGAGCCGTCGTCCACCACCACGACCTCAAGTTCCGGGTAGTCGGTCTGGAGCGTAGACTTCGTGGTCTCTACGATGATCTGCTCTTCATTCCATGCCGGGATGACAATGGTGACGGGAGGCGTCACGGGCGACTCGCGGATTTCATCCATGTCCTGGTAGGCCAGGCGGCGGTTGTAGAGCCACACCGTTGCCAGGGACAGCACCATCAGCAGCGTGTAGACACCGTTTCCGATAAGGAAATAGGAAACGATGAGGAAGTTGAACGTGTTCATCCCGTGGATAAACACCTGCCGCCACAATTCCATGAGACTACCCTTCCCTCCGGCGCCGGGCGTCTGCCAGAGCCTCTTGAGCAACGATGCGAACTTCAAAATCAGGTTCCTTCACCGCCACCTGCTCCACCCAATGCTGGATCTGAGGGTCAGGCGACTGCCCCAACAACTGAAGAAAGTGTTTGCGCAGTTTTCCGTTCCCTGCCTCATCTTCGAGCGTCGCAACCATGCAGCTGGTCTTACCCAATTCGGCCAGATGCCGCAGGACTGCCGTTTCCCTGCCGTTGCCCGTTTCGGTCGAGCGCGTCAACAGGGCGGGAACCAGGCCCGCGCGCTGGAACTCATCCGCAATCTGTTCCCGGCTGTACCGATCGCGCGTGGAAAGAAAGTGGGTGGTGAGGAGGTCGAGGCCTGGCTGCCCGAAACCTCTCAGCGTCCGCACCGCCGTTTCGCGCACCCGCCAGTTGGGGTCCGTGAGTGCCTTTGAAATTCGCGCGGCGTACGGAAGGAACCTGTCGCCGACAAACGACCTCACTGCATGCAGCCTGACAAACCATACAGGATCCTCCAGCAGCTTGAGCAGCATCGAAGCAGCACGCTCTCCGGCAAGGCGCGCAATCACCGGCGCAGACCGGGCCCGAACGTCGGGATTGTCGTCAAACGGCAGGTCTGCCAGGAAGATCTCTGCCATCTCATCGTTGAAATTCCTGTTGTCCAAACGGAATTCCGGCCTGCCGGAAGCTTCCCGCTCCACTATTTCCCGCATAACGTCCGTGGCCAGAAAGCGAATTCGCGGATTGGTGTGCTGAAGTGAATCGCGCAGCTTGCCGGCGCTCTGGAGCGAAAAACCCACCAGCGCGGATTTTAAGGTTCGCACCGAGAGGTTGGAGGCGGGATCCAAAACCGCCTTGTGGAGACGATCGACCAGGGGCAGGAAGCTCCCGGGGTGATGGATCGCAGCAAGCGAGCGCACGGCCACCACCTGAAGGTCCGGATTGGGACCTTCAAGCGCCTTGACCAGCAGGGGCCAGCTCGCCTCATGGCGAACCAGTCCCAGGTTTTCAGCGCTCTTGGAACGAACCAGGAAATGCAGGAATTTGACCCGCCTCAGCAGCCCCTGTGGATTGTAAAGGGCTTCACGCAATGAGGCGTGGTCAATCTGCCCCATGAGACGTTGCTGCCAGATCTTGACCAGCCCGAGGTCTTCGCAAAGCCGCCTCAGCGTCGGCTCTTCCGCAGGCGTAGCTTTCTTTTCGAGACAAAGCCGTTCGAGAACGGAAAGGCGATCGGGGCTAGAGATCCCGCGCAACTCCTCAAGCCCGCCAGAATAATCGAGACGCCCTGAAAGGACCCCCGCAACGATGGGACCGTATCGTTCGCGGAACGTGTCAACCCGATTGAAGAATTTTTTGCGCCGGTGCCGGCGGTGGAAAACGACCCCGATCAGAAAAAAGTTTCCCAGCAGAGCAAGAATGAAAAATGCAAGGACCAGCAGAGTTACGTTTTCGATCAAAAATGGCATAGCGTTCGAGGGCTGGCGTTAAGCCCTCTTGTCCCGTGTCCAAACTTCTGGGCTATCGCGGGCTGCGGCGGAGGTCCTCCACCTCCCAGTTATCGGCTGTCGAGGGAAAATGATGAGCGGGATTCAGAAGAATCGCGGATGAAGGCGGGCGCCGCCCCGGAGGAGCAGGTAAGGTCAGGCAGGTTACGGCGAGGCAGGTAGAGGCTACCTCGATGAGAGAGACGATGGGAGCCTGCGTCGAGAAAGGTCAGTGAGTTTAGTGGCTTTTATAGCCTTGATGGAACGGGCCAATCCCGATGGGCTGAAAGGAGTTCAATAATGGTGCATGGCAGAAGCTACTGCTTAACCGGAAGCCCGGCCTTTTTCCAGCCGGTCAGACCGTCCCGGTAAACGTTGACGTCACCAAAGGGGAACCCTTGCGCCAGCAGAATGCGGCCTGCTGACCGGCTGAAGGCGCAGATGTCGCCGCCGGATTCGCCTCCCTGATAGAGCACAATCATCTTGTTTTTGGGCAGGCGGGTCCATTGCTGCTCAAAGGAATCTATCGGCATATTGAGGGCCCCCGGGATATGCCCTGCCTGAAAATCGCTTGCGGTCCTCACGTCTACAAACAGGGCCTGAGAGTTGGCGTCGTAGAGTTTCTGTGCCTGCGACGTCCCGATCATCTTCGGCTGGCGCTTCTTGGCCTCGTCCTCGCTGCAGGCTGCCGCGGAGTTTTGGTAGCCCGCAAGGAGATTGGATGTCCCTCCCAGGACCGGCATGGTGTCCGTTGAAGTCTTGGACGGCGTTTGGCTGGGGACGGATTTCTGGCTGGCCTTGTTTTTTTCGGCGGGGGCCGACGCCGGTTCGGCAAGCTTGGGGCCGCCGTCCGGGGCGGAACCTTCCACGGCGGCTATTTTCAATTCGTTTTCCACGAGTTGAGCAAAGGTCGGATAAGGCATGGGCCCCACAGTCATCTGGCCGTTGATAAAAAAGGTGGGAGTGGCGTGGACTCCCAGCGCCCTGCCGTCCATGAGGTCCTGGTCAACCCGTGATGCCATTTCGCCTTTCTGAAGGCAGGCGACAAATTTCTGCGAGTCGAGCCCCATCTCGCCTGCATACCGGTTGATAGCCGGCAGGGTTAAATCTTCCTGGTGATCGTAGAACATGTCCACCGCCTGCCAGAACTTGCCCTGCTGGCCCGCGCATTCAGCAGCCTCTGCTGCCTTCTCAGACTCGGCATGGACGTTAACAAGAGGATATTCACGGAACGCAAAGCGGACCCGGTCGCCATAGTTCTCCCGAATTTTCCTGGCTGACACTTCAGCCTGGCGGCAGGCCGGGCACTTGAAATCCCCAAATTCAACGATGGTGACTTTGGCGTTCGGGTCGCCATAGAAATGGGTGTCGGGACGAACAAGGTGGTTCCTGACTGCCTGGTTCGAAGGAGGCTTCGGCGGAGGCATGCTGCCGTGCGAGGTGAGAATGATAAAGGCGGGTACCCCCAGCACAAAAGCGAACAGGATGAGGGCGAAATTCCGCTGCACCAGAGAGAGCGCCTGGGCGGGTTCCAGAGACTTCGGCGGGTGCGAACGGTCCGCGATGGACAGAATGAAAATTGCAGTCACCAGCAGAGCGGACAGCACACACCACATGCACCACGAATGCAGCACGAAAGCTTCAATCCCGGTGAGATAGACCGAAAAAAGAAATCCCGCGCCTGCAACTACCATCACAACGTGTTGCGTAAGGCGGACATAGGTACTCGGCAACAAAGGGTAAAGGAAAAGCAACAACACCAGGAAGGCATACATGAACACGCCGTATATGGGCACCGGCAGGCCGCCAAGGTGGGAGTACGCGCTGGCGCGAACGGCATCGCAGCCTCCTCCCATGCAAACCATGGGGTGGGCTGGCGAGGTGTATTCCCACAGGAGATAGATAGAGTCAAACAGCCCAACAAGGCTTAGAACCATCAGCAAGATTTTTCGCATTGTCCTCTGTCCTACGGCGCCTGGGTCCGGTGGGACTCAGACGGTCCTTTATTTGCCTTGGGTGTTGCCCCATAAACCACTGGCGGGCAGCGCCTCCAGTCTGAGCAAGCACACCCCTAAGAGTATAAAGCCAAGCTTCGCCCCGCGAAACCTCTACGGCGAGGTTCTCCGCAAATGCATGGGATTGGCCGGCCCCCGGCCCCGGCCGAGCGGAAGACCTTCGCGGATGGCGGCGGTCACGAAGTCCTTGGCCAGGGCCACGCTCTGCCGCACCGTGTTCCCCTTTGCCAGACCTGATGCTAGGGCTGAGGCAAAGATGCAGCCCGTCCCGTGGGTATTTTGCGTTGCGATGCGGGGCAAACGAAACTCGACAAACTCATGCCCGTCAAAAAGCACATCCACGGCCCTCGTGCCTTCCGAATGCCCGCCTTTAACCACGACATTCTGCGAACCGAAGCCATGGATCAGCCTCGCAGCCTCCTTCATCCCCTCGAGGCCGTCAATCGCCCGCCCCAGCAGAGCACCCGCTTCGTGCAGGTTTGGGGTTACCACCGCAGCCAGCGGCAGCAAGCTTTCCCGCAGAGTCATAATGGCTTGGGGGTCGAGTAACGGTATCCCGCTGGTGGAAACCATCACCGGGTCCACGACGACAGGAATTTCACGGTGCCGCCTGATTTCGTCCGCCACGGCCCGAATAATCCCGGGATTCGCAAGCATCCCTGTTTTGATCGCGTCGCAGCCCACATCTTCAATACACACCTTCATCTGCAAGGCCACAAACTCCGGGTCCGTTTCCACTATCCCAAGGACACTCTCCGTGCTCTGGGCGGTCAAAGCCGTGATCGCGGTCATTGCGTAGACGCCAAGCGCGGACGCCGTCTTCAAATCGGCCTGAATGCCGGCGCCGCCGCTGGAATCAGAGCCGGCCACAATCAGCAGACGCGGGAGCTTGGCTGCGCTTGCTTCCATAGCTTTTTCATTTTACCTGCATTGGGTCCGCATTAAAGATGGCTTGGAACCGGCCGGCCAAGATCCGTGCTGCTGGGATGGCTGAGAGATAAAATGAAGGGGCTGCCAATTCCTGAGGAGGTGCAAGATGCCTGCAATCATTCGCGTTGAACGATGCTGTCCCGGCAGCTTTCGAGTCACCATCACGGAAGGCGCCAGCAAGTCCTCGCACACGGTTTCGCTTAGCCGCGAATATTACGAAATGCTCACCGGAATGCAGGTCTCTCAGGAAGTACTCATTGAACAGTCGTTCCAATTCCTGCTGGAGAACGAGCCCAGGGAATCCATATTGCAGCAGTTTGATTTGCCCCTCATCGGCCGCTACTTTCCAGACTACGAAAGTGAGATCCGCAGGCGCCTGGCCGGTTAGCGATTCAGCAAATCTTTGAAAAACCCCCTCTGCCACGTCGTCCTGAGTGAAGCGAAGGACCTGTCATATTCGTTTAGGTGACATACAGCAATGCTTCGCTGCGGCAGCATGACGGGTGGGCTTTTTCACGAACTCGGCCGTCACGGGTTCGCGTAGCCAAGACTCTTCAGCATTTCGAGATCCTGTTTCGAAAGCCGGCCCTGGGGATTAAGTCCGCGATTGGTTTGCTTGTACCAGGTATCCAGGTCTTCCCGATATCCGCTGAGGTTTGCGATGCTCACATTGCTCGAAGACAGTTCCTTTTCCTGTGAAAAGGCATCGCCCAGCCGGTAAACCTTGAGATTATCGTTGTCCCCGGAGGTAATCACCTTGATGTCGCCCTCGACGAATCCCCGCAACGAAGGGGACCGCTTCGTTTCTGCCCAGGTCCAGAACATGCTCATCCACTGCGGTGGCAGCAGCGTCGGTTCCGCATAGGTCAGAAAAAAGGTAGGCTGCTCCGTAGCATTCTTTCCGCCATTCGCGATCACTGGATTCAGGCTATACCCAGATTCGCCCGGAAACTTGAATTCGAGACCTGCATAACTGAGGATCGTCGGCAAAATGTCAACCGTGGAAACATTGGTGCTGATCCGCTCCCCCTGCGGGATTTCTTTGGGGTAGGAATAGATCATTGGAATGTGTACTGCCGGCTGGTCGATGTGGTCGCCGTGTCCCCAGATCCCGTTTTCGCCGAGGCCCTCGCCATGGTCCGCCACAAAAACGATGAGCGTGTTGTCTCGAACGCCCAGGTCGTCCAGCAGCTTCAGCGTTTTCCCCAGATCGTTATCATCAAAAGCGATTTCGCTGTCGTAGGCACGGATCTTGGCAGCCCGGTCTGCATCAACCGACGCCGGTATCGGAAAGATTTTGGCGTTCTTTTCCTGGGGAAGGTTGGCGAACTCGGGATGCAGATCATAGGGATGGTGAGGATCAAAATAGTGGACCCAGAGGAAAAACTTCGAGCGGCCGTGCTTTTCCAGCCAGCGGCGGCTCGCGTCGCCCACTTCGTTGCCGCGGCGGGCTGCATTAACCATTTTGTAGTGATACGAGAAATTCTCGTTGTAGACGTTGAAGCCGCGCCCCAGACCCGTGATGCCCTTCTTCAGAGGCCAGGCGCTGATAAATGCCGCCGTCCGGTATCCCAGGTGATGGAGTACCTGGGCCAGCAAAACCGGGTGGGGACTTTCGGTCATGTGCATGCCGTTGATGGTCGCACCGTGCTGCTGGGGGTAGAGAGAGGTCATCATCGAGATGTGAGAGGGGCCGGTGAGAGGAATGGCCGTATAGGCGTTTTCAAACAGGACCCCGTGCGCCGCCAGGCTGTCAATTGTCGGCGAGGTCCGCCGGGCGTACCCATAGCAGGAAAGATGATCGGCCCGCGTCGTGTCAAAAGTGACCAGCAGAACATTCGGCGCGTCTTTCAGATCGAAATGGGCCTTGCTGACCTTTGCCCGCTGTCCGGCAAAAGAAACCAACGGCACGAGAACAACCGCCAGCACAGCGCCAGAGATTCGGCGCATGGAAACACCTCCAGTAATCAGTATAAAGCAGCCACCCTGCGGAAACGGGCATGGTCAGAATTTCCGAAGGGGCTCAGCGCGGAAAACGGCCTTCGAATCTCTCGACCCATTCGTGCGAGGGCTCAAGGTCTCCCCTCATCAGTTCACGTTCTACGCTGCCATCTTTCATTTGGATGATCCGGTCGGCGCGCAATGCAACCTCAGGGTTGTGGGTCACCATCACGATGGTCAAGCCCAGATCTGCCTTCAGCCGCAGCAGCAGGTCCAGCACCGCGTCCGCATTTCTTGAATCCAGGTTCCCAGTCGGCTCGTCAGCCAGCAGAATGTCCGGGTCGTTAATGAGGGCCCGTGCGATGGCGACGCGCTGCTGCTCGCCGGAGGAGAGTCCACTTACTTTCCGCAGCCGCTTTTTTTCCAGCCCTACGGCCGCCAGGAGGCTGTCAATCGATTTTGTAGAGGACCGCACCTTCCATCCCAGCAGCCGCGGAGCTTCGATGTTGTCCCGCGCGGAAAGGAAGCTCAGCAGATTAAACCGCTGAAAAACGAAACCCATCCGGATGTTCCGCATTTGCGCCCGGGCCGTGTCCCCCAACGAGGAGATCGAGACGCCGTCGATCAGCACTTCGCCCCCGGTCGGTTCCGCCAGGCCCGCGATCAGGTAAAGAAGAGTCGACTTGCCGGAGCCGGAAGGTCCCATAATGGCTGTAAACTGCCCGGCAGGAATTCTCAGATTCAGCGCATTGACAGCAGGTGGAGCGCCAGGTCCACCGTCATAAACCTTGGTCAACGCGCGCGTCTCGATCAGGATTCGCGGCCCTCCGTCGTCAATGCGGGCGCCATTATTCATAAGCAAGTGCCGCAATCGGCTCGCAGGCGCTCGCGCGATAGGCCGGGTAGGCCCCGCCGAGCACGGCGCTGGCCAGCGCAATCGCCCCTACCCGCATCACGGTTGCTGCAGGAAGCAGAAAATGAAGCGATGGATAGATGGACAAAACAATTGTCCTGGTCAGCAAGTAGAGAACGAGGGAAAGCCCTCCCCCAAACAGGCACAGCAGGCAGGCCTCACCCACAAACAGCCTCAACATGTAACGGCGACTGGCGCCCAGCGCACGAAGAATTCCCAGTTCGCGCGTCTGGCCCAGCACCTGGACGTACAGCGCCAGAAAAATCACCAGAAAGTTAATGACCCCTGCGAACACTACGATGACCATCAGGAACTGCCGCAGGCCCAGGAACGATGAGGGCGTGATCAAACTGGCAAGATCGCTCATCCGGGTGATCTGGTAGTCCTTCAGGGCCCCGCCCGCAAACTGCCTCAGCCGTTTTTCCACTTCTCCGATCGGGCTGCCGGGCTCGGATTTTACGAATATCACGGCGCACTTTCCCGGAGCCAGCAGGTCCTGGAGGGTTTTAAGAGGTACGAATACCCGCGCGCCCCTGCCGTGCTCGACCACACCGGAAACCATGAACCGGTGGTCCAGAATATTCAGCGTGCTGCCCAGATGCACGTTATGCGTCCGGGTGTAGACGTCGTCCACAAGGGCTGTGTAAGGACCGGAAAACGGGCCTCCCTGAAGATATATAAAACCTCCCGTCACCCGGCTGAAACTGGGCAGGTCGATGCCAAGAACGGTTTCCAAGCGGTTGGTGAAGCTGACGTTGGTTGCGGTAGGCGTTGCCGCCTCCACTCCATTAACTTCCGCGAGTTTCTGCGCGAGCTCATCGGGCATCACGTTCTCGCCCAGACCCAGAATGTAGGAAGAATGGGGCGGCTGAATCATCAGGTCCGCTCCAATCCCCTGCGTTCGCTGGATCTTTTCCTGCATCACACCGTTGGACAATCCTTTGATCACAAACCCCAGCAGCAGCGCCACGCTGATCATGACCATCGAGAGCAGCATCCTGATGGGATGATGCAGGAGTTGTCGCAACATGAGCTTAAGCACAGCAGCGTTCCCGTCCCTTCAGATTGCTTCCGGTACAGCTCTTCTATTTTCTTATTCTTATTATCTTAAGGCATTTGGACGAGTTTTTCCGGTGCGGAGTTGTGCCGAGGCCTGGAACCGGCGCTCGTGGAAATGTCCAGGTGGTAGTTTCGGCGGAATTGCCGGGGTGAGGACGGAGCCGGCCGAGATTGTTAGTGATTGCTAATGGAAAAGCTTGCAGGAAGGGTTGGTTGGAAAGGGGCGGAGTGGGAAACTCAAAGCTCGTCAAGCCTGCCGTAGAACCCACCAGGACAGGTGGCAAATACTGCGCTGGGAAGCGGGCCTACCGAGCGGTGTTTATCTGGGAGTTGGCAACGGGCGCTCTGCCAGCTTTTTGGCAAGGGTCAGCAAAACGTCCCGGTCAGTGGGCGAAAGCCTTGGCTGCAGGCTCCTGAGTTTTAACAGGAACCTTGCTTCTGCCCCTGCTGCGCCCCCTTCCTGGGCCAGACGTTCGAGAGTCATGTCGGTTGTTGCGAAATCGCACTCTTCTGGGGTCGCATCATCGTAATAAAAGAGCTTGTAAAGTGGTACATCCAGCGCGCCAGCAAACCTCTCCAGAGTCTCCAGTGAGGGAACCGTGTGGCCGTTCTCGACGCGCGAAATGTAGCATCGCAGCAGTCCGGTCCTTTCCTCGATGTCACCTTGAGACAGGTGTTTCTGCTCCCTCAGCTCTTTGATGCGTTCGCCAATACCCATGGTAACTTCTCCTCTATGGTCTGTCGACTGAGTGGCACACGGCCTCACCGCTCCCAGCGTACTGGATATTAACCAGGTGAGACAAGGGTACAGCAGTACTAGCACCTGAGTTCCAGTGGCGAAAAAAGCGGACGGGTAATGGCTACAAACTAATGAAAGGACGTGATTAAGATAGTGTTCGCCGGTTTCCATATTCTGGTATCACCGGGCCGCTGGACAAAGAGTTTCCCCGTAGGATTGCCTCTCGAAAATTCGGAAATCTTTCAACTGGCTATTTGGATAACAGGGCCGTCAGCAACGCCATGCGAACGAAAAGTCCGTTCTGCGCCTGTCGAAAATACGCTGCTCGGCGGTCCTGGTCCACTTCCATGGAAATCTCTTCCAGGCGGGGAAGCGGGTGCATGATGATGGCATTGGGCTTCATTAAGCGGAGTGAATTCTGGTTGATGATGTAAATTCCGCGGCAACTCTCATAATCGGCGATCCGGTCTCCAAACCGTTCTTTCTGGACCCGGGTCTGATAAACCACGTCTACCTCCGGAAGCACCCGGTCCAGAGTGGTTTCCTCGGTAAACCACGACCCGCGTTCCTCGAGGTGCTCCAGGATGTCATCCTTCATTTTCAGCAGTGGCGGGGCAACAAAGTACATCCTGGTGTCGTTGAACTTGCTCAACAAGTATGCCAGCGAGCGGACCGTGCGGCCCTGCGCAAGATCACCCACCATGGCAATCTTCAGGCCATCGATGGATCCGATTTCCTTATGGATCGTGTAGAGGTCAAGGAGGGCCTGGGTGGGATGCTGGCCAACGCCGTCACCTGCGTTGATGATCGGAACCCGCGAGACGGCTGCCGCGCGCTTTGACGTGCCCACCTCACTGTGGCGCAGAACGATCACATCCACGTAACCGTTCATGATGCGAATGGTGTCTTCCAGGGTTTCGCCTTTCGCCACCGAAGAGAACTCTGCGGCATTTTCCGTTGAAATCACCCGGCCGCCCAGCCGGTGCATGGCCGCTTCAAAGGAAAACCGGGTGCGCGTGGACGGCTCATAAAACAGCGTTGCCATCAACCGGCTGCGATACTCGTCCGTGCCGCCGTGCGCCACCAGCGTTTCCATTTCAGTGGCGACCTCAAAAAGGTGGTTGATCATCGGCAGATCGAACTGCTGAGCTTCAATCACATGGTGCAGTCTCATCGTCCACATCCTCCGGCCAAGGGTGCAATGCGTCCTCAATTTTGAATGAAATACAACTTAACTCCAGAACATATCCCCAAGCAGTGCCGGGCGTCAACCTACACCGCGTTATGAATCGCCAAATGAATTCTTCGAGGCTGTAAACCGAAGAGGCAGGCGCCTCTATCGGGTCAATGAAAGCGCCCTGCGCCACGTCATCATGGTTCTGCGGAGCCTTAGAAGGTACTGCTTTGTTGAGTTTAAGCAAGCGGCTGCAAATTCTTCCGGAGGTTGCCCTCAACATGGCGGGTGGCCTTTTCCAGCAACCCGCTAACGCTGGGAAGGCGAGCCTCCGATAGAAAGCAAAGGAGGACCTGAACCTGGAAAGTGAGCGAGCGCTCCACGGCTTTAGCTTTGCGCCGGCGATCAAGGCCCCCAGGGGAGAGCCAACATGCGTGACAAGGAAACCAAGCCGAGAGTCCTGCTGGTGGATGACGAGCGTGCTGTGTGGCAAGTCCTGGGAGAGAAGCTGGGACGAAGCGGATTCGATTGGCACGGCCGATCGAGCGCAGAGGATGCGCTGGCTTGCCTGGAACAGGAACCCATCGACGCTGTGGTGTCAGACCTGAAAATGCCGGGAATGACAGGCCTGGAACTGCTGGCCGAGACGCAGAAGCGCTATCCTCATTTGGCGTTCGTCATGGCCACCGGTGAGGACGACATCCGGGTGGCGGTCGAAGCCATGAAACACGGCGCGGACGACTATCTGGTGAAGCCCTTTCATCTGGAAGCAGCCGTGGAATCCGTGCGCCGCGCGCTGCGAAAGAAGCTCATGGAAGCGGAACTGGACAGGTATCGCCGTCAATTGGAAGAGATGGTAGAACGGCGGACCCACCAGCTCCAACTGGCCATGAAACGCATCGAGCGCGCTTACGACCAGACCCTCGAAGCGCTGGGGGCCGCGCTCGACCTTCGAGACACTGAAACGGCTGGCCACTCCCGGCGCGTCAGCCTCTACTGCCTTGAGATCGCCCGGGCGGTGCGCTGCACGAATGAGCAGCTCAAGACCATTGCCCGTGGAGCTTACCTGCACGACATCGGGAAGATTGGCATTCCGGATTCAGTGTTGCTGAAGCAGGGCAAGCTTACCGCGGAAGAAATGGCCATCATGCAGACACACGTCCGCATCGGATACGAACTGCTCAGCCGCATACCCTTTCTCTCTTCAGCCTCAGAAATTGTGCTCGCGCACCAGGAACGTTTCGACGGGGCCGGCTACCCTCGGGGGCTCATGAGAGAAGAGATCCCCCTGGGAGCCCGGATTTTTGCGATTGCAGACACACTGGATGCGATGACGTCAGACCGCCCTTATCGCCAGGCTCAACCGTTCAAGACAGCGCGCGAGGAGATTATTCGTGAATCGGGGAAACAATTCGACCCGGACGTCGTCCGCGTCTTCCTCTCATTTCCGGAGCAGACATGGGAAAAAATCCGGCTTCAGGTGGCGAGTGGCCGGGGGCGTTCCAGCCACCTGGACACGGACGGCGAAGAAAGCTTTTTGAACGAAATGTTGGTGAATTGACTTCAAAACCGCTCGGCATCACGGCCAGGGATTCATCTAACGAACGTGCTCTTCCGTCCCGGCGGTCCAGCGCGCACCCGCTACTGTTCGATATAGCCCAGGATTTCCGCCGTGCATCCTGCCAGTGTTCTTCCTGTCCGGCCCGGCCGATGGTCCACCTTGGTGGCAAAAGCAACTTTCTGGACCATAATCCTGTACTTCTGAAACTCGCATTCGTCGGCCAACACAAGATGGTCACTGTCGAACAGCTCGTCGAAACGGATTTCCCTGGCTTCGAGGTCCACATACGCTTCAGCGACGCGCGCCACCAGCTTTCCCTTCTGGTAGATAGCGTCCTGCTCCCGGTTTCCGGCGCCTGACGGGACTGCCGGACTTATATTTTCAGGACCCACAGACTTTTCGCTCACTGATTATTCACCCCTCCAAATGGCAGGCAGCCACATTCCATGCGCTCATTGTTGCAGCCCCTGATCTACTGCCAATCGCGCTGGCAGCCCAATCCTATTTCTTAATGGAATCCGGCATCATTGGTCAAGGCCTCACCGCCATCCTTTCCGAAGCCGAATTCTAACGTACAGCCTTTGGGTTGCGAATGTCATGCGAAACGATTACTCTTGCGCAGAGCGGCCGGTGCCGGCAACTGCGACGGCCGACAAAATCTGACGAACGAAGTGGCGCTGCTTCACAAACCAACGGCGCTGTACAGTTCCAGGAGGGATTTTTTCATGGGCTTGATTTCTCAGCGCCGGATGCTTCTCGCGATCCTCTCCCTGTCCTTCGTGTTTTCCGGAGCATTCATGACGGCTGCGCCGCAGCAGCAACAGACGCCGCTTGGCCGCCAGTTGGCCGATATTGCCTCGCATTTTGGCGGCAAGGTCACCTTCGCTGTGGTGGACCTCAAGACCGGCGAACGCCACGGGCTGGCCGCCGATCAGCCCGTCGCAACGGCATCGGTGATCAAGTTGCCGGTTATGGTGGAGGCGTTCTATCAAATGCAGGAAGGCAAGCTGCAATGGTCGCAGCCGGTGGAGGAAACCGGCTTCGACCGCGTCCGTGGTTCCGGAATCCTGCAGGACCTGCATCAGCAAATCGGACTTACGCTTGGCGACGCCATCACCCTGATGATCGACTTGAGCGACAACACCGCGTCCAACATCGTCATCCGCACTGTGGGGATCGATTCCGTGAATGCGCGAATGCGCAAGTTGGGGCTCCAACATACCGCTCTGAATGGCTACGTTTTCCATGAAAAGGATGCTACAAACGAGGATGCAAAAAAGTTTGGCCTAGGGGTCACGACGGCCGGCGACATGCTGCATCTGCTCACCGTCATCAGGCAACACGAGATCCTCACGCCGGCGGCCTGCGACCAGATGCTGAAGATTCTGGGCAAGCAGCGCGACAACGATGCTTTTCCGCGCTACACCAGCGACCTGCAGGGCGTCACCTGGGAGCACAAGACCGGCGCGCTTGATGCCGTCCGCAACGATGTCGGGATCGCCGAAACGCCGGTCGGACCCGTCGTCATGGCGGGCTTCGCTTACGACTCTCCCGACCACCAGTGGACTGCCGACAACGCTGCGCTGCTGGTGTTAGGACGTCTGGCCCAGGCTGCCCTGGCGCATTTCCTGCCGACAAAAGCAGCGGGTGAAGCGGCAAACTAGACCAGAATCTGCCGGCCACAGCGGCTACGTACTCCTTTTCCATAACAGAGTCTAGCTCTGATACAATTCGTACCAGTGATGCCCGTCCAGTCAGGAGCGAGAAGCCGCTCGATTTTCCGCGCTTTCCGGCCCGAGAAGCGCCTCAAGCTTGTCATCTTCTTCATCACCTCTGTGTGCAATGCAAAGTGCCGGACCTGCTTCTACTGGGAAGAACTCAACCAGCGGGGCGACCTCACATGGGAGGAGATCCAGACGCTGTCGGGAACCATGCCGCCCTTCACCGACCTGTGGCTTTCAGGCGGCGAGCCCATGCTGCGACGGGAACTTGCCGACATCCTGCGCCTGTTCTACGTAAATAATGGTATCCGATGGGTGAATCTACCCACCAATGGCCTGCTTCCAGAGCGCACCGCTGCGCAGGCGGCAAAGATCTGCACCGACAACCCAAAGCTGCAGCTTGACGTTAACGTGGCCATGGACGGCCTCTATGCCGTGCAGGATTCCATCCGCTCCGTTCCCGGCAATTTTGAAAGAACCTTGAAAACGCTGGAGGCCCTTCAGCCCTGCCGGGAGAAATTCGCGAACCTGCGCGTCAACATCAACACGGTGATCTGCGCGGAGAATTTTGATAGCGTGCTGGAAATCGGTCGCTTCGTCCGGCAGAACTGCCGAGTGGATGGCCACTACTTCAACATCATCCGGGGCAGCGCCAAAGACCCGACGCTCAAGCGAATTCCAACGGAACGACTTCCTGCTCTCTATGGCGAAATTCGAAAGATTTATGCTCACTATGCGCGCATTGCCACCCGGCACCACGGCGGCCTGTTCAACAGGATCGGGCGGGCGTATTACGAGGGTGTACTGGCATTCCACAACAGGGTGCAGCTTGAAAACGTCGAGTCGTCTCACGCCTGGCCCATGCCCTGCACGGCTGGCGAGACCTCCATCGTGATCGACTACAACGGTGACGTGCGCGCCTGCGAACTCCGAGGCAGGCTCGGCAGCCTGCGCGATTTTGACTGCGACTTCCAGAAATTCTGGAATGCTGAAGCGCGACGCAACGAACCCACCGCCATCGCTCACGACCAATGCTGGTGTACGCACGTCTGCTTTATCCACGACAGCCTGCGCCACTCTCCCAAGGCGCTGCTCTATGACGTTCCTCTGAGCTATCTGCAGCTTAAGCTCGCGCGCTTACCGAACGGCCACCATCGTGGCGATGGTCAGTGAGCCGCCGGGCAGCGGATGGCCGAACCACTGGCACGGCTCGCACGTTCAGCGGATTCTGCAAAACCTTTCCCAGGTTCTCGACCGGAGTGTGAATCGTGAAACTTAACAATGGAAAATCCGAAGACCAGATTCAGCATGTCAGCGACACGGCGTTGATGGTCGCCGCGTGCCGCGCCATGGAGACCGCGGAACCGGATGGCCTGATCCGCGACACTTTTGCGGAGCGCCTGGCGGGCGAGCGAGGCATGGCGATTGCGCGCGGCATGCCGATCCTCGAATGGATGCGGTTCGGCGTGGGCATACGGGCAAAGTTTATTGACGATATCCTGATGGACACACTGCGCGAGAGGCAAATCAAGACCGTCCTGAATCTCGGCTCTGGACTTGACACCCGGCCCTGGCGGCTGGAACTGCCCCGAACGCTTCGCTGGGTCGAGGTGGATTTTCCGGCCATGATGGAATACAAGCGGGAAAAGCTGGCAGATGCCAGGCCTAACTGCCGGCTTGAGCAGGTGGCAGCAGACCTCTCAGACGCTCGGCAACGGCAGAAAGTGTTTGAGAGAGTGGGCGCGAAAGAAGCTTTGATGATCACGGAAGGACTCCTGATGTATCTTCCGCGGGCGGGGCTTTTGGAACTGGCCGCCGGAGCGCCGCACGCTTCCGGTTTACGGCATTGGCTGCTCGACGTCGTTTCCGAAGAAATGTTGCGCATGTCCGCCGTAGGGAACCAGTCGGCCGTGGATGATCTGCGGCCCAAAGACCACATGGTTGGGCAGGCGATTCTGGATGCGGCCACAGAAAACGGGTGGGCGATCACGAAAAAGCGGACGTACGCAGAGGGCGGCGCCGTGGCAAGCCCGGCCCGTAGCCGGAAACTTGGCAAATTGATCATGAAATACACAGGGCTGAGTTCCGTTCCGAAGGACGATGGTGTGACCGGGATTTATCTGCTGACTCGCGACGGAGGCGGGTAGCTTCGACGAATAACCCGGGCTGGCATGAAATCTCGCGAGGCCCCGGCCGCGCCGGGCACCGGATCTTATCGCCTGACGGCCACGATGAGGCCGGTGGCCCAAGACAATGCGGCAATGGCAAAGCGGCCATCGCCGGTGAGTTGATTGATGAGGAGAGGAACCTTTTCACCGTGGCCTGGCGGCCAGTTTGGCTGCGGAAGCAGGTCATCAATCACATAGAAGCCGCCGGGCTTCACAACGCGCAGACAATCTTCAAGCCCTTCGTACTTGCCGGGGACCGCATCGGCAAACACGAAATCAAAACTCTCTGACGGCTGGCGGCCCAGGAACTGGAGGCCGTCTTCAAGCACCAGCGTCAGGCGGCTGTCGCTGCCCAGAAACTCGCGCGCCACCTCCTGGTGCCTGGAATCCACGTCCACGCTGGTCAAGGTTGCGCCGGCATCCATTCCGGCCAGGATCCATGCGGTGGCAACGCCGGTGCCTGTTCCGAGCTCCAGCAGACGACTGCCCGGCTTGGAAGCCGCAAGCGCGCGTAACAGGGCTCCGGTGCGAGGCTCGGAAGCCATGTCGAATCCTATGGCGTGGGTCCGGGCATTGATTTCCGCAAGGGCCGCGGGTGGCTGTACGAGATCGAGATCATTTAATCCTTCGAGGCCTGAAATCATGCCGCCATTCTATCCGTGCCGCGAGGAAACTGCAAAGCGTGGAAACCGCCTCTGCCACTCGATGGTGTGTCAATCTGACGCAGGTTCAAAAACCCGTGTCACGATCCACCCCGACAAGTAAGCCCTCGGAAGGCTGCGCCGGGGTAATGTGCCAATATGAGGATTGAGATTGATTCAGGGACATCCTGAGCTTATACTGGTGCTAACCAGGGAGCTCAGATTCGAATTAGCACACAATTCCCTTGACCTGGGAAAAATGTGGGCGTGTTCGAGCACCGCAAGGATGCGCGGCGTTTTACCGTAGACTGCCGCCTCGGAGCCAATCTACGTAAGGACGTCCTCGCAGAAGAAATCTTCCAGGGCTTGTGAAGCCTTGGAATCATAGGGGGCCCGACGATGAAATCCCTAATCCTCCGATCGGCCTTGCTCACAATTATAATTCTGTTGCCTGGATGGGAGATGAACGGCGCTCCGGGCCGCAATTCGCTTCCTTCTCTTCCCGGAGCGGATTCAGCGCAATCCAGTTTGACCACCATCAGCCTTCCTGGACCTCTGCGCTCCTTCCTGCGTATGGCTGCGATCAGCCAGCAAGTTTCTGAAGATGAGGTCATTCCACTGCTGGCCCACAATGTGGCGGTCGAAGGGTTTACCTACGATCGGAAGGGGCGGAGGCCGGATCCCACCGAATATCTGACCTTGCTAAAGGATTATGTGAAGCAGGCCAGGGAGTTGGTGGCAATTGCCGGTCCCCGGCAGGTTATCCGTATCAGTAGCTGCGACCAGGCCGGGCCGTTGCTCAAAACCCTTGGCTACGAGCTGGCAAGCCCCTGCGGACCGGACACTTACCTCGTCACCGGTGACTCTGAAAGGGCCTTTCTCACCGATGATTCGGGATTCCCTCTTACGGCCCTCGAGCAAACACTGCGCGGAGGCCAACCTTTCGAGTACGGTTTTGAGTCCGTCAAGGTGCCGGTGTTATTCAGCCAGGGCGATTGGATGGCACTTGACCCGAATAAGAAGGATGATTTACTGGACGCCATCCTCTCCGACGCGGGAGTAGCAAGACTCTACTGGGCCATGGCGCGGATTGACCGGCACACTTGCGAATATCTCCGGAAATCCCCGGGCCTCAAGGGCCTTTTGCCTCTTGCCCCGGCCCTCGATTTCTATGGTAGCCAGATCACGATCCAATCGGGACGCATCATGGTGCCTGGAGGAAAACCGGCTGAAGGGGCCTGGGCACAACTGGCGGGAGCAAATCCCGGCTCCCCTGGCCAGTTTGTGCTTCACGTTCTTGCCAAGGATGACGGTTGGCTGGCCGCCTATTTTGATGGGCTGTCGCGGGTTGATCCCGCACAGCAGGCCTATGTGTCACAATCTCATCACCTTCAGAATTTCTATAAGGCGCTGGTTGGCAAGAACCCCTCTCCCGGCCCGGCGCGCCCTGTTTTCAGGCCGGACGCTGGGTTGCTGCTCCTCGTGTCTGGTCTCCAATTGGATGCGAATGGCAAACCCCAGATTCCGGGCGGACTGGTAGCGTGGAAGGCAATTCTGCAGGAGCTCCAGCGCCAGGACCATTCCAAACTGGTCCACGAGTGGGCCGGGCACGCGGCACGGTGGACCACCGCCGAACAGTTGTTGGAATCCATGTTTGCATTCTCCCGGCTCAATATTGACGACGGGCCTCTGCAGGCTTACCTCTCAATCAGCGGAATTGATCGCACGCGTTCTTCAGGAACGCGCCTGACGCCCGATACGGTGCGGTTGCTTGCAACCAACTTCAAGAAGTTTGGCGACCAATACCTCACCTTTTCTGAATTCCCCTTGGACAACCCTTCGATCACAAATTTTATTCGTGCTGCTGAGGCAATTGATGAAATCCACGACCGTAATTTGCGGTCCGACAGCCTCGGCATTTTCCAGGCCAACATAGGCCTCTGGAAAATTCTGGCCAGACAGCGTGAAATCCCTGAATCAAACTGGGACAAATCCTGGCAGGCGTTGATTAAGCCGTTTACGGGAATCCGCACCTCCGGCCAGCTCTATGATGCTGCCCGGACCTCGACTCGGGCGCTCTTGCAGGCATCAGCGGGGAACGCCAATCTCTCGCAGGCCGGGATCATCGACTTGCTGGCAGGGCCGGCGCAGACGAGCCCGGAAGGCAGAGAGGTGAGGACGGACCTGGCCAATAAGCTTCGGATGATGATGGCGGCTCAACGCCTCGTCCCGCTCGATACTCTGTTCGAATTGGGCGACGGCCTGGAACAAATGGCTAAGGGTGGCGCGCCGTCCTCAGCCCTGGTTCCTTTGGCGGCGCAGCTCCGTCAGTTCCAGCTTCCCAAGCCTCTGTTCACCAGAGGTGAAAGGGCCGAGTGGTCCATGGGCCTTTACGAGAACCAGCATCTCCAGAGCGAGATGCAGACAAACCTCGCCAAAATAATACAGACGAGACCTTCGGCTGACAGGCTTCGGGCGGCGCGCGGCGATTTGGTTCCGTTCCTTAGAGACACACTGGTGGGCCTGAACTATGCGTATTACGAACCTCCTGGCGCCCAGATGATTTACAACAACGTTCTGTTCGTGCGCTCCCACGATTTTTCGGGTGCAAGCAGCATGGAAGAAGATCGCTCCTGGAAAACTCCTGATCTCTTCGGTCGCGGCCTCTCAGCCGGCGGAGGCGCTCATCTGGTCGGCTCACTTTCGAACCTCCCGTACGTCCTCGCACAAGTGGAGGAGAACTTCATCGTGCCGAACAGCGTGCAGTCCCTGATCTGGGAAGATCTCGTGCCAACCTTAATAGCCGGAGCGGTGCTTCCACGCTGGTGGCATGTGACAAGAAATGAGCTCCACGCGGTCACACTCTACCAGAGGTTTGGCGAAGAACTGGTGAAGGCTGCTGGTACCGATCCTCAATTGCGCGCAAAAGTGATGGGAATCTTTTCCGATCGCATGCTGCCTGCGCGGTTTGAGGAGGTTGGGCAAGAACTGAGCGACGGCCGTTCCAGCGCCGCCCTTGCCCAGATGACACCGGCTGATTTGTTCTGCCTGGCCGCGGCGTTCAGGAAGAGCTTCCCTTCGGAGGACCCTGAAGGAGGAGAAGCCGAGAAGGAATTCGACCAGCTTGCCCAGCAGCATCCCAATGAGGTTAGCTGGGAGCGGTTGTCAGCGGATTTTGGGGTGCCGCATCCCGCCCTCGGTGGGACTGACGCGCGATCGTTGGTCAACATGAAACCCTTTCCCACCTACCTGGGTTACTCCAGCCGGCTGTTAGCGGAGTCCTGGGAGTCCAACAATTTGTACTGGGCCCGGCTGGCAGACGAAAAAGGCTACTCCCCGGTGATGCTGAATATGCTGGTTCCGCAACTGACCTATCGTATGGTCGAGAACATTGCGGCTACTTATCTGGACGATTGGCCTGCTCTGCTCCGAGCTTTGCGGGTGACGGGGGAGGAGTTTCAGCAGGGAAAGCTGGCTTCGTTGCCAGGCGCGGGGAGTAGAGCCGGACTCTAAACTGCCTTGGCCGATGCGGGCATTAGGCCAGGTGTGGGCGGAATCCAGGACCAAGGATCGGATTTTTACGGAAGGTGATCTATGGGACAACGATACATTCTTCTCGCTTTACTTTCAATCGGGGTGTTCATGGGACCAGCCCTTGCCGCCCAAACCCAGAAGACGGATTCCGATGTGACGATCCTCCACATTACCGTCAACATGGTCCAATTGGATGTGGCGGTAACGGACAATAAAGGCAGGTATGTAACGGGCCTCGGCCCCGGGAACTTCCAGGTGTATGAGGATGGGATTCGGGAGAAAATCGCGGCTTTCGGGGAAGAGAACGGCGCTCCGAGAAGCGTGCGATACTCCGGGCCAGGCGGAAAGGTGCCTCAACTCGGGACGTTCGTCTTTGATGGCGCAGCCGGGGCCAACGCCATTGCCCCGTCCTCTCCGGGAGCCAGCGTTTTTGTCCTGTTTGACACCAGCAATTATATGTATCGGGGCTTTGCTCTGGCCCGGGATGCCATCGCGCAGTTCGTTCGGTCGCTCGACCGCTCAGACCGCGTGGCTTTCTATTCCTACAGCCGCGATTTTTTCCGGGCGAGTCCGCTTAGTGAAAAGCCTACGCAGGTCCTGGAGGCAGTCCGTTCCACAGTGGCTGGCGACGACGCGGCGCTCTACAACGCGCTCTTGTGGACCCTGAAAGACGCCGACAAGTTTTCCGGCCGAAGAGTTATCGTGGTCTTCTCAAACGGGCCTGACGATGCCAGCATGGTCTCGCCTGAGGATGTCCGGGAGCTCGCGCAGTCCGAGGGAATCCCCATCTACATGATCAGCACCCGGGAAGCCGAACGCGATCCGCTTTCGACAGCCGTGTTCAAACGCATCAGCACGAGCACGGGCGGCAAAGCTTATTTTGCCGGGCATTGGCAGGACCAGGAAAAGGCGTTTGCTTCCATCCGTGCGGACCTGGCTCACCTGTATACCATCAGCTACTATCCGGCGCCGAACCCGAATAACGGTTGGCGTAAAATTACGGTGGAAGTGAAAGGTAAAAACCCGAAAAAATACAGCATTCGGACGCGGACCGGGTACAGACCGCGGGTGCTTCCAGAGGCGACCGAGGCATTGCCGATGGATACCGCTCCGCTGCCCAAAAGCGCTGGCGGGAGGTAATTCGGGACCATTTGCGGGGCCTTCTGCGAAGTGCCCGCCCTTGCCGCAGTTCGAAACTGCGCGAGGGCCGGAGAGTTAAATCCTGCCTGCGCCGCCACTCCCGCCCTCATCTTAATCCATGCCACCGAGGTTCCCGGTCCAGTTTTGGACCCGCAATTCCACTGACCCATCGAATTTCCTAACGAGTGACAGTTTTTCGAGATGCCGGTGCGCCAACCGATCAGCTTGAATTGCCGGCACGGCTGGCGTATTCTCGTGCCCCAAGGCAAAACGGCTTGAGGGGCAATCGAGACCGCTGCTGCGCTTCGTCCTGATTGAGATCGCGGCGGCGCTTGACCTCGCCAATCTTTCCATTTGCCGAATCCCCATTTGGACCACCGTGCAAGGGTCATGGCTGATGAGACCCCGATATTCACGAAGAGAATTTTTGCGGACGACTTCTCTCGCGCCACTTGAACTCCGGATGCTGGCCTGGCTTTCCAGATCTTCGGACGCGGCAGCGACAGCCGCCGGCGCGTCGCTGTGGGCGCCATTCATCAAGCCGCCGGATGACTCACGCATCATGATGCGCTGGTGGTGGTTTGGGCCGGCAGTGGCCAACCAGGAACTGGAACGCGAAATCCGCGCGATGAAAGAAGCCGGCATCGGCGGGTTTGAAATTCAACCGGTCTACCCTCGGGAGATGGATGATCCCGCTCGCGGGATTCGCAACCTGGCTTATCTTTCCGACGGCTTTCTTGATGCATTGCGGTTCGTCAACCAGAAGACCCAGGAAATGGGGATGCGGCTGGACCTGACGCTTTCGAGCGGCTGGCCTTACGGAGGGAGCCTCGTTCCGATCACGCAGGCCGCTGGCATGCTGCGGGTGGTGGCTGTTCCGATTCCGGGCACCGACAATTCTGTGGCAGCGCCCAGTCTTGAAGCAGGCGAGTCCCTGATAGCCGCGTGGGCCATGCCTGGCGATCATTTGCGCTTTCCCAAATCGAGTGCTCAGCAACTGGACGACCTCAGCGGCGTCAGAGTCATGGTGCCGGACCGGCGGCAATTCCGCGCGGTGTTGTTCTTCATTTCCAGCCGCACAGGCATGCAGGTGAAGCGCCCTGCCGTGGGAGCTGAAGGCTTTGTGATCGATCACTACGACGCCGCGGCAATCGGTGCTTATCTGCGCTCAACAGGCGATCGCCTGATGCAGGCCTTCAGCGGAAAGCCCCCTTACGCAGTGTTCAGCGACAGTCTTGAAGTCTACGGATCCAACTGGACTCCGGACCTGCTGGCCGAATTTCACCGCCGCCGCGGCTATGATCTCAAACCGCACCTCCTGGCGCTGGTGGGCGATGCTGGAGAGACGACGTTGGCTATTCGCTGCGACTGGGGCCGCACGCTCACGGAGCTTGCCAATGACCATTACCTGGCGCCGCTGCGGGAGTGGGCGGACCGAAACGGCACCAGGCTTCGCTGCCAGGCCTACGGCGAGCCGCCGGTGACCCTGTCCAGCAATCGCCTCGTGGACCTCCCGGAGGGCGAAAGTCCAGACTGGAGAGGATTCAGCCCGGCGCGCTGGGCATCCTCTGCCTGCCACCTCTACGGCAAGCCGGTCGCTTCGGCGGAAACATGGACATGGATCCACTCTCCGGCTTTCCGCGCAACGCCGCTGGACTTGAAGGCTGAAGCCGATTGCGACTTCCTTCAGGGAATCAACCAGATTGTCGGCCACGGCTGGCCTTACTCGCCGCCGGAGGCCGGCGAGCCCGGCTGGCGTTTCTACGCGGCTGGCGCCTTGAATGATCACAACCCCTGGTGGCCCGTGATGGCCGACCTGGCGCTTTACCTCCAACGGATGTGCTTCCTGCTTCGCCAGGGCAAACCGGCCAACGACGTTGCACTATATCTTTCCAACAGCGATGCCTGGGCGCAGTTCACCGCCAACAGCAATCCCTCGGTTAACGGCGTGCTGGCCATGCTGTTGGGGAAGAACATACTCGGCCACATTCTGGATGCCGGTTTCAATTTCGATTTCATCGACGATGAAGCCATCGACCTTGTTGGCATCCCCTACGCCGCTCTGGTTCTGCCCGGTGTTGAGCGAATTCCGCTGGCCGCCTGCCAGAAGGTCCGGGAATACGCGCTTCACGGCGGAGTGGTCATCGCTGCCCGCGTGATTCCCCAACTTGCCCCCGGCCTCCTGGAAGGCAGGCGCGACAGCCCGAAAGTCCGAGCGCTTTCCCGTGAACTCTTCGAGGGGCAAAACGCGCGCGGCCTCTTGGTTCAAAATGAAGCAGCCTTGGGTGCGGCGCTTACCAGCAAGCTGACTCCCGACGTCGAATTGAATGCCGAAGCGCCTGAAATCGGCTTTATTCATCGCAAGCTCGATGAGGGCCACCTCTACTTTCTGGCAAACACGGGCAACAAGGCGCACGATGTTGAGGCCACCTTCCGGGTGAAGCAGCTTTCGCCGGAGCGATGGGATCCGTTTACAGCCACGAAATCCGCCGTGCGATGGAAGTGTACAGATGATGGGCGCACCGCAGTGACGCTTCACTTTGAACCCTATGAATCCGCTGTGCTGATGTTCTCCAGTTCGCCGAGCGCTTCTGCCCCAGCCCCGGCCCGCGCCAGGCGAAGGTCAGTGCCGGCTTCCGTCGATTTAAGCCGCGGCTGGAAAGTCACTTTCACCGGCACGGGCAAATCCATTCAAATGGACCGTCTGCGCCCCTGGACGGAACTGGCCGGCCTTCGCTTTTTCTCCGGCCAGGGCGTTTATGAAAAGGCCGTATCGGTGCCGGAATCCATGCTCAACTCCGGGGCGAAGGTTTACCTGAATTTCGGCAAGGGCGTTCCCATCGAACCGCATCATCGACAGAATGGCACGCAGGCCTGGATTGAGAGTCCCGTGCGCGAGGCAGCCGTCGTGTATGTGAACGGGCAGCGGGCCGGTTCGGTTTGGCGCCCGCCGTACGAGCTGGAAATCACGGAATGGCTGCATACAGGAGCGAACGCGTTCCGGGTGGTTGTCGGGAACCTTGCCATCAATTCCATGGCGGGCAGATCGCAGCCTGACTACCGCCTCCTCAACCTACGCTACGGCAAACGTTTTGACCCGCAAGACATGGAGAACCTTCAGCCCGTGCCCTCCGGCTTGCTGGGGGTCGTCACCTTGATCGCTCGTTAAAAAATGGGCTTACGCATGGCGACGGCGTTCCGGGAGAGCGTTTGGGCTGATTTTTGACGATCGCCTAGCCCTCTTGAGAAGCTCCGGTTCGTTTTAGGTTTGATTTTTCGGCTTTCTAATGTTTTCAACAAGATCGGTAGCTTTGTTTTTAGGTTCGTTCCGGTTCGTTTTTTCCACAGCTACGTGTTTTCAACAACTTCTCCGCTTTGTTTTCCGGTTCGTTCCGGTTTGTTTTTTGGCAATTTCTCTTTTTTTTCAACAACCTCTCCGGTTTGTTTTTCAAAAAACGTGTTTTTCTGTCCCATTTCGTTGTTTTTGGTCCCGGAAAACTCGACAGGCGCAGGCACTGAAAGGAGACTACCATGCTAGGCCAGTGTTTGTCAAGCAAATTCGACGGGAGAGGTTGGAAGTCAGGAGTCAGGAGTCAGGAGCCAGAAGTCAGGAGCGGCGGGTCAATGACGTAGACTTTCCCGATGATCGCTCCGGCCTCCGAAGGAGTAAGGCCTGGCTCCGATTTCCTAAGTTGATGAACGCGGAGCTGAGGCCGGCCGTCTGAGCGGGAGCGCGGTCGGCAATGCCTGGTTGACCGCCGCCGTCCAACGAGATATCGTTGTACTCGTACCTCGGCAGTCCGCGATCAAGGTCACCCAACGGACTCTACCTGCACTCTCCAGCTCTTGAGGGAATGTGGATGGAGGCGCATCAAGAGCACACCGGGAAAGGTGTGCGTGCGCCGTCGATCCGCAGCACACTTTCCCCTATTCCATTGAGCATAAGGCAAAGGAGAGAAGCAATGAGCAATCCGGGAAACCACCATAAGATCAATTATATTGAGTTCGCCTCGAATGATCTCGAACGGACGAAACGGTTTTACGAGAAGGTTTTTGGATGGAGTTTTCAGGACTGGGGACCAGACTATGTCAGCTTCAGTGGGGCACTGGCCGGGATCGACGGCGGTTTCAGAAAATGCTCCCGGCAGGAAGAGTTGGCCCATTTTGACCCGCTCATCGTCCTCTACTCAGAGAATCTGAAGGCTACCCAAGACGCCATCGAGGCCGCGGGCGGCACCATCGTTGTACCGGCGTTTGAATTCCCAGGCGGGCGACGATTTCATTTCGCGGACGGCTCGGGAAATATCCTGGCGGTCTGGTCAAAGTAGCCGCTGGACGAACACGCGCCGCACACATCGCAAACCATCGCGACGTGTGCGGCACCCGGGGCTGCAAGCACATCTAATGGTAAGGCAGGCTCTTCAGCGATTCCTGGTCGGGCCTGGCAGGCTTGTCAGAAGGCGGAATTTCCTCGGAAGCATCGAGGGCCTGCGCCGCTCCGATAAACCGGGATTTGCTCGCGAGCTGGGCGCCGGCGGGTTTGCGGGCGGCCATCAATTCACTCATAAACGCGCGTCCGTTGGCGCTATGGGCAAAAAGGTAGTCCTGATCGCGCCAGGGCTGGGATGAGGCTGCCAACACCTGGATCAGCCGGCTGCGAAGGCCCGCCAGGGTGTCCTGCGAGTCGTCGAACTGGGCGAGATTAATCTGGTCGAGCGGATCGGCCGTCCAGCGGTAAAGCTCCTGGCGGCCGTTCGATTGGTAAATATATTGCCATTCGGGCGTGGTGAGGCTGATCATGGCCTGCTTTCCGCCTTCATTGAAGATAGGCACTAGCTCCGAGATGGCGAAGTTGTCAAACGGCGTCGGCGCGAATTTCGGGTCCCAGAATCGCCCCAGGCTGTCCCGATTGAAGCGCGTCTTGCCGCCCCCGGCCAGATCGAGCACGGTGGAGAAAAGGTCACGGGTGCGGACCAGTTGGCTGATCCGCACGTCTTTGGGGATGCCGGGCCCGGCAATAATGAGCGGCACGTGCAGCGCCTCGCGGTACAGATTGTAGCCGTGGCTGTAAAAGCCCTGTTCGCCGAATTCTTCGCCATGATCGGAAGTAACGATGACGATGGTGTTCCGGCCCTGGGGAGTGTTGTCGATAAAATCGAGCAGGCGCCCAACTTGCGCGTCGAGAAAGGCCAGGCAGTTGTCATAGCCTGCGATCAGCGCAGCCTGCTCGTCCGACGTGATTCCGCGGGGCGGGTCGGGGCCTTGCAGGGCATCAAACAGCTTGTGGACGAGCTTGTCTGAAATCCTGCCGAAGCGATGGTCATAAGGCGGGCTGGTCAGGTAGGGCACGTGGACGTCAAAATAGTTGATAAAAAGAAAATAGGGATTCGCGGGGGGGCGCCGAAGCCAGCGCAAAGCCTCCTGGTTGGTTTCACGCGCGTTCTGGCGCTCGAGATAGTCAAACCGGAAAAGGGTCTGGTAAGCAGGCTGGATGAGCGCCGTTCCCAGCAGCGTGCCGGCCAGATTGCGCTGCAATGACTCGCTGTCGTCGCGGTAGATGTCAAAGCCGCGACCGATACCCCAGCCTCTCTGGCAATAGTCAAAATTAGCTGCGAACCCGGCCGTCCGGTAGCCGTTCAACCGCAGGGCCTCGGCAAGCGTGCGCGGCCCCGGCGGCAGCGGCAGCCACCAGTCGGCCCCGTTCTGATGGGGCAGTAGGCCGGTGAACATGGAGGCGTGCGAGGCCAGGGTCCATGAGCTCGGTGAAATGGCGTTCTCAAACAAAACGCCGCGACGGGCCAGCCGGTCCAGGTTCGGCGTGGTGGGGCGCAAATAGCCGTAGGACGAAAGATGGTCCGCCCGCACCGTATCGAGGACAATGAAGACAACGTTCGGGCTCCCCCGCCGGGCGGAAGGTCCGTCGCTGCTCTGTGCCGGGACTGCCGATGGGAACGACCGCCAGAAAAAATATCCGAGGCCACAGAGGGCAACGACAGCAGCCGCTACAAGCCCCCATGACAGCAAACGCACCACTGGGAAGCGGACCCGGCCGGCAATACGTGAGACGGGTCCCCACAACAGATAAGCGCCCCCTGCCACCACTGCGAAGCCAGCGGCGAAAGCAGCAAGCGGAACCAGGACGTCGCTGCGGAAGGTGAATTCCGTTATGACGATCCGGGTGTGAAGCCAGCGAATCCGCAGCGCCACAAATGCCGCGACGGCCGCGACATCGGCTGCCACAAGCAAGGCGATTCGGTGTTTTCCGGGACGGCGTGCCGCGAGGGACCCCAGGCCCAGGCCCCAGAGCGCGAACCAGGACATGTCAATAAGCGGCGCCAGAAACCATTCCACGAACCCTATGTCGGGAACCAACAGGAACCTGATGCCCGGCGAGCTTCTGAGGAGGGCGGCTTCAAAGGTCCCCAGTAGAAGGCCGGCCAGTGCGCTGATGGCGACGAAGCGCAAAACGATTTCGCGGCGGCCCGTGGCGCTTCCAGGCGAGGTTGCGGGGGCGGCCGAGTCTGTAAGCGCGATTGGCATCTGCTCCGGTCCGGCCTGACTGCTGGCGACTTCAGCCTAACAGGCTTCCAGCTCACCTGACAAACACGCTGGGGATTTACAGCAGCATTCAGCGGTGAGATGCCCGCAGCCGGCCATCAGTTGCATTCTGTAGATATTGGCCAGCGGAAGGTCCCTGCGACAGAAAAGTTACGGCGCCGGATACGGGGATTGAAAAACCAGGAAAGAAACTCGGCCAGAATTTGAGCAAGGACGGGCTTATTTGAGCGCAAGATATTTTTCCACTTCTTCCCGTCTGAAACCTACCAGTTCCGGCTCGAGCTCGATGGTCATGCCCGTGCGCGCGTAAACGGTCCGCCTCACAAGGCCGGCGAGCGTCATCACATCGTGGGCGGTTGCGCCGCCGTCGTTGAGCAAAACCAGTGGCTGGGCTTCATTCACACGCGCGCCACCCTCGCGATGCCCTTTCAGCCCGCAGATTTCAATCAGGAATGCGGTGGGAACCTTCACCGCCCTATCCGCGCCCGAGGGCTTGCGAATTTGTTCGAGGCGCTCCGATTCCGCTGTGGAGAAGTTGCGCCGGATGCTGTCCCGCAGAACCTTAAACTCAGCTTCGTGCAGCACGAGATTCTTGAAAAAAGATCCGGCATTGCCGCCTTTCTCTTCACGCGGGAAAGGGAATTTGCGATCGCGGATCTGGATGACGGCCTCACGGACCTGCTGGATGGAAGGATCCTCGATTCCGCGATCGTTGAAGAAATTGCGCACGTCGGGGTAGCGAAGATCTGGTGTGCCATGCCGGTTGAGCGCCAGTTCGAGCTGCAGGATGATAAATTCGTTTTTCGCGCTGGAGTTGAAAATACTTTTCCGGTAGCCGAATCCGCAATCGGCGGCGCTCAGTCTCATCACGCTGCCGGAGCGAGCCTCCATGACGGTCGCGCTGGCGAAGACCTCGCTGATCTGCTGTCCGTAAGCCCCGATGTTCTGCACGATGGCGGCGCCGCTCTGCCCGGGAATGTGCGAAAGGTTTTCAATGCCATAAAACCCTTCCGCCACCGCGCGGCCGACCACGTCATCCCAGGTTTCAGCCGCTTCAACCCGCAGCATGACCTTCTGATTTTCCGCCGGCTCAATTGCGATGCCGCGCTCGACAGGATGAATCACCAGCCCGTCGAAACCGTTGTCGCTCACCAGGATGTTGCTTCCCCCTCCGAGCACAAAGACGCGCAGGCGTTCATCGTGAGCAAACTCGAGCGCTGCAAGAAAATCTTCCCTCGTGGCGGCGCCGGCAAAAAAAACGGCGGGACCTCCCACTTTGAAAGTGGTGAAGGGCTTGAGCGGCTCGTCCCGTTTGATTTCGAAATGGATCATGCCTCAGTGTAGCGCCTGAAGACCGGCGGGTCATTGCACGCGGCGCTCGCGCCCCGCCCAGTAAGGCTCCCGCAGCACCTTTTTCAGGATCTTGCCGGTGCCGCCTTTGGGTAGACTCTCGAGGAATTCCAATGATTTGGGAACTTTGAATCCGGCCAGGTGGCAGCGACAATGGTCAAGGATTTCGCACCCGGTGGCGCTCTGCCCCGCCCTGAGCACCACAAGCGCCTTCGGGACTTCGCCCCACTTATCATCCGGGACGGCAATCACCGCGCATTCCAGCACTGCCGGATGACCGCCCAGGACGCGCTCAATCTCCGCCGAGGCGATATTTTCGCCTCCGCTCAAGATCATGTCCTTCGCGCGATCGACGATCAGGACATAACCTTCTTCGTCGATGGTGGCCAGGTCGCCGGTGTGGAACCAATCGTCCTGGATGGCATACGCGGTAGCTTCCGGCTGCTTCCAATAGCCGGCCATCACCACGTCGCTGCGCACAATCACCTCGCCCACTTCGCCGCTGTCGGGCTTCACATCATTGCCACGCAGATCCACCACGCGAATTTCGGCGCCCGCCAACGCCCAGCCCGCGGTCGCCTTGCGGCGGTCGAGAACTTCGCGCGACTCGCCCGCCAAGTGGTCTTTGATGCTGGCAATGGAAATAACCGGGGAAGTTTCCGTCAAGCCGTAACCGCCCTTCGCCACACAGCCGGGCAATTTTTCTTCAATCTCGCGAATCAGCCTCGTGTTGCAAGGCGCCCCGCCGACAAACATCACCTTGACACTGGAAACATCATAGCGAGAAAAATCGGGGTGGTTTAGCATCGCAGTAACCATGGTGGGCACCATCTGAATCTGTGACACGCGCTCGGTCTGGATCAGCTCGAGCACGGTGAGAGGATCGTACTTTCTGATGATCACATGCTTTCCGCCCAGCAGCGTCAGGGAGTGCGGCGTTCCCCAACTGTTCACGTGAAATAGCGGGACCGTGTAGATTCCAACCTCGTTGTCAGTTTCCGTATCCGCCTGCAGCTTGTAAAACGCGTGAAGATAGAGGTTGCGGTGCGTGAGCATCACGCCCTTGGGATAGGCCGTTGTTCCGCTGGTGTAGAAAAGCTCGGCCACCGAGTTCTCATCAATCTCGCGGTAATCGATTCTTGCAGGCTCTGCTTCCTCCAGAACCTCGTCGTAGGATTGGGGATGCGCCCACTCGGGCGGGCTGCTGCGAAGAGCAACATAGTGCCTGACGGACGGGATGCGCGGCCGCAGAGTTTCAAGGAGCGGGATAAACTCGGGATCGAAGAAAAGCAAGGCGGGATCGGCATCATTCAAGATATAAGCCAATTCTTCCGGCGCCAGACGGATGTTGAGCGGCAGCAGGATGGCGCCCACTTGAGGAACGCCGTAGTAACCCTCCAGCAACCGATGGCAGTTGAAACTCAGGAAGGCAACGCGCTCGCCTTTCTTAAGCCCCAGCCGGAGCAGCGCGGCTGAGAGCCGGTCGCAGCGCTCGTCAAACTGGCGATACGTGAACCGCAGGTTTTCGCAGACTACGCCTTCCTTGTTTCCGAAAATGCGGGCGGCATGGCGCTTCAGGCGGACTGGAGTGAGCGGAAGAATCATGTTGGTCTATTTTACCTTTAATCATTTCGGGTGAAGATCAGCCAGCCGCGGCACGGCGATGCCTGCGCGTCAATTCCTGAGTCAGGAATCCGCAGTCGCGGCGGCCTCCGAGTCCGCCGGGGATTCGAGCTTGCCGACAACGAACCAGTAGGCGAGCAGGCCGCTCACCAACAGCAGCGGCCCCAGCACAAAACCGGCGACAAACGAGCCGGTCCAGGCAATCAAGAAACCCGTAATCAGCGGCGCCGTAATGCCTCCGATGTTTCCCGCAAAATTCAGGAAGCCGGTCCAGACCCCGATTTCTTCTGACGGCGCGCAGAGTTGCACCATCACCAGAAGGTTGGCGGTCGAGAGTCCCACCAGGCCCGCGCCGACGATCAAGGCAACGGCCACGTTGGCGCTGTCAGCAAACGCCGCGGGAATCATCAGCAGGCCAAACGCGAAGCCAAAAGAGATGATACCTTTGCGCGTCCGGGTCGGGTCCCAGCCGCGGCTGATCAGGCGGTCGGAAATCCAGCCTCCCAGCGGCTGGCAAACACCAAAGACGGCGTAGGGGAGGGCGGAAAAAAGTCCCGCCTTGATGATGCTCAAGTGTCGCGCCTCGTACAGGTAATCCGGGAGCCACGTCAGCATCAGGTACCAGAAATAATCGAAACAGAAAAAGCCCAGGCAGACCCCCAGCAGATTGCGGTCAAAATGCGCCAGCCTGAAGCGCGGGCGTGCTTGCCGGCTGGAAGCTAACGCTTGGGTTTCTGCCCTGTTTGCGAGCGAGGCGGGGAAAGCAAAAAACCAGGGAACCAGCCAGATGAGGCCCAGGATTCCGATCAGCACAAAGGCGTCTCGCCATCCGTAATGGACCAGCAGCCAGGGAATGGCAAGTCCTCCCAGGACGAGGCCGAAGCGGGTGCCGGAATCAAAGAAGCCTGAGGGCAGGCCGCGTTCCAGGCGGCCGAACATCAGGCTGACAATCTTCGTGCCGCCCGGCAGATAGATGGATTCGCCAAATCCCAGCAGCACGCGAAGCAGGATGAGGACGGTCAGCGTGCCGGCCAGCCCCGTGAGCCCTTGCGCCACGGACCACAGCGCAAAAGCTCCGGCGTACACCCACAACAGATTCATGCGGTCTGCCATAAGCCCGATGGGAATCTGCATCAGCGTGTAGGACCAGAAGAATGCAGAGAGCAGAACTCCCTTGGACTCCGGACCCAGGTGGAGATCGTGAGATAGCAGCGGCAGAGCAAACGAAATGGTGGTGCGATCCAGATAGTTGATGATCGACGCGGCAAACAGCAGCCACATCACCACCCAGCGCCGGGTGTTGCTGATGGCAATGGGAGGGACCGGGTTGTACGGTGCGCCGGATGCTATTCCGTTGGAATTATCCATATAATCTCAGCCTTCAGCGGGCTTGGGCAGAATATCGCATTTCTCGGAGAGATCAAGAGAAAGATGGAAAACTGCTCCTCGCGCCTGTGGGTTTGGGCTTTGTTAACGCGCGCCAGGCCGGTAATTCACGCCGCCGGCAGCAGGCCGAAGGCGATGTGAGATTATCTCTCCGCAGCATTTGCCGTGTGGTATTGTTGTGCGTCGAAAATCATTCCATGGCGGAGACATCTTCCGATGCATTCCATTAGCAGAAGACAATTTTTGCAAGCAGGCGCAGCCGCTACGGCTTCGCTCGAAGCTCTGGCCTTCGACGACCCAAGGATTTACCCCGATCGGTGGGTTTACGTTCCAACCGGCCTCGCGAGTGACGAAGAACTGGAACGCGTGCAGGGCATCGCGCACACAGCCTCCAGCCATGGGTTGAACGGCATGCTGCTCTCTTCAGGGTTCGATCAACTCGATTTGAAGCCTCAGGACTACCTCGAGCGGCTCACACGCCTGAAGAAAACCTGCGACAGCCTGAAAGTGGAAATCATACCGCTGGGTTTCAGCGTAGGGTATGGCAGCGGCGTGCTGGCCCACAACAGGAACCTTGCCGCAGGATTGCCGGTCCATGGCGCGCTGTTCGTTGCCGCCGAACATGAAGCGCGCTTCGTTCCCGATTCGCCTGCAAAGCTCTTGAACGGCGGATTTGAAGAACGGCAGGGAAATCTTCCCACGGGCTTTTCCGTTCACGGAGCCTCCGCGTCAATCGACACGGCGGTGTTCCACTCCGGGAAGGTTTCCGTTCGTTTCTCGAATTTTAACGGCTCCTCAGGTGACAGTTACCTGGCGCAGGACATCCGCACCACTCCTTACTGCTGCTATCGGATGCGCTGCTGGGTCAAAACCGAGGATGTGTCGCCGGAAACGCGCTTCCATTTCTGGGCCATCGCGCCGGACGGTCGTAATCTTTCCTACCTGGAGCATCCCCTGAAGGCAACCAGTGACTGGAACCGGTTGGACTGGGCATTCAATAGCTGGTACGCAGACCGGGTGAGTTTTCGCGTCGGAATCGCGGACGGCAAAAGCGGCAGCGTCTGGGTGGATGACGTGGAGATGGAAGAAGTCGGCCTCACCAATGTTCTGCGCCGGCCGGGGACGCCCGTGGTGGTTCGAAATGAGAAGACGGGCGAGGCGTACGATGAGGGACCGGATTATGCTCCCATCGCCGATCCTCAACTCAACTTCCGATGGGACCACGTCGGCCCCTCGATTCACCTGCCTGCGGGCAGCCGCATTCGTCCCGGTGACCGCCTGCGTGTGGATTACTTCCATAGTTTGATGATCTACCACGGCCAGGTCCCCATCGACATGTCTGAACCGGAGGTCTACGAAATCTGGAAAAGGCAGATTCCGCTGATCGAAAAATACCTCGCGCCGAAAAAATACTTCCTCAGCATGGATGAAGTCCGCATCGGCGGCTTCTGCAAGGCATGCAAAGACCGCCGTCTGCCGATGGCGGAAATACTCGGAGATTGCGTCAAAAGGCAGGCGGAGATGATTCACGCCGCCAATCCCGGCGCGCAGGTTTTTGTGTGGTCCGACATGTTTGATCCGAACCACAACGCCCGCAAGCAGTATTACCTGATCGACGGCAGCTTTGAAGGCGCATGGAAATATCTGCCGAAGGACCTGGTGATCGCCTGCTGGTACTACGAAAAACGCAACCTGAGCCTGCCGTTCTTTTCCAAACTGGGATATCACACGCTTGCCGGGGCTTACTATGACGCCGACAACCTTGACAATCCAAAGGGCTGGCTGGAGTCGCTCGACCGCACGCCCGGCGCCGTCGGCATCATGTACACCACCTGGGAGCACAAGTACAAGCTGCTACCTGCCTACGGCGACCTGGTTTCCAAAAGATGAAGCAATCGCGGCATTGTGAATAGGATTTAGAAGAGAATACGAAGACGGACTCATGCAAAGGGAAGCATGATCCAGCCGAGCAGCAAGGCGATGCCGACAAAGGCAACAAAAACCTTGGCGCCGTAAATCACCTGCTCCCGCAGTGTCTGCTTGCTGAGAATCGCAAACACCACGGAGACCAGGAAGGAAAACAGCACCAGAGCTTCAAAATGAGAGAGGACCATTTTTCTCACCTTGCCGGGCAATCATCGCCGGCTGCCAGCTTCAACAGGACGCTGAAAAAGACTGTAGCGGCGGCTTTACGCCGCCAACTCACGTTGAAAGCATGGGCCTTATGGCAGGATGAACCCGCCGCTACGCCGGATCTTTCGGAAACCTGCTAAGCCTTTCTTCCCACCGCGATGTCGTACGTGTCAAGGATCGTCAGAATGTTCAGCATGCCGGCGGAGATCAAAAACGCCGTACCATAATCCGAGCAGACAAAAAAAGTGTCGCCGCCTCCATAGCCGAAGAAGGTGGCCGCCGGCATGGGTAGTCCGGTGGAAAGCTCCGCAAAGTAGCCCAGCGTGTGCAGATATGAACCGGAGCCGGTGGCAAAAAACTGCCCCTGCATCGCCAGACCGAAAGCAAACATTCCCACAATGGCCAGAAACAACACCAGGGCCCGCCATTTGCGGCCCTGAAGGAAATGTCCAAGACCGGGGACCAGCCACGCAGCAAAGCACAGGCCGAACAGGCTGCCGGTCGAGGGCGGTGTGCCGGAAGGCTTGCCGGCCTCCCTCGGCGCTTTCTCTGCCTGTTCCTCGGTTTTCCTGGCCATAAGCTGGATTCAGAAGGCATTGCAGAACCTGGCCCCACGGCCCGCGAGGCCCCTGCACAGCCAACCTGTAACCTTACCACACGGCCCAAACCAGCGGCAATTAAGGTGACGACGCGGCAACGCGAGAATTCGAGGATGTTTTCGAGGAAAATTATGAATGCTGAATTATGAAAGATGAGTTCTGTGCGGGAGTTTCCAAGGTTCGTGACAGTGAATTCGGGACGCAAAGCCCAGAACCACAGGGGCATTCATAACTCGTAATTTGTAATTGCGCCTTTTCAATCACCAATCGCAAATCACAATTCGCAAATGGCGCGATAAACGCGCCGCTACAGCGTTTCCTTCCACTCACTAACCACTAACCACTAGCCACTGCCTTATTCATACCTCAACGCTACCATCGGATCAACTTTCGCGGCACGGCAGGCGGGGATGTAGCAGGCCGCGAGCGCGACGGCAATCAGGATGAGCGAAACGGCGATAAACGTAAGCGGGTCAGTGGGCTTCACGCCAAAAAGCAGGCTGGCCAGGAACCGTGTGAGCGCCAGAGCGCCTGCGATGCCGATCGCCACGCCAATCAGCGCCAGTTTTAGCCCTTGCCCAACTACGCCACTCAAAACTTCTTGAGGCCGCGCTCCGAGCGCCAGACGGATACCGAACTCGCGGGTGCGCTCGGCGACCGAGTAGGACATCAAGCCGTAGACGCCCACCGCCGCCAGGACCAATGCGAGCGCGGCAAACAATCCGACCAGGAACGCACTGAATCGGTGGGGCGCCAGCCAGTCCGACAGCCGGGTTTCCATCGTCGCAACATCGTAGACCGGCTGATCCTTATCAATGAGCTGCACCTGCCTGCGAACCGCAGCGGCGAGACTTAAGGGCCGTGAGAGTGTGGTGCGGATGGCAAGAACCATCTCCGAGTCCGGGCTTTGCAAGAATGGAGCAAAAAGTTGGGGAGCGGCGTTCTGGTCAAGGGACTCCTGTTTCACGTCGTGAATGACGCCGACAATCGTCCGCCATTGCCCGCGTATCTTGATGGTTCTCCCCAGCCGGTTCTGGTTCGGGAAGTAGCGTCGAGCCAAGGTCTGATTGACGATTGCGACCTCCGGCGCGCCCTCACGATCTGACTCGCTGAACTCGCGGCCCGCGACGAGCGTAATACCGAGAGTCCTAAAATAGCCCGGGCTCACTACCGTGTAAGGAGTATCGGGAGCCATTCCGGGCGGTGGCTCGGGGTGCCCGCCCAGTACGAGGCCGGCCAGGCCGCCATAGCCCATCATCGGGAGACCACCCCCGGCAGCAACGGAGGCGACTCCTGGTAGGGCCTTGACCCGATCCAGAACCTGGCTGAAGAAGGCCGCCTGCGCCGCGGGCTTCGAATACCTGTTCTCTGGCAAAGGAATCCTCAGCGTCAGGAGCTGGCCGGGACTAAAGCCAAGATCGACATCCGTAAGGAGCATCAAACTTCGCATCAGCAATCCCGAGCCAGTCATAAGCGCCAAGGCCAAAGCCATTTCCACCATCACTAGCACAGCGCGCAATCGTCTCCCATGACCTGCGTGCGCCGCGGGTGCGCTCTCCTTTAGCGCCTCACTCAAATCAATCTCTGACGCAGCGACAACAGGTGCGAGACCAAACAGGACGCCTGTGAGCAGAGCTATCAGCAAAGCAAAGACGAGAGCCGGGCCCTGGATTCCGGCGCTTTCGAGCCCACGGATATCATGTGGCCCGAGGGCACGCAGAGAGTGAACACCCGCGAAGGCTAACAGCACTCCGGCGGCACCACCCAGACTGGCCAGCAGGACACTCTCGGTCATCAACTGCCTGGCAACTCGTTTCCGCCCGGCTCCCAGTGCGGCACGAACGGCCACTTCCCGCTGTCGCGACGCGGCACGAGCCAATTGAAGATTGGCCACATTGACGCACGCGATCAGGAGAACGAAAACGACCGCCCCGAACAGCGTCCAGAGAGCCGTCTGCATGCGTCCTAGCAACTTATCGTATAAAGGTGTCACTGACAGTTTCATGCCTTCGCGCATACGCGCGTAAATTGGTGGCACGTTCGAAGCGCTCTCACGCAGGATTCGATTCAGGTCGGAAGCGGCCTGTGCCACCGTGACGTGTGGGCGGAGCCGTCCCAGAACGTGGATCATTCTCAGGTCGTCCTTTGCGGCATACCAGCTTGATGAATTGAGCAGATCAATCGGCATCAGGACGTCAGCCTTGCGTTGGTCGGGAAACCGGAAGCTCGGCGGCATGACTCCAATCACGGTCCATTTCGCATCCCCGAGCGTGATGGACCTCCCAATGATGCGGGTATCCGATCCGAAGTGCCGCTGCCAAAGCCCGTTGCTCAATACCACGACGCGCGGACCACCGGAACGGTCTTCGTCGGGCAAAAAGGCGCGACCCAAGAATGGCTGCACACCGACAAGTGGAAAGAAGGTCGCTGTAACCCGCACACCTTCGATGTGTTCCGGTTCATCGATTCCCGTCAGGTTGAGAGTGACGCCTCCGCCGTATCCGGCCAGCCCCTCAAAAGCACGATTGCGATCACGAAAGTCCACGTACTCGGGGCTGGGGATGAACGACAGGCCGGAAACGCCGAGGTGCGGCCACTGCTCGGTGATCGAAACCAGTCTGCCTGGTTCGCTGTAGGGGAGTGGCCGAATCAAAGCGGCATAAACCACGCTGAAGATCGCCGTGTTTGCGCCGATGCCAAGGGCGAGGGTAAGAACGGCGACGATGGTAAAACCAGGGTTGCGACGAAGCTGGCGGAGGCCGTAGCGAATATCCTGACAGAGTTCCTGCAGCAGGCGCGTGCCCAGGGCTTCGCGGCATTCTTCCTTGTAACGCTGATAGCCGCCGAATTCGACGCGGGCCTGGCGCTCCGCCTCTCGCTCGGAAAGGCCCTGTTGCTCGAGGTCCTCAGCCCGGAGTTCGAGGTGCGAGCGGAGCTCTTCGTCCATTTCGCGCTCGATGCGGGAACGGCGGAATACAAACCCCGTGACGGTTCGAAGCCACGACCACAATCTCATGATCTCCTCCACTTAACGCTACAGGTTAGGAGTTCAGGGGTAGCGCGAACCTCCGATTTTGAGGTCCGCGGTTCTTTCTCTATCCGAAATCCGCAGACCGCAACGCCGGCGGTCTGCGCTACGACCTACCACTACAACTCGCCTGTTTCCGTCTTCAGCGCCGCGCCGATGGCGGCTACCAGCCGGTTCCAGCCCTCGGTTTCCTCGCGCAGCCGTTTACGGCCGGCCGGTGTGAGCTCGTAGTACTTGGCCTTGTGCTTGTTTTCTGAAATCCCCCACTCGGTTTTCAGCAATCCCTGGCGGACCAGCCGGAACAGCGCCGGGTAGAGCGCTCCCTGTTCGATGGACAGAGCTCCCCTGGAAATCTGTCCGATGCGCAACAGGATGCCGTACCCGTGCAGGCGCCCGAGCGAGACCGCCTTGAGGATGAGAAGGTCGAGCGTACCGGGAAGAATCTGCGCCTGCTTGTCCATGCTTCACTCCTAAGATGATTAGGAGTATAGGACGGCTTGTGGCGCTTGTCAATGGAAGACGTTCGCAACTTGTATTTCAAATGCCCTCAAAGATGGATAGAAACGCACAAAGGATGGAGTGTGAAGTCTGAAGTATGAAACAGGACCGGCCGAGGTTTTTTCATCCTTCATCCTTCATCCTTCACACTTCATACTGCAGTTGCGGCGCAATTTCTTGACCCGTTTCGTGCGGGCGTGATAACTTCCATCTTTCAGTATCATTCAAGCATTTGGTCAGGGAGGATTGGATTTGGCGACGCCGGCGGAGTCCGGGCCAAAGCGGACGGCGCTCTATTCTGTCCACAAGGCAGCGGGCGCGCGGATGACGGAATTCGGCGGCTGGGAAATGCCCATCGAGTACTCGGGCATTGCCCAGGAGCACCTGGCCGTGCGGACGCGGGCCGGCCTGTTTGACGTCAGCCACATGGGCGAGATCACCGTGCGCGGCCCCAAGGCGCTCGCCTTCCTCCAGTCGATCACCTGCAATGACGTGGCGCGCCTGAGCGACCGCCAGGCACAGTACAGCGCCCTCATGTTACCCAATGGCTGTGCTATTGACGATTGCGTGGTCCACCGGACGGGTGAAAACGATTACTTTATCTGCGTCAACGCGGCCAATACCGATAAAGATTTCAAGTGGCTTGTGGAGCACAACTCCGCGGGAGCGGAACTGGAAAACGTTTCATCACGCTATTCGCAGCTTGCCGTGCAGGGCCCGCGGGCTGCGGCGATCTTGAGCAAGGTGACCGGACTTGATCTTGCTCCCATCCGTACCTACTGGTTTTCGCCCGCTGAATGCTGCGGAGTGGAAGGCATCCTGGCAAGGACCGGATATACCGGCGAAGACGGCTTTGAGTTTTATTTTTCACCCGAGCATTCCGTGCACGTGTGGAATGCCCTGCTGGAAGCGGGAAAAGATGACGGCCTGCAGCCGGCCGGCCTGGGCGCCCGCAACACGCTGCGGCTGGAGGCCGGGTACGCGCTTTACGGCCACGAACTGGATGAAGACACCACGTTGCTGGAAGCCAACCTCGGATGGATTTGCAAGCTCGAAAAGGGGGAATTTCTCGGCCGGGATGAACTGCTGAAGCAGCGCCAGGAAGGCGTGCGCAAAAGGCTGGTGGGCTTTGAGATGGCCGAACCCGGAATCGCCCGCGACGGCTACCCGGTGTGGATTGATGGCGAAAAGGCAGGCCTCGTGACCAGCGGTTCACCAGCGCCGTTCCTGAAGAAAAACATTGGCCTTGCCTATGTGCCGCCGGAGGCAGCCCAGCCCGGCTACGAGATCACCATCGAAATCCGGCAGCGGCAGGCGCGGGCAAGGCAAGTGATACTACCTTTTTACAGACGGCCAAAGTAGGATGGGAAGACGGGGTAAAATAATACCAGCCCCGAAGCTAATCATAAGGGAGCGCGGGTCTCATGTACCCTGAAGAATTTCAATACACCAAAGACCATGAGTGGATTCGAGTGGATGGCGAAACCGGGACGATCGGAATAACCGACCATGCACAGAAGGAACTGGGCGACATTGTCTATGTTGAGCTTCCCAAGTCAGGCGACACAGTGACGGCTGCTGAAATCTTTGGAACGGTGGAGTCGGTGAAAGCCGTTTCAGAGATTTATTCTCCCGTCAGCGGAGAAGTGACGGCCGTCAACGACAAGCTCCAGGAGCATCCGGAGCTGCTGAATTCCGACCCGCACGCGGCGGCGTGGCTGATCCGCGTCCATCTGTCGGACGCTCAGGAGCTGGGAAAACTGATGTCGTCGGAACAATATGAGAAGTACATCCGGGAGGGTGGGTCGCAATAATGCGCTATCTCCCGAACTCCCCGCGCGACCGTGCCGAGATGCTGCGGACGCTTGGCCACGGGTCCATCGAAGAGCTCTTTTCTCAAATTCCTGAACAGGTCCGGCTTCAAGGCCGTCTGGATCTGCCCGGCCCGCTTTCAGAACAGGAAATTCTGGAATTCTTTAAGCAGGCTGCCAGCCGGAGCACACGCGAACATGCGTCGCTGCTGGGCGCTGGCGCTTATTCGCACTTCCGGCCCGCGGCGGTTGACGCGCTGCTTTCCCGCGGCGAATTCTTTACCGCTTACACGCCTTACCAGGCCGAGCTTGCGCAGGGCACGCTGCAGGCGATGTTCGAGTTTCAGACGCTGATTACCCAGTTGACCGGGATGGAAGTGTCGAACGCCTCGCTTTATGACGGCTCCACAGCGACAACTGAAGCGGTGTTGATGGCCCTCCGGCTGACCCGCCGCAATCGCGTGGTTGCGGCACGCACCCTGCATCCGGAGTACCGCGAGGTGATGGCCACCTACCTGCGCCACCTGGGGACGGAAGTCGCGGAAGTCCCATACGCAGCTTCCGGGCAAGTTGATCTCGCTGCGCTCGAGAAGGCGCTGAATGAGGAAACGGCCGTCGTCGTCATTCAGTCGCCGAATTTTCTTGGAGTCATCGAACGTTTCAGTGAAGTCGCGGAGATTGTCCACCGAAGCGGCGCTTTGCTGGTGGTTACAGTGAATGAGCCGCTCTCGCTGGCGGTGGTCAATCCTCCGGCGGAAGCGGACATCGTCTGCGGCGAGGCGCAGTCGTTTGGCGTGCCCGTCGCCTTTGGAGGGCCTTACGTCGGCTTCCTCGCTACGCGTGAAAAGTTTGTGCGGCAGATGCCGGGCCGGCTGGTGGGCCAGACCACGGATTCCCAGGGCCGCCGGGGATTCGTGCTGACCCTGGCCACTCGCGAGCAGCACATCCGGCGCGAGAAGGCCACTTCAAACATCTGCACTAACCAGTCGCTTTGCGCTCTGGCCGCAACCATCTATCTGTGCCTGCTGGGCAAGCAGGGATTGCGGGCGCTGGCTGAGCATAACCTTGGCAAAGCGCACTATGCCGCCCACCGGCTGGCTAAGGTTCCGGGAGCGTCCATCGCATTTGCCTCTCCGTTCTTCAATGAATTCGTCGTCAAGGCGCCAGGCGATGCCGGGGTGCTTCTGCGCGACCTGCGGCAGGAGAAAATTCTGGGCGGCATCAATCTCGAACGCTTCTACCCTGAGTTGAATAATCACCTGCTGGTTTGCGTCACCGAAACGGTGAACAAAGCCGCTCTCGACCGGATGGTCAGGGTGTACCAGGAATTTTCCGCACAGAAACACGCCAGGGCCGCGGCGCCTTCCGCTGTGTCGCATACGGTTGGCCAGGAGAAAGCATGAAGGAACGTCCCCGCCACGCCAGGCCGCACATCACACGGGACGAGAACCTGATCTTCGAGCGGAGTTCACCCGGCAAATGCGGTGTTGATCTTCCCGTGCCAGAAGTCCAGGCTGCATCGGCGGTTGAGCTCCTGGGTGATGATCTCTGCCGGAACGACATCCCCGGCTTCCCGGAGGTGTCGGAACTGGAGGTCATCCGGCACTTCACGCGCCTGTCCACCTGGAATTATGGCGTCGATACGGGACTTTATCCGCTGGGCTCCTGCACCATGAAGTACAATCCGCGCATCAATGAAGTGGTGGCCCGCCTCGAAGGCCTGGCGACAGACCATCCTTACGCGCCGGCGGAACTCACCCAGGGTTGCCTGAAAATCCTGTACGACACGGAGCGCTGCCTGGCTGAAATAACAGGCATGGACGCAGTTTCGCTGCAGCCGTCGGCGGGCGCGCAGGGTGAACTGGCGGGCATCCTGATGATTCAGGCCTGCCTGGCGGACCACGGCAACCCCCGAAAATACATCCTGATTCCCGACTCGGCGCACGGCACCAACCCCGCCAGCGTTACCACATCCGGCTACCAGGTGAGAAACCTGAAATCCGACGCCCACGGCTGTATCGACCTCGCCGAGATTGACCGCGCCATGACGGAAGAAGTGGCCGGGCTGATGCTGACCAATCCGAACACGCTGGGCATTTTTGAGGTCCGTATTCGCGAGATTTGCGAACTGGTCCACCGCAAGGGCGGCCTGGTCTATATGGATGGGGCCAACATGAATGCGCTGGTGGGCGTGGCGCGTCCTGCCGACTTTGGCGTGGACGTCATGCACCTGAATCTGCACAAGACCTTCACCACCCCTCACGGCGGCGGCGGGCCGGGCTCGGGACCTGTTGCGGTGAGGAAGGTCCTTGATCCGTATCTCCCCTCGCCTACGGTTATCCAGTCGCCTGACGGGACTTACAGCCTGAATTATGACCGTCCGAAGAGCATCGGCCGCGTCCGCGCGTTCTACGGGAATTTCGGGATGGTGGTGCGCGCGCTGGCCTTTATGGCCGCCAACGGAGCCGAAGGTTTGCTGCAATCCACCCAGGATGCCGTGCTCAACGCCAACTACGTGATGCGGGGGCTGCAGGACCTTTACGATCTTCCCTACAACGAACCCTGCATGCACGAGTGCGTGCTCTCAGACCGCCGCCAGGCCATGCGCGGGGTTCACACCATGGACATCGCCAAGCGGCTGATCGATTACGGTTTTCACCCCTACACAACCGCGTTTCCGCTGATCGTGCCGGGTGCCATGATGATTGAACCCACGGAAAGCGCCAGCAAGGAAGAATTGGACGAGTTCATCGAAGCCATGCGGGCCGTGGCTGAGGAGGTTGAGGAGGACCCGGAATTCGTTTTGGACGCCCCACACTCCACCCGTGTCAGCCGCCTGGATGAGGCCGCCGCCGCCCGCAAGCCGATCTTGCGCTGGAAACCCTAGCGCATCGGTCGTTTGCAGAAACCAGCCAAACCACAACATCTAGCATCCTGCGAAATTCTGCCCCACGATATTGGGTTTTTTTGACTTTACAGCACTCGCGAATCGTGGTAGGTTGAGCAAAGTGTTTGGGGTAGCTCGCTTATAGCCTTTTGTTGCGCGCCAAAGGCATGACGGGTAAGGCGAGCGTGTTAAAGAAAAAGCGGCAAGGGCGTCGAGGAAAATCGGCGAGAACCTACCTGTGTGGGTGGCGCGCTTCCTTCGAAACTTCAGGAGAAGACGTGTGCCTGAGGTGCATCTGCGGGGCGCTTGGTGTAGACAATTCCGGTTTTGATTGGAGGCAACTACCTTGCTGAAATTAAAGAGATTGGAGCTGCTCGGCTTCAAGTCGTTTGCAGACCGGACACGCTTGGAATTTCAGGACGGAACGGTCAGCATCGTGGGGCCGAACGGGTGTGGCAAGTCGAATCTGTCAGACGCCATGAACTGGGTGCTGGGCGAGCAGAGCGCGCGACTGCTGCGGGGCGAGCGCATGACAGACGTCATTTTCAACGGAACGGGCAGCCGGCCTCCGACGGGCATGGCGGAAGTGAGCCTGACGCTTGCGGATCCCGAATACGATAGCAGTGAAGAACCTGCGGAGGACTCAGAACCGGTCAAGGCCCAATCCGCAGATTACGCAGATTCCACAGATTTAATACAGTCCGTACGTTCCGCAGATTCCACTGATAACCCGAAAGGCGAAGCATCTGAAATCGAACGGAGCGCAGCGGGCAAACGCGCCGTGTACAGAGGCTACCTGAAGGACGGCTCCGGTCACATCACCGTCACCCGGCGGCTGTTCCGCTACGGCGAAAGCGAATACCTCATCAACGGCCGCGCCAGCCGCCTGCGCGACATTCAGGACCTCTTCATGGGCACAGGCCTGGGCCCGGAGTCCTACGCCATCATCGAGCAGGGGCGCATCGGCCAGATTCTGAGTTCCAAGCCGTCGGACCGCCGCCTGATCCTGGAAGAAGCCGCCGGCATTTCCAAATTCAAGGCCCGCAAGCGCGCGGCGGAGCTGAAACTGGAATCCTCGCGCGGAAACCTGTCGCGCATCACAGACATTCTGGAAGAAGTCATCAAGCAGGTCAGCTCGCTGAAGCGCCAGGCGTCGAAGGCTCGCCGCTTTCGGGAACTGCACGACGAGATGATGGGCCGCCAGAAAATCACTCTGGCCTCCCGGTTGCGAATTCTTGAATCGCAGTGCCAGCAGCTTCGCAAAGATTCTGAAACGCTCCAGCAGCTCTCGGCGGAAGAGAGCAGGGGGCTTGAGCTGCTGACGAACGAACAGCGGAGCACCACGGCTCGCTGTGAAGAGCTGGAAGGCAGGCTGATTTCCATCCGCGAGACGCTTTCCGAGAATGAACTCGAACGCCAACGCTTGCAGTCGCGGCTCGAGCAGATCCGCCAGCAGATTGCAGCGCTCGATTCGCGGAGCGCCGACGCGAAACAGGAGAGCGGACAAGTCCGCTCGCGCATGGAGTCACTGGAGCGGGAAGCCGAGTTGCGGGCGCAGGAGCATGAGGCGCTGCTGCATGAACAGGCGTCTGCCGAAGAGGACGGGGCGCGGCTGCAGGCAAAGCAGGAAGAACTCGGCCAGCGCATCCGCGAGGCCGAACGCGCCGTCGAGCAGTCTCGCCAGGCGCTGCTGGCCTGCCTCAGCCGGGCGTCCAACCTTCGCAATCAGCTTGTGCAGGCGGAGGAAATGGGCCTCGCCCTCGAGCGGCAGGCAGCGAGGATCAGCGAGGAGCGCGCCGGCGTTGAAGCCGAACGCGTGCAGAGTTCGACCGAACTTGAAATGCTGTCGCAGGAAAATGCACGCTTCCAGAATGAGCTGGCGCAGCTTGCCGAATCGGTTTCGCAAACGGCTGCGGCACTCGACCAGGCGCAGAAGGCGGAAGCGGCGGAGAGGCGGGACCTGGAAAACCTTCGCCGCGAGTTTTCCGGCATGCAGGCCCGCAAGCAGACCCTTGAAGAGTCGCTGGCGCGCCATGCCTACTCAACGGAAAGCGTCCGGCGGCTTTTGAACGGAGAGTTCCCCTCGAACGGCCATCACTTCCGGCCACTCGGCGTGCTGGCCGATTTTCTGGAAGTTTCTCCCGGATATGAGGAGGTTGTTGAAGAATTTCTGAAGAGTGAACTTGATTGCGTGGTGGTTGAGCAGCACGCTGAGGCGCGCTCCGGCATTGCGATCCTTCAGGCGGAAGGCACGGGCCGGTCAACATTTTTTGTGACCCGCGCGGACGCCGCCGGACACCTCAGCGGCAACGGGCATCACCAGATCAGCCAGGAGCCCGGCGTGGTGGCATCGCTGCGTGAGATGGTGCGCCTCGAGCCGCGGTTGGGACTGAACGGTGACCCGCCGCTGCCCTCGCTCGACAAGGCCTACCTGGTGGAGGATGCCGCGGCTGCGGAGCGGCTGGCTGCCGGATATCCCGAATGCCACTTTGTGACGCGCTCCGGCGAGCACTATCACCATCGGCTGGTTTCCGGCGGGCGCGGATCGAGCGCGGGACCGCTGGCGCTGCGCCGCGACTTCCGTGACCTGGAGCGCCGAACGGTGGAAGTGGAATCAGCCATTCAGGCCCGGGAAACCGGGCTGGCCGCGTTTGAAGAGCAGGTGCGAACGTTAGGGGCGACACTGGGCGGCCTGACGGCGGCGCGGCAGGAGTCAGAAAAGAACTCCGTGGTGGGATCGGAGCGGCTGCGCCAGGTGCAGCAGGCGCTTGCCCGCGCGATCGAGCGGCTGCGTGTTTTTGAAGAGGAGAGCCGGCGGCTTGAGGCTGAGCGCCTGTCTCTCGAATCAAAGCAGGTGGCGATACGCGCCCAGCTTGAAGCCGAGGAAGCTGAAAAGGTCCGGCTGGAGGCTGAGATCGCTTTCAGCTCTGAAACGGTAGGTGTGGAGCGGCAGCGGTTTGACCACGGGGCGCAAGCCCTGGCGCAGGCCCAGGCCCGCTTCAGTTCCCTCCAGGAGCGCACTCGGGCGCTTGCCGCCGAGCGCGAGCGGCTGGCCGCCCAGGCGCGCGAAATGGGCGACCGCGCGGACTATCTTGCCCGGCAGGTGAGCGGCTGGGAAGAAAACCAGCGGCAGCTTGCCGCGGAAGCCGATTCGGAACGGGCGCGCAATGCCGGGCTGGAAAACACTCACAGCCGGCTGAAGCAGGAGTTGCAGGGCGTTGGCGATGAATTGCAAACGGTGCGGACACGGCGGGACCAACTGCGCCCGCAGGTTGAGCAGGCCCGCGCGCGATATGAAGCGGCGCGTGAAAAACGTTCCGAAGTGGAGATCGCGCTGGCCCGAGCGGAATCTGACCGCGATCACCATGCCGTGCAATGCCGCGAATCCCTTCAGCAGGAACCCGAGACTCTGCTTGCCGAACTTGCCGCCGAAGTATTCCTGGTGGGCGAAGCCCTGGAGCTTGCGGAAGAAGAAGTTCGCCAGCTCAAGAAGAAGATTGACAACCTCGGACCGCTCAATATGATGGCGCTTGAAGAACTAAAAGAAGCCGAAGAACGCTATGAATTTCTGGAAAGCCAGCGGCAGGACCTGCTTGCTTCCATCGAAGATACCGCGCAGGCCATCCGGGAAATTGACCGGCTCTCGCGCCTGCAGTTTATGGAAGCCTTCAAGGCCATCAACATTCACTTTGCCGAGTCGTTCCGCACGCTGTTCGGCGGCGGCATCGGTCAGTTGCGGCTGACCGATGAGGAAGACCCCGACAGCGGGCTCGACATCGTGGCCCAGCCGCCGGGCAAGCGCCTGCAGAACATCCTGCTGCTCTCGGGCGGTGAAAAAGCGCTGGCGGCGCTGGCGCTGCTGATCGCGATTTTCCGCTACACGCCAAGCCCGTTCTGTGTGCTCGACGAAGTGGACGCTCCGCTTGACGACACCAACGTCGGCCGCTTTACACGCATGATCCAGAGAATGAGCGCTGCCACACAGTTCATCCTGATCACTCACAACAAGACCACCATGGAAATTGCGCGCGCCATCTACGGCGTAACCATGGAAGAACCCGGCGTCTCAAAGCTGATTTCGGTTCAACTGGAAGCATTCGAGGAAGAGCCCGTGGCCATCACGGCGTAATCGGCGTCAGCGAAAGCTCATGCCCCGGTCGATCGACCTGCGCCTATCTACACCTCACAACTCAAATGCAACCGCGCGTTAGCTGCGCATGTACCGTGCAGAACAATGTACGCTTTTTCTTTCCCATTGACATGATTTTCTGATGCCGTAGAATTAATGACTGCCGACTTCCACAATTAAGGGACACACACTTGATCATTCATGAGACGAACCTCCCAGGAGTAGAACTATTATCTCGCGGCAAAGTACGCGACATTTACGCCGTGGGTGGCGACCAGCTTCTTGTGGTTGCCACGGACCGCATTTCCGCATTTGACGTCATTCTCGACCAGCCGATTCCGGACAAAGGACGGGTGCTGACGCAGCTTTCCTGTTTCTGGTTCGACCGCTTTCTGGGCCTTGTGCCCACTCACTTTTTGACGGCCGATTTGTCGGAGTACCCGAAGGAACTCCAGGCGATGGCGGACGAAATCGAAGGGCGCTCGATGCTGGTGAAAAAGGCCCAGCCGTTCCCCATCGAGTGTGTTGTCAGAGGTTATCTGGCCGGGTCGGGGTGGAAGGAATATCGTTCGAACGGCACCGTTTGCGGGATCAGGCTGCCTGCGGGGCTGATGGAATCGAGCCGCCTGGACCAGCCGATTTTTACGCCGGCCACCAAGGCCCAGACCGGCCACGATGAAAACATCTCCTTTGAGGAGGCCGTAAAGACGATTGGAAGACACGCTGCCGAAAAACTCCGCGACATGAGCATTCGGCTTTATACGGAGGCGAGGAAGTACGCAGAGGAACGCAGAATCATTATTGCGGACACTAAATTTGAATGGGGCCAGCTTGGAGATGAGATCATCCTGATCGATGAAATGCTCACTCCAGACTCTTCACGCTTCTGGCCCAAAGACAGCTACGCGCCCGGAAGGTCCCAGCCTTCCTTTGACAAGCAGTTTGTGCGGGACTACCTGGAATCGATCCACTGGGACAAAAATCCTCCCGCGCCGCCTCTTCCCCCCGAGGTTGTCGAAAAAACAAGTCAGAAGTACAGGGATGCCTATCGGCTTCTGACCGGCAGAGCGCTGAATTCCTGATTCTGAATGGGCAGAGAACTGCATGGCACACTGGAACTGGCTCGACTGGGTCCTCGCCACCATCGTTTTTGTATCGGTAGTGACGGCCATCCGAAAGGGGTTTGTCGCGGAGCTGCTTACCCTGGCCTCGGCGATTGCCGGCCTGATTATTGCAGCGATTTACTATGAGCGCCTGGCCCATCTGCTGACGGGGTTCACGCGGAGCGCCGGCGTTGCGCGCGGGGTCAGTTTCTTCCTGTTGTTTGTCGCGGTCCTGGTGGCTGGCGGGCTCATCTCACTGGCTGCCAGAAAGTTGATCAAGCAGGTTCAGCTTCAGTGGTTCGACCGCTTTCTTGGCGGGATATTCGGCCTGGCCCGTGGCGTGCTGATTGATTGCGTCATGCTTCTGGTGATGATGGCCTTCGCCATCCAGCAGGGGACTGTTGAAAAGTCGGCGCTGGCTCCTTATTTCAGCGCGGGATCGAGGGCCCTGGCCGTTGCCATGCCCGCCAGCATGAGAAACGGCTTCCGAGACAGCTTTGAAAAATTCAAGAAGGAAATGATTGAAACCGACAAGAAAGCCATGGAAGCCCGTTCAGCGGAGAAGAAGAACCTGTAGGATCGGAGTGCGTCGATGAAGAACCAGCTCGATGCCGTCGTCAATCAACTCGTCGAACACGATATTCTCTTTGAGGATGCCGTCTGCGAATTCGAAAAACAATTCATCAGAAAAATCCTGGAGAACAACCACGGAAATCTGTCCAAAGCCGCCAAGGTCCTCCACATCCATCGCAACACTTTGAGCCGAAAGCTGGCGACTTGGGAGATTGACCGCCAGCCTAAGCGCCGAAGACAGGCCACCGCCTGAGGACAAAAATCCCGAACGCCGCTGGAAGTCCCTCTATACGGCGCCCTGTAACACCTTCACCATTGGTTCAGTGCGGACCGGCCTGGGGCCAGACCGCCAGTTCCACTGCTGGTTGCTGATGTGAAAGAACGGAACTTCGGATTTATTTCCCCGGCCGTTCGCTCACTTCTTTTTCTTCTGCGCGGCGGCTGCGGCCTTCTCCTGCGCGGCCTTCAAAACGGCCTCATCAATCTTCACGTCACTCAGGGTGAGATTGAAATTAGGGGTGGTTGAATAAGCCTCGATGTTTCCCTGGAACCGCAGCGGATCGCCCGGCTGCAAGTACTTGGCGTTTGGCTGCGTATCCTGGAGGACGATGTCGTAGACTCCTGGCTTACTTTGTGCGTCGGGAGTGATGTCCACCCGGACCAGAGTGGTTTTGGGATCGCTGCTGGTGTCAACGCTGTCCACGTGGCCTACCAGACCGAGGGGCTGGCCCTTCAACTGCGACCAGTTTTGTTCGGCCGTATCACCGCCCACCGCGAGCGCGTCCTCAATCTTATAAAATCCATCGAGGTAGGTGTCCCCGGTGGGCTTGTGTTGTGGCGGCGGCGCTACGCTAAAGCCGGCTGGCATGCTGTCTGAAGTCTTCGCGGCTTCCAGCACCTTGTCTTCTCCCTCATTGGAGCCGTGCTGGGCCTCATACACCTGGCCGAAAGATTTCTTGAGCTGTTCCGCATTCTGGCCGTTCTTGCTCTCCGCCAAAATCGCGGCCCGTGCCAGGCTCCAGATCGCTTTGTTCACGTCCCGCGGGTTTTCGTTGTAGTACGCCTGGCCAAGGAAGGAATAAATCAGCACGTTGTCCGGCTGGTCCTGTTCTGCAGCTTCAAGGAATTTGATGGCCTCGCTATAATTTTTTTGCATCAGCGCGGCATAACCGGCGGCTATGTTGAAGACCGCGCGTTTTGTTTTCGGCTGAACATATTTCTCAAACTGTTCGTCGGTGACGCCCGCGGGCTTCTTCAGGTTTTGCAGAACTTCCAGACCGTGCTGGGCGTTTTTGCCGGCCGTCGCCAATTCCCCCGAGGCGTTCGCATCAGAAGCCTTGAATGTGTAAGGGAACGTGAAGCTCAGATAAGAAAGCGCGTCCAGATTGTCGGCGTCAGCAGCCAGGGCCTTCTTGGCCGACGCGATTGCGCTGGTGGTCTGGTTGAGTTGAACATAGGTTTGCATTTCGGCCACATACGCATTGGCGAGATAATCAGAATTGGCATACTTACTGATGAAATCCTGAATCAGCGAAATTCTCTTTTGCGCGTCGGCTTCCTTGACAAAAGCCTGAAAGGCATCATATTCGGCGCGGCTCTTCCATCCCCGGGCCTGGGCCTGAGGCGCGGCGGGCGCCGGCGCTGGCAACGCGGCTGCTGGAAACAAAGCAAGATGTCCTTCGAGTTTGCCTGAGGCGCGCATTGAGCTTGGCAAACAGACGAAGCCAGCCAGCAACATCATGCTGAAAAGCACAGTCGTTTTCTTCATTGTGAAACTACCTCTTGTTTTAGGGTTTTGGTTTCCGGGCCACAAAGACGTTTTCTGTACCTGGCCCGGGTCCGCCGCGGAAGACTCGCAGAACTCCGCCCAGTCACTCGGCCGGTCAGACCCCATCGTTCGGGAGCAGTTCTCCAAATACCAAGACTTTCTTAACATTGCAAGTAAAAACTTATCTTCCACTGTTCGCCTTCGCTCAGCGAGCCCAGAGCAACCCTGTGACCTTAGATGCAAAAAAAAGGGGCTAAGCCGCTTTCGACAGCTTACCATCAATCTCCCCTCGGTACATCCTCAACAAAACAATCGTCCAATTCGGCCTCTGAGCTTTCAGCACCCTGGTTGCGCCCGCCGCGGCCGCAAAGCATCCCGCGCCTTCCAGAAAGCTCTCTGAACCAATCTTATCGGCCAGCACGCCTCAAAGTCGTTCCGCGTACTTCATGCGGGCAGTGTGTTATTTGAAACCCGGAAAAACAGAATTCACCTTATCTGCAAGTTCCGAGAGGGATTGCAATTTTCGCACGTTTAGCACAATATGGCAACTTCCCTTTAGCAATTTTCAGCGAACAAATGAAAGGACGACAATTGGCAAAGAAAAATATCCAGATCTCGAAGCCTCAGGGCAAGTTAGGCGTTATGACCTGCGGAATGGGCGCCGTAGCAACCACTTTCTTTGCGGGAGTGGAGGCGGTCCGCCGGGGCCTCGCGCCGCCCATCGGCTCGCTGACCCAGATGGGCGCCATTCGCCTGGGAAAGCGGACGGACCGACGCGTCCCGCTGATTAAAGATTTTGTTCCCCTGGCAGAACTTCACGACCTTGTTTTCTCAGGCTGGGATATTTTCCCCGATAACTCCCACCAGGCTGCTCTGAAAGCCGGTGTGCTCAGGACAGAGCATCTCAGCGAAGTGAAGGATTTCCTGGAAGAGATTCGTCCTCTCCCGGCAGTATTCAACCGCAAATACGTGAAGAAGCTGAATGGGCCGAACGTCAAGCGAGGCAAGAGCAAAATGGACCTCGCCAAGCAGTTGATGGACGATATCCAGCAGTTCCGCGAGAAGAGCGGGGCAAGCCGCATGGTGATCATCTGGTGCGGGTCAACGGAAATCTTCATGAAGCCGGGACCGGTACACCAATCTATCGCTTCATTTGAAAAAGGCCTGCGGTCCTCCGATCCTGGCATCGCGCCCAGTATGGTTTACGCTTACGCGGCGCTGAAGCTTGGCATTCCCTTCGCCAACGGCGCTCCCAACCTTACCACTGACATCCCCGCGCTCCAGCAACTGGCGCTTGAGAATAGGGTCCCCATCTGCGGGAAAGACTTTAAGACCGGGCAGACGCTGATGAAGACCATCCTCGCCCCGGGACTCAAAGCGCGAATGCTGGGATTGAGCGGCTGGTTTTCAACCAATATCCTCGGCAACCGGGACGGAGAAGTGCTCGACGATCCCATGTCATTCCGGACCAAGGAAGAGAGCAAGCTTTCCGTACTGGAATACATCCTCCAGCCTGAGGTCTATCCGCAACTCTACAAGGACTTCTATCACAAAGTGCGAATCAACTACTATCCGCCGAGCGGCGACAACAAGGAGGGATGGGACAATCTCGACATCTTCGGTTGGATGGGCTATCCCATGCAGATCAAAATCAACTTCCTTTGCCGCGATTCGATTCTGGCCGCCCCCATCGTTCTTGACCTCATCCTGTTTATGGACCTTGCCCAGCGCTGCCCTGAAATGGCGCGAAAGGGAATCCAGGAGTGGCTCTCCTTCTATTTCAAGAGTCCCATGTGCGCTCCCAACCTCTATCCCGAGCACGACCTGTTCATCCAGCTCATTAAGCTCAAGAATACTTTACGATATCTGCGAGGCGAGGAGTTGATCACGCACCTCGGCCTTGAGTACTACGACTGAAAAGCTTGCGGGCTTCCCAGAAATCCTTCAACTCTATTTGACAAAAGCGCGCGACGGTTCGGATAATCGATGGGTAGCCCGCGACGCTGCCCTATGAAAAAACTTTTCCTTGCTCATCTTGCGATATTGGTGGCGGCGGCCTGCTTGCCGGCGGCGCAGCGTTCGGCGGCGGAGGCGCGGCAAGTTACGGAGCAGGCGCTTCGGCACGCGATCATCATCGATACTCATGCCGACACTCCTCAAATGATGCTGGACGAGGGCTACGATCTTGCCAGTCCGGCAAGCCCCTACATGATCAGCATCCCCAAGATGCGCAAGGGCCACCTGGGCGCGGAATTTTTCTCCATTTGGGTTCCCGTGGATTGGCCCTCACAAGATCTGGTTCACCGCGCTCTCGATCTCATCGACGTCGTGTACGAGCAAGTGGCGCGGCACTCGGATACGCTTGGCCTTGCGCGCAGCGCCGCGGATGTGGTTCGCCTCCACCGCGAGCACAAGATTGCCATCCTGATGGGGCTGGAGGGCGGGCACATCATCATCAATGATCTGAGGGTCCTGGACAATTTCTACCGCCTGGGTGTCCGTTACATGACGTTGACTCACACCAGGAACACGGATTGGGCGGACTCTTCCGGAGACAAGCCCCGGCATAACGGACTCACGCCTTTCGGCCGCAGCGTGGTTGAACGCATGAACCGCCTGGGCATGATGGTGGATATTTCGCACGTCTCGGACAAGACCTTTTACGACGCAGTGGCGGCGAGCAAGGCGCCAGTGATTGCTTCGCACTCCTCCTGCCGCGCTCTGTGCGATGCGCCGCGCGACATGACTGACGACATGATCCGAGCTCTGGCCAAAAATGGCGGCGTGATCGACATTAATTACTACTCCGGTTTCGTTGATTCCGGTTTCCACGCGGCGCAGGACAAGATCTCCAAGCAGGTTGACGCCGCCGTGGACGCCGCCAGGAAGCAGCGCGCGCTGCAGGGCAAGAGATTGACGTATGCGGAGGAGAATGTCATTCGCAGGAAAATGCAGGCTCACCTTCCCAAGCCGAGCTACCAAGAGATTGCTGACCACATTGACCACGCTGTCAAAGTGGGCGGCATCGACCACGTTGGTCTTGGTTCGGACTTTGACGGCGTCGATGCCATCCCACGCGGTATGGAAGACGTTTCCCAGCTTCCCAACCTGGTGGCGGAGCTGGCCCGCCGCGGTTACAGTGAGAAGGACTTGGAAAAGATCCTGGGCGGAAACGTCCTGCGAGTCATGCGGGAAGTGGCCCAAGTGTCCCGGGAAATGCAGGCGGGAGGAAGTTCGCAATGAGAAATGGCAGTCACCTCAATCGGATACTTTGGGCAGGGCTCATCCCGGCGCTGCTTTTGCTGGCGGCGTGCGAGTCCGCCAAAAAGGAACAAACCGCCAGTAACGCCGGCCAACCCTCCCTCAGCAATCCGTCGTCGCTAAACGCGCAGGCGCCGGCCCTCTACTGGGCAAAGTTTGACACCACAAAAGGTAGCTTTGTGATTAAGGTAACGCGAGACTGGGCGCCCATTGGCGCAGACCGCTTTTATAACCTGGTGAAGAACGGCTACTACAACAACGCAAGTTTTTTCCGCGTGATCCCCAGTTTCATCGTCCAGTTTGGCATTAGTGCTGACCCGAACATTTCCGCGGTATGGCACGATGCCAACATTCAGGACGATCCCGTCAAGCAGAGCAACGCGCCGGGCACCGTCACCTTTGCCACGGCCGGGCCTGGTACGCGCACAACGCAGGTGTTTATCAACCTGGCGGACAATAAGGGCCTGGACGCCCAGGGCTTTTCGGCCTTTGGGGCCGTCACCGACGGAATGAACGTCGCCCAGAGCTTCTACAGCGGATATGGCGAAGGCGCTCCCATGGGGAGCGGTCCCGACCAGCAACTGCTCCAGAGCCAGGGCGAAGCCTATCTCGCCGCGCAATTTCCCAAGCTTGACCACATCAAGTCAGCAACCATACTGCAATCGGCGCCTTGATTTTCTTGAGTTCCGCCCCCTGCCGGAGCGATTCAGGTGTCGCCTGCAGCCGCCCATTTTCCGAAAAACATCCTTGAGCAACAGGAACAGGAGAACCAATGGAAAAATTGCAGCCCGGGCTTCATGCCATTATCGAAACATCTGCCGGAACCATGACCTGCCGGCTCTACCCGGAACACGCGCCAAAAACGGTGGAAAACTTTGTGGGCCTGGCGCAGGGAACCAAAGAATTCAGCGATCCACAGACCGGCAAGACGGCCAAGCGCCCGTTCTACGATGGACTCATTTTCCATCGCGTGATGCCCAATTTCATGATTCAGGGTGGCTGTCCGCTCAGCACCGGAACCGGCGGCCCCGGATACCAGTTTGAGGACGAGTTTACAAAAGAACTTCGTTTTGACGGAGTAGGCCGGTTGGCCATGGCCAACGCGGGCCCCGGCACCAACGGCAGCCAGTTCTTCATCACCGTGGCGCCTACGCCGTGGTTGAACAACCATCACACGATTTTCGGCCAGGTGGTCGAGGGCCAGCACGTCGCCACCAAGATTTCCATGGTCACGCGCGACCGCCGCGACAAACCCGTCGAGCCTGTGGTCATCAAACAGATTCGAATTGAAGAGGTGAAATGAAGGATGAAGTGTGAAGGATGGATGAAGAAGTGTGAAGGATGAAAAAACTGCCGCGAGGAGCCGCCATTTGCCTGTGGCTCCGGGGTTTTTGCTTCGCTTCGACTTAACGATGGTGAATGAAGGATGAAGTATGAAAGCAAACCAGATGACCGGCCAGCCGACATAAGGAGACGGTCCTTCCAATATGCCCTCCGCGCACTGAAGCTCTATCGTTATCTGGGCGAACAAAAAGATGACGCTTGCTGGCAGTTGGCGAAGCAGTATGCGCGGGCGGCAACTTCAATTGGCGCAAACTTGCAGGAAGCGATTTCCGGCGAGAGTCGTGCCGATTTCATTCACAAGTAAGGAGTGGCTCAAAAGGAAGCGAGAGAAAATCTTTACTGGCTTGAATTAATGGCCGAATCCGGTCTTGTACCCAGGAGCAGCCTCGATCCGCTAATTCAGGAAACGGACGAATTGATTGCAATCATTACGACCATCATCGTGAAGTCGAAGCGAAGCAAAAACCCCGGAGCCACCGGCGATTAGTGGCCTGCCACGGCGGCTTTTTTCACCCTTCATCCTTCACACTTCATACTTCTTCAGACTCCGATCACTTCCACGAGTTCTTTCACGGCGTCTGCGGATTTTTGCAGCGCAGCCTGTTCTTCTGCAGTCAGTTTGATCTGGATGATCTCCTCGATGCCATTCTTTCCAAGCTTGACGGGAACTCCGACAAACAAGCCCTTGATTCCGTACTCGCCTTCCAGGTAAGCGGCGCAGGGCAGAATCTTCTTGCGGTCGTAGAAGATGGCCTCCACCATTTCCACCGCCGCGGCGGAGGGCGCGTAGAAGGCGCTGCCGGTTTTCAGATAGTTCACGATTTCCGCTCCGCCCTTCCGCGTGCGGTCGATGATGGCGTCGAGTTTGTCCTTCGGCATCAGCTCACCGACCGGAATACCCGCCACGGTGGTGTAACGCGGCACCGGAACCATCGTGTCGCCGTGGCCGCCCAGCACAAATCCCTGGACGTTCTGCACCGAAACGTTCAAGGCCTCGGCGATGAATGTCCGGTAGCGCGCGGTGTCGAGCACGCCCGCCATTCCAATCACGCGGTTCCTTGAAAAGCCGCTCACCTTCAGCGCCGTTTGCGCCATGGCGTCCAGCGGATTGGTCACGATGATCAGGAAGGCCTCAGGCGACGTCCTAGCAACTTTTTCGATGGTGCCCTTCACCACGTCATAGTTGGCTTTCAGCAGATCGTCGCGGCTCATGCCGGGCTTGCGCGGAAAACCGGCCGTCATCACCACCACGTCCGAATTTGCGGTGTCGGCAAAATCATTCGTGCCCTTGACGCGAACGTCGTAACCTTCAATAGGCCCCGCTTCCAGCAGGTCCAGCGCCTTGCCTTGCGGCACTCCTTCCAGAATGTCGATCAGCACAACGTCGCCAAGCTGCTTGTCGGCCAGGCGATGGGCACACGTGGCGCCAACATTTCCCGCGCCCACTACGGTGATCTTTTTGCGCATCTTCAGCCTCCGTTGGTAAGTTCGAAAGTCGTGGCCACCATACGCCGTCATTCCGATGGCCGGTGCTCTTCCGGCCCGAGGAATCTGCTTCTACGCAGGAGCAAAGACAGATCCTTCTCCCGCTTCGTGGGATCAGGACGACAGGCGAAGGGTTGGCATTACGGGTCTCCGTTGCAAGCCGTCTGCTACACAGCCCCGGCCCTCACTGGCGCCATGTTTTCGATGATGGCGTCGGCGAAGGCGGCGGTCCCGAGTTTTGTGACTCCGGAAATGCCTTCCATCTTCAGCAGGCGTTCCAGGTCATAAGTCACGCGATGCTGCGCGATGGTTTCGGCAAGCGCCCGCTCGATCATCTCCCCGGCTTCCGGCCAGCCAATAAATTCAAACATCAGCACCGCTGAGCGGACCAGCGCCGCCGGATTGATCACATCCTTGTCGGCGTATTTCGGCGCGGTGCCGTGCGTGGCTTCGAAAACTCCGTAGCCGTCGCCGATGTTCGCGCCTGGCGCCAGCCCCAATCCGCCAATCTGCGCCGCGCAGGCATCGGAGAGATAATCGCCATTCAGATTGGGCGTGCAAAGCACCTGATACTCATCGGCGCGGGTGAGGATCTGCTGGAAGATCGAGTCGGCGATGCGGTCGTTTATCAGGACCATCTTCTTCCATTTGCCGTTGCCGTGCGTCGGGTAAATGGAGTCCAGGCAGTCCTTCACCTCCTTGCAGATTTGCTGCCTGAAGGCGTCCGGAGCCATTTCAAGCCCGGGCTCCACCATCGCGGCGTTCTCTTCAATCGAAAGGCCGGGATCGCTGTCCTTGTTGCCGATCATCCAGCTTTCGCGCTCGGTCACAATGCGATCGCGGAATTCCTCCCGCGCCAGTTGATAACCCCAGTCGCGGAAGGCGCCCTCGGTGAACTTCATGATGTTGCCTTTGTGTACCAGGGTGACGCGGTTGAGTCCGTGGTCCAGCGCATACTGAATGCCCCGCCGGACCAGCCGCTTGGTCCCCAGAATGGAAATGGGTTTGATACCGATGCCCGAATCCGCCCGGATCTGCTTGTTGTTCTTGTCTTCGCGCAGCAGCGTATTGACAAATTCGATGGCGCGCCGGGCCTGCTCCGTGCCTTCCCGCCATTCGATGCCCGCATAGACGTCTTCCGTGTTTTCACGAAAGATAATCACGTTCATATTGGTCGGGCGCCGCACGGGCGAGGGCACGCCTGGAATGTATTTCACCGGCCGCCAACAGGCGTAAAGATTCAGCAACTGGCGCAGCGCCACATTGAGGCTGCGAATGCCGCCCCCCACCGGAGTGGTCAGCGGACCCTTGATGGCGATGTGAAATTCCTTGATGGCGTCCAGGGTCCCCTGGGGCAGCCACTCGCCAAATTGCCGGAAGGCCTTCTCGCCTGCGAAAACCTCAAACCAGGCCACGCGGCGTTTGCCGCCATAACACTTTTCCACCGCAGCATCCGAGACCCGCGCGGTAGCTTTCCAGATGTCGCGGCCGGTGCCGTCGCCTTCAATGTAGGGAATAACGGGATTGTCAGGAACCAGCAGCCTGCCATCTGCAGAGGTGATTGCCCTGCCGTTTTCGGGGACGGGAACTCCGTTAAACGATTTCATACCCAAAAATTCCTCTCAGCAAGTTTTCGACAAACACCAAATGCCTGCCTGGAGCAACTGGACGAGGGAGCAGTCCGCCCAGGGCGTTCATTGCTCAAATCTTGATTTTCACCGCGTCCTGCGGGTGGAATCGAACTGAGCGAAGGCCCGCCGGCCTCGATCAGGCATCCCGCAGAAAATTCCGAAGGACGGCTGGCAGGATGCCGCCGTTACGGTAGTAGGTGACTTCGACCTCTGAATCCAGGCGTGCGATCGCCTTAAAACTGTTCGGCCTGCCGTCCGGAGCCACAGCAGTCACGCTGATTTCCGCGCGGGGCTGGATGTGTTCCCCAAGCCCGGTGATGTCAAAGACCTCTTCCCCAGTCAACCCGAGTGAAGCTGCATTCTGGCCCGGCAGGAATTGCAGGGGAAGAACGCCCATGCCCACCAGGTTTCCGCGATGGATGCGTTCATAACTTTCTGCAAGCAGGGCCTTCACGCCTAGCAGCAGCGTGCCTTTGGCGGCCCAGTCTCGCGATGAGCCGGACCCGTATTCCTTGCCGGCCAGCACCAGCAGCGGGACTCCCTCCTGCTGGTAGCGGATCGCGGCGTCAAAAATCGACATCTGCTCGCGCTCCGGTAAATGCAGTGTGTAGCCGCCTTCCTTGCCTGCCACGAGCTGGTTGCGCAGCCGGATGTTGGCGAACGTTCCCCGGACCATCACGCGGTCATTACCGCGCCGCGACCCGAAAGAGTTGAAATCCTTTTTGATGACGCCCTGCTCAATCAGGTAGCGGCCTGCCGGGCCGTCTTCCGGAATGTCTCCGGCGGGTGAAATGTGGTCCGTGGTGATCGAATCGCCCAGCAGCGCCAGCACGCGCGCCCCGCGGATGTCCGCAACGGGCGGGACCTTCGCCGTCAAGTCTGTGAAAAACGGTGGTTCCTGAATGTAAGTCGATTTTTCACTCCAGGGATAAAGCGCTCCACCGGCCACCGGGATATTGTTCCAGGTGGAATTGCCATTCCAGACATTTTCGTAAACCTCGCGGAACATCTCCGGCCGGATCCCCCGGTCCATGGCATCAATGATTTCTTCGCGCGTCGGCCAGATTTCGCGCAGATAAACGGGCTTGCCCGCGCGATCGTTGCCGAGCGGCTCGTTGGGCAGGTCGATATCCACCGTTCCCGCCAGCGCATAAGCCACCACAAGCGGCGGAGAGGCCAGATAGTTGGCGCGGACCTGCGGGTGAATGCGTCCTTCAAAGTTGCGGTTTCCCGAAAGCACCGCGGCCGCCACGAGATCGTTTTCTTTCACCGCCCGCGCTACTTCGGGCGGCAGCGGGCCGCTGTTGCCAATGCACGTGGTGCAGCCGTAACCCACAAGGTCAAAGCGGATCTTCTCGAGCGGTTCCAGCACCCCGGCGGCTTTCAGGTATTCGGTCACCACCTTCGAGCCCGGCGCGAGGCTGGTCTTCACGTAGGGCGGAACGCTCAGACCGCGCTCAACCGCTTTCTTGGCCAGCAGGCCGGCGGCCAGCATCACGGAAGGATTCGAAGTGTTCGTGCACGAGGTGATGGCGGCAATCACCACCGCGCCGTGGCCGATCTTTGCGCTCGAGCCGTTAAAACCGATCGTTGCCGTGCGGCCAACCTGTTCTGGCGCGAGGCCCAGCCCGCGCTCTTTGGTTGGAGCGGTCAGCGCCTTTTCGAAGGCAAGTTTCATGTTTGAAAGCGCCACGCGGTCCTGCGGGCGCTTGGGCCCGGCCAGGCTGGGCTCAACCGTCTCGAGCTGCAACTCCAGGGTGTCACTGAATTCGGGGTCGGGCGTATCGGCGGTGCGAAAGATTCCCTGCTCCTTCGCGTAACGTTCCACGCGTTCCACTTCATCGTCCGCGCGGCCCGTCTGGCGGAGATAGCGCAGCGTTTCTGCATCCACCGGGAAAAATCCCATGGTCGCGCCATATTCCGGCGACATGTTGCCGATGGTTGCGCGGTCCGGCAGCGCCATTTGCGCAAGGCCGTCGCCGAAGAACTCCACAAACTTGTCCACCACGCCTTTTGCCCGCAGCATCTGGGTGACGGTCAGCACCAGGTCTGTGGCCGTCACGCCTTCCTTCAGCGCGCCCTTCAGCTTGAAGCCGATCACCTGCGGCGTGAGAAAGTAAACAGGCTGGCCCAGCATGGCCGCCTCGGCTTCAATGCCTCCCACGCCCCAGCCCAGAACGCCGAGGCCGTTGATCATGGTTGTATGCGAATCGGTCCCAACCAGCGTGTCAGGATAAAGGACCGTTTCGCCGCCCTGTTTTCCGGCCAGCACCACTTTTGCCAGGAACTCCAGATTCACCTGGTGCACAATGCCCGTGGCTGGAGGGACCACGCGGAAATTTGCAAAGGCCTGCTGACCCCAGCGCAGAAACTCGTAGCGCTCGCGATTGCGCTTGAATTCGATTTCTGCGTTCATCTCGAGCGCTCTGGGAATTCCGAAAACGTCCACCTGCACCGAGTGGTCGATCACCAGGTCGACGGGCACCAGCGGATTGATTTTCGCCGGATCGCCGCCCAGCCGCTGCATGGCCGAGCGCAACGCCGCCAAATCCACCACCGCCGGAACGCCAGTGAAATCCTGCAGAACCACGCGCGCGGGCTTGAAAGGCACCTCATGTGGGGCCGGCGACCTGGCATTCCATGCAGCCAATGCCGCTACGTCGCTTTCCTTGATCAGGTTGCCGTCGCAGTTGCGCAGCACGGCTTCCAGCAGCGCTTTGATGGAAAACGGCAGCCTTGAAATGCTGCCGAGGCCTGCCTTCTCAAGCGCCTCGAGGCGGAAAATAGTGGCGCGGCCACCTCCAATTTCCAGTTGCGCACGCGACCCAAACGGGTTGTTGATCCTATTCTCAGTCATTTGGGGTGTCGTAAAAACTCTTTATTTTATCAGGAAAGGCGGCTGCTGACGAACCATTTGTGTCCGCCGCGGCATCCGAGGAGCGCGCCCCCACTGGGAATCTGTGCGCAGCCACTCTATCGCGAGAAGTTTCTCTTATTGCGCGGACTGGCTCGATGGCGGCAGCGTCCACGCGTAGAGCACGCTGCCTACGGCGGTCAGGAGGTATTGCCGGCCGTTCAGTTCGTAGGTCATGGGGCAGCCAGTCAGGTCGTCGCCGCCATAGGTGTGCCACAGGGATTTGCCGGTGGCGGGATCCAGCGCAACAATGTCGCCGGAAATGTCGCCAGTGATCAGCAGGCGGCCGGCAGTGGTCAGAATTCCCGAACCGTTCTCGCCGAATCCCGTTACGGCGGGAGCCTCCCTGTGCCATGCCATCTTTCCTGTCTTATAGTCAATCGCCAGCAGTTGGGCGTGCGACCAGAGCCGGCTGACCACCGCGCCCTGGTGGTCGGACTCGTTGGCCTTTCCCTCCCGGGTCAGGTAGGCGACGAAAAGCCCGCGATAGGCGTTCACGTAAAAGAGGCCGGTATCCGGATCAAAACTGGGAGCCCACCAGTTCGTTCCCATACTGTCCAGAAACGTTCCTGAGTCTTGCGGCTGCTTTTTCAGATTCGGAATCGGCTCTCCGCGCTTGTTGAGGCCTTCCGACCAGTTCTGGGGGCCGTAAGGCACGCTGAGAAGATCTTTGCCGGTGGCGCGATCGAGCAGAAAAAAGTACCCGTTGCGGCTGGCCTGGGCCAGCAGCTTGCGCGGCTTTCCCTGGAAATTCGCGTCAAAAATAATCGGCGTTTCGTTGGCGTCGCGGTCCTGAGTGTCGTGCGGCGAAGCCTGGAAGTACCACGCCATTTTGCCGGTGTCCGGGTTGATGGCCACAATCGAGCAGGTATAGAGATTGGCGCCAGGGCGCACCTGGCCGGCCATGACCGGGTGTGGATTCCCTGTTCCCCAGTAGATCAGGTTCAGCTCAGGATCGTAGCTGCCCGTCATCCAGGTTGTTCCGCCGCCGTGGGCCATGATGTCGGCGTTCGGCCAGGTATCGGCGCCCGGCTCTCCGGGCTTGGGCGTGGCCCACCACCGCCAGATCAAATGGCCATCCTCCGGACTCCGGCAATCGAGAAACGCCTTCACGTCTGTCTGGTCGCCGGAGATGCCCACGATCAAATGATCGCGAACCACCAGCGGCGCCATGCTGATGTAATATCCGAACGCCGTGTCAGCAACCACAACGTCCCAGAGCTTCTTCCCGGTGCGCGCGTCGAGGCAGATCAGGTGCGCGTCGGGCGTGCCGAAAAACAATCTGTCCCTGAACATCGCCACGCCGCGATTGGCGATAAAGTTTCCTTCCGACTCGCGCTGGAAATGCCAGATCTGCCGGCCGGTGCGCGCGTCCACGGCCCACACATGGTTCGGGACGGTGAAGTAAGCAATTCCGTCCACTTCGAGCGGCGTCGATTTCATCGCCTGTTGGTGCGTCTGGAACGCCCAAGCCACCGTCAGCGAATTCACGTTACTTTGATTAATCTGCGACAGCGGGCTGTATCGCCGGCCGGTGTAATCGCCGTTATAGGTGGGCCAGGTGTCTGTGGGAGGCTTCAGCAGCGCGCTCGGGTCGAGCCCCTGGGCGAAAATCGACGGCGCCCAGAGCAGCATCAGAATGGCGATCAGCTTCCTCACTTCAGGGTCTCCAGGTAGGCGAACAGGTTGTGCATATCGGTGTCCGTCATCACGGAAAGCAACTGCCGGTGCGCCGCCAGCGGGTCGTCAATCTTGACCTTGACGGAATCGAGCGGCCAGGAACGGTACCAGCCCGCGCCGTCAACAATCGCAATGTCATATTGTGAGAGCAGGCGAATCTCGCCGGTGTATTGTTTCCCCGATTCATCCGTCACCGTAGCCGTGGGATGTGGTCCTCGGCTCGGGTAAAGCATCGCCGCCTGCAAATCCACCGGTGGATACCTGCTCGCAATGCCTTTCAAGTCGCCGGTAGGCGAGTGGCAACTGGAACACTTGCCTGCGCCGTTGAAGAACTCTTTCCCGGCCTCCGCGTTGCCCACCAGCAGCTTGGCAAGTGAGTAGCCTGCGCCGGCCTGCGCGGCCGAGCGGCGGTCAGACTCATTCAGTCGGAAGCGGAGGAACGCCACGACATCCATGATCTGGTCGCTTGGAAGCTGGAAAGCCGGCATGCCCTTATCAGGAAATCCGTTGCGAATCACCGGACCGATCTGGTCGCCCTTGTTGTCGTGGCGCACCACCGCGCTGCGCATCAGATTGGGGCCTGTCGCCCCACCATTGGCGTCAGGGCCGTGGCAGAAGGCGCAGGTCTTTTGGAACTGGATTTTCCCGCGTTCCACCTGCGCGGCCGGATATTCATTCCAAATTCCCCGGCGCCTTCGCGGCGCTTGCCGTTCCTGGCCCGCCAGCAGCATGGGCAGGCAGCAGCACGCCACGACCAACAGTGCCCTCCAGGTCTGCTTTGGGTTCGGAAAGATTTTAATCATTAGAATGGGTGGGTCTGCCCCTCTCCATATGCCCAACCCCGCCAAAGTTCAGCAACTTATCTGATATATGAATGCAATGTCAAGAAAATCGAGTGCCGGGTAATGACTCGGTTTGGTTCGTGGCACGGGCGTCCTCGCCCGTGCTTCCGTGAAAAGACACAGCCATGCCCGCCCTGAACGAAGTGAACGGGATGGCCGTGCCACAAAACAGCAACCAAACTGGTTCACCGCCCACCTACGACCACCACGCGTCCCAAGAGTGCCCAAGGCATACTAGCGTAGTGCGTCTAACGGATATCTGCGGACTATGGAGTGCGAATCATGACGCACTACCCTGGCACCGTCCCTGTACTGAGGCGCCAGCGTAGCTGTCACCGGAACGTAGAGGCCATAACCGCCTGGCTAGGGGTCGAAGACCAGAAAGCCTCCTCAAAGCTCGCCAAAGACCCGCGCCGCCAGCACATCGCTTAAAACCGATAACACAGATTCAGGATGCGGCTGGCGCGAAGAGAGCCACTGAGGTGCTTTGGCCAGGCTCTAGTAAGCGCAGGCGATTGGAGAGACCAGCCCCGGCAAATGCCTTCTGAATATCGTCAGGGCCTTCCGAGAAATGCGCCCAGCCCTCAAAGTGGACCGGCACAATCACTACGTGCGGGAAAGCGTGGGCCGTTTTGATCGCGTCTTCCGTGGTCATGGTCACCGGCTCGGGCCCTATCGGGGTTGCCGCGCCCATAGTCAACACGATGACTGTGACGTTGTACCTCCGCGCAACTTCTCCCACGCCTTCAAACCACACCGTATCCCCTGAAAAATAAACAGCCTCGTTCGGCCGGTCATCGAAGGCGAGCACAAAGCCAGTGACTTCTCCGCTCACAGGCTCAATGCCGGGCGGCCCGTGCCGGCCAGGTGTGGCGGTAATTCGCAGTATTCGGCCGTCCGGTGCAGAAAGTGTCGCGGATTGCCAGGGCTTAAGTCCGATGGCCAGGCCGCCGAGCCGCCCGCCTCCCGAGGCTGTCGTAAACACGCGGCCCGCTTTTCCCAGCATGGCGCGGCCTGCGTGATCGAGATTGTCGAAGTGCTGATCATGGCTGAGCAGCACCGCATCGATGCGCCCCACAGCGTCCGGGCCAAGCGCCGGGCTGGATAGTTTCCTCAGCGTGACCGGTCCGGTGGTATACTCGCCGCCCGCCGGGTCGAAAGTCGGGTCCGTCAGCAGCCGCAAGCCGGACGTTTCCAGCAGGGCGGTTGGCCCACCCACCAGAGTGATCTTCAGATTCCCATCGCTCACGTCGCGCCTCCTCTGCTCGCGTTCTTTGGATGCATACGGTTTGGATGCGCGGGAACGGTGCGCGTTCCATTACGATTTCGCGCTTGCAGTACTGTGCCCTTGCGCCGGCTGGTAGCTGCCCGGAACGGCCCGGAATCCGATGGACAGCCGGTTCCAGCCGTTGATGGTCACGATGGCGACGGTCAGGTTCACGAGTTCCTCTTCGCTGAATTGCTTGCGCACCTCCTCGTAAACTTCGTCCGGCGCATGAGTGGAGCTGATCAGCGTAATCGCCTCAGTCCATGCGAGAGCCGCCCGTTCGCGGTCGGAGAAAAACGGCGTCTCACGCCAGGCGTCGAGCGTGTAGAGCCGTTGTTCGGTTTCGCCCGCGGCCCGCGCATCCTTGCTGTGCATATCCAGGCAGTAGGCGCAGCCATTAATCTGTGAAGATCGCATTCTCACCAGCTCCAGCAGCGGTTTCTCCAGGTTTGATGATTGCTTTACATAAACTTCCAGCGCCGCCATGGCTTTGTACGCTGCCGGCGCCACTTTTGTAGGATTCAGTCTTGGTTCCATCATTTTCCTCCTTTTAAAGCCCCTGGATATAGAGATGCACGAGAAGAAAAAAAGGGCCGGCTGATGCTCAACCGGCCCTCCCTGAATGTTCCATTTTATTCCGCAGGCCATCTCCGAAGGCGCAGCGCCCTCGGAAAACCAGCAAGGCCCTAATCGTCGAAGTGGCCGCTGACCCCGCGGAAGCCGCGAAACGCCTGTTTGACGCCCCACCGGATCACGCGCGAGCTGTCATAGCAGTGTGACAGGATGTAGTTGCAGGTAGACAGGCACGTGGTTGAGCAGGTCTTCTTCATCTCGTCGAGTTGGGCCACGTCAAACTTGTGGCTGCCCACGGTACCCCAGTCATAGCTGGCGGAATACATTGGGAAGCACGGTGCCAGCGTGCCCTCCGGACGGATGATCAGATTGTTCTGTCCCGCCCGGCACGGCCAGGATTTTACCTTGCCGCGCATCAGCTTTTTCATGTCATGCATGTGCTGCTGCGGATTGGCCATCTTGTAGCCGTGGCGGCTCTTGTCAATCAGGTAATCGAGCAGCGCCTCCACCTTGGGGAAATCGTCAGGCGTCAGATAGGTGGAGTTGTCGTCCAGATGCTTGAAGTGGCTCTGTTCGAGCATCGGAGCTTCGTTCAGGTGGTAGTCGGTGGCGATGCCGTTCGAGCGCGCGATCTCCGTCAACTCCTTCACGTCGTCCTGGTTGATGTGGGTGATGTTGATGTTCATCATCACCGTGTATCCATAATGCCGCTGCCTCTTGATCAGGTAATCGAAGTAAGGCCGGATGCGGTTCAACGCCTTGGGCAGCCCCGGCTTTTCCTCCACGCAATCGATGGCCAGGTTGACGATTCCGATACCCGCATCGCCAATGCGATCAATCACCTCAGGACGCATCAGCCGGCCGTTGGTGGGCAAATACACGTAGAAATTCTTCTTGGCGGCGTAATAGACCACCTTGTGCACAAATCCCGGCCGCAGCAGCGGCTCGCCACCCATCAGTGCCAGAACACGGCAGCCGGTGTCGTGCAGCCAGTCAATCGACCGCCGGCCAACGTCTTCGGTCATGCCCTTCACATCGTTGTTGTACGACCAGCAATAGTGGCAATCCACGTTGCACTTGAACTCAGTGAAAAGGTAGGCGATGATCGGCCGCAACTCCGAGGGACGAAAACGCGACTTTACAAACGGCAGAGCCCAGCACTTGAACGCCCGCATGGTGTTGATCTTGTGATACTGCTTCTCGCTGTAGTCCACGCCTTCAGGAAGCGGGTTCTGCGGGTAAACGGGTTCCGGCAACGTCAGCGCCGGTGAGTCCGATGAAATTTTCGGCTGCAGAGGCGGGGGTGCTGCGCCGGTCCCCGGCTTCATCAGCAGGTCGTGCAACTGAACGTCCACCCGGACCGGCGACGAAGCTCCTGCGGTGCGCTCCAAATTCTGAACTTCTGCCATCGAATCTCCTTTCGTCACTCTCAGCTAGAACTCTTTACGGAAGGCGCGCTTTGGACCCGCACCTGCAACTAAAACGCCAAGGTGCTATTGTAAGCGAATTAATCAGGCTTGCAAACCGGGTATATAACAATTTCGCATGATTTCCCAATATACAACTAAAACGGGCCGCGTCGGCACCTTTTTTCGAAACTCGCTTTTCCGGCGAGGGGCGAGGGCGCGAGGTAGTCTACACTGTAGCCCCGGACGGCCAGCTCCGAGAGGATTTGCCGGCCGCGCTACTTGGACTGCGCTCTCAACCCATTGATTTTATGTGATTTCTCGGCGCGGTGGGAGCTGCGCTGTCGTGCGGCAGCGGCGCTTAGCCCTTCATCAGCGCCCTGGCGTTCGTAAACAACTTCACCGTTCAGGACGGTGGTTTCAATCTCGAGCTGGTCGCTGCCAACGCGGAAAAGCACCAGGTTGGCAGGACGTCCAGCCACGATTTCGCCGCATGTTCCATAGCGGCCAAGCAGCCGTGAAGGATTGAAGGTTGCAGCGCGGATGGCGTCCGCCAGCGGCACGCCGGCGTAGTCCATGAAAACTTTGACGGCACAGTTCATGCTCACCGCTGAACCCGCCATGCTATGCCGGTCTGCCGCAACCACCTGGCCCGTCGGGAGAAGCTCGATCTCCAGGTCCACTAGCCGGTAGCGTCCCGGAGCAAGCCCGGCCACGTGGACCGCGTCCGTGATCAGGATGCAGCGTTCAATCCCTTTCACTCGGTGGATGACCTGCACCAGCTCCGGCGGCAGATGGAAGCCGTCGCAGATCATGCTGGCCGCGAGACTGTCAATGGCAAGCTGGGCCCACAGCGGAGTCCGGTGGCGGTCAATCATCTGCGGGCAACCGTTCCCCAGGTGCGTGTTCAACTGCGCGCCCGCCTCCGCGCCCTGGTGGATTTGCTCCGGCGTCGCGTCCGTGTGTCCCATCGCAACCACCACTCCTGCTGCGCGCGCGTGCCGGATGAAATCAAGCGCGCCCGGCAGCTCTGGGGCCAGCGTGACGATTCCAATCCCCCCGCCCGCCGCCTCCTGCAGTTCCAGGAATTCTTCCCAGTCAGGCGGCCGCATCAATTTCGGATTGTGCGCACCGCGCGATCCGCCCGGAGAGATGTACGGCCCCTCGAGGTGATAGCAGGGAGCGCATTGGGCAAAGCGCGGATCGATGCGCCGGGCCTTCTCGAGCGCCCGGAAACATTGAAGCAATCCTCTCTGGCTGTTGGTAATGACGGTGGGACAAAATGTGGTGACACCCGACTTCCAAAGAGCGGGCAGAATGTTCGGAGCTTTCACCGGGTCGAGGTCAGCGTCGCAGAAGTCGATTCCGGCAAACCCGTTCAACTGAATGTCGATCAGACCTGGGCTTACGTAAGGCTTTTCGCCGTCCGGCGGACCCACGCTGTCGACTGATGCAATTCGCCCGTGCTCAATCTCGATCCGGCTCAGACCTTTTTCTGGAACATTGGCGATGAATTCCATTTTGCTGGGCGCCGTACTTCTTCTGATGTGGCGGGCTGTCGTCGCTATTCCGCCAGCGCCCGCCCCTGACTGCGCATGCCACTCTGTTTGATAGTCGGGGAACACCTTTCAGCGTTCAGCCATCCTGGTGGATGGCGCTGCAGGCTTTGCTTCGTCTCACCGGCCCCCAGGACGTCCACGCCCCAAATCATCACCCAATTGACGCACGGCACTCTGGGGGCAACTATGTGGACTTGTTGACCGTGTTGGCCGTCTTCTCGGCCTCATCGTTCACGCCGTTGATGGCCCCCTTGAACTCGCGGATGCCCTTCCCCAGCGACCGGCCGAGGTCGGGTAACTTTCCGGGGCCAAAAATGATCAGCACAATGAGCAGAATGAAGAAGAGATGAGTAGGTTGAAGCAATCCATCCATGGTGGTCCTCCCTGGCGCGTTTTCTCAAACGCTGCCACTTTCATTATATCGCGGCGCAGGGCATAACCGTATCAGATTCCATCGCTATTAAAAAGGGGCTTATCTGTGCATCCTCAGGAAGCCTTGTCCGGTCAGCAGCTTTGCTAATCGTCGGCCACCGGGTAGCCGGCCTCCATCCATCCGCGCCAGCCGCCCGCCATGGATGCCACGCCCGTATATCCCATTTTCTGCAGGCTGTCGGCTGCCAGGGCCGAGCGGTAGCCGCCTCCACAATAGAGCACCAGCGTGGTGTTGCGGTCGGGGATGGCCTGCTCGATGTCGCGCTCAATGACTCCCTTCCCGATGTGGATCGAGCGGGGCAGGTGGCCGGCGGCCCATTCGCGGTCTTCGCGAACATCAATCAGGCCGAACTTGTTGCCAGAATCGAGCCATTGCTTAACCTGATGGATATCCACTTCCTTGATTCGGCTCTTTGCGTCGTCCACTACTTTCAGGAATCCGGGTGTGTGTTTCACAATCCCTCCAATGCTTCATCATACAAAACTGCATTGTGGCACGGCTACTCCTGGCCGTGTTAGGACACGGGCCAGACGCATGTTGTAGCGCCGAGCTTGAACTCAGCGCCTGCCCACCTAAAGGCAGGCGCTACATCGCCTCAAATCCGCCCGAACTTCTTGATGGCTTCCTCAACGGACTTGTACTTGAAGATGAATGGGTACATCGAGTGCTCGGTGAAGTCGAGCCCTTGCGCCTTCCGCAGCACCTCTTCCGCCCTGGCGCGCGGCACCACCACAACACCGTCGCTATCCGCGGCGATGATGTCTCCGGCCGAAACCGGCACACCATCGCAGTCAATCTGAATGTTCGATCCGCCGAAAACGTAATGATTAACCGAAGTGGAAGGAACAATCCCCTTGGCATAAACCGGAAACTGGATCTTCTGCAGGTAGGCGGTGTCGCGCGTTCCGCCGTCGATGACCGCGCCCACAAAGCCGCGTGCCGCCATGGCCGTGCCCATGATGCCTCCCATTCCGGCAATGTCGAGCCCATCTTCCAACTTCATCACGTAAACATCATTTGGGCCGCCGTGATCAATGGCCGCCAGCATGCCGCCCAGCGCCGCTCCGCCCTGATGATTTTCCTGTTTTTTCAGCAGGACCGTCACAGCATAGCCCACAAATTTCGTCCGAAAGATCGGCCGCATCTGGTGGCTCATATACATCCTGCGGCCATAGATCTGTTCCTCGGCGTCGGAAATCGAGGCGACCTCCACCTGGCGGTATTCTTGCAGCATCTGCTGCTCCGCGCTCGTGCTTGCCGAAGTTGATTCAGCGCTCGACTGGGCCTGTTTTCCACTGCTCCGCGCGACCATCCAGAGGAGCGCCCCACCAATTAGCGCGAACATGGCTAATTTCTTCCCAAGCTGACCTTGATTTTCCATTTTCTTCTCCTGTTCAGTTGTCAGATTCATGAGCTCCTATCCGAATTCCGGGCCCAGGATGGCGCAGAGCAACTCCGGCCGGCCCGGATAGTCGTTAGGCCCGCGCACCATGCGCGTCAAGGGACGCGATACCTGGAATCCGCGGGCCAGCAGCATTTCAGCTACAAAGCGACGGTCTTTGAGGGCATCCACAAAGATCATTTCGCGGCGGGAGCGCGCGAGGAATTCATCCAGCAATTGCGTCGCTGTCTGTTCATCGCGCGCCATCCACGGCCCCAGGTGGTCTGCCAGCGTTCCCCGGCGCCCGAACGTATAACCGGCAGTCTCTCCCTCCCGCTCCGCTGCCAGGGCAACGTCCGGATTCTCAGCCGCAAGCGAGCGCAACAGGCTGCCGCGATCGGCGCCGAAAATCTCCCGGTCGAGCTGCAGCACGCAGTCCGAAACGGAATGCAGTCGAGAGGCTGGTGGAGCTTTGGGGACGGGCCGCTTCAGCAGCCAGCGATCAATCTCGTATTCGTCGTGGAATCCGAGCTTCTGATAAATCGGCCGGCCCGCTGGCGTGGCATCGAGCTTCATGGTGCAGATGCCGATCTCATCAAGATGTTCAATGGTCTTCCGCAGCAGGCGCGTTCCGATGCCCCGCCCGCGGAATTCCGGATCCACAAGCACCATCCCTATCCATGCAAACCGCTGCTCATAGACCATCGTGGCCGCGGTACCAACCGCTTTGCCATCGACTTCCGCTGCAAAGCAGCCCTCCGGACTCGATTCCAGAAAACTCCGCCAGTCGGCCGGCGTCTGGTTCCATCCCGCCAGGTTTTTCAGCCTCATCCCGGCAGAAATGTCGGCGGTCGTCATGGTGCGAAGGTTCATGGCCTGCCCCGCGGGTGCCTCCCTCCCGTCGTCATCATGAGGAGCCCCGTCGGAAGGGGACGGCAAAGGATTTGCTGCGTTTGTTTTTCTAAGGATACAGCAGATTCTTCGCTGCTGCTCAGAATGAAAATATGAAAACGCGACTCCTGCCGTCGGCGTAAGCTGACGGTGGAAGAAAAGATTCCTCGAAGAGGAAAGGAGCCGCGCCATGGAAGAATATATCGCATTTGACAGTCACAAGCACTACACCTGGGTGGAGCGGGAAGAGGCGAGCAGTGGCAGAGTGCGGCAGTATCGGGTGGAGCACGCGCCGGGGGCGATTCGTGGAGCGCTGGCCGGGTGTGCGCCGGGGACGGCGGTGGCGGTGGAAGCGACGGCGAACTGGTACTGGATTGTGGATGAGATTGAGCAGGCGGGTCTGGCGCCGAAGCTGGTGCACCCGCGCAAGGCGAAGCTGATGATGGGGATGATCAACAAAACCGACCAGATGGACACCCACGGGCTGAACCGGCTGCAGCGCAACGGCACGCTGCCGACGGTGTGGATACCGCCCGGGCCCTTGCGGGAGTTGCGCGAACTGACGCGCACGCGAGTGGCGCTGGTGGCGCAACGGACGCGCTGGAAGAACCGGGTGACCGCGACACTGGCCAAGTACGGCGCGGCGGCGAGCGAATACAGCGACCCGTTCGGGCCGAGGGCGCGAGAGGAGATGGCCGCCCGCAGTGAGCGCCTGCCGGGCGTGGGAGTGATCCTGTCGGCTACCCTGCAACTCGAGATCGGCGAGATCGCACGCTTCCCCAGCGCCGAACATCTGGCGGCCTATGCCGGCACCACCCCGCGCGTGCACTCCAGCGGCGATCGCACCCGCTACGGACGCACCCGGCCCGATGTCAACCGCCACCTGAAGTGGGCCTTGGCCGAAGCCGCCAATTCCGTGGCCGTCAATCATGCCCGATGTCCGGACCGGCATGTCAGCCGCCTCTACCGCCACCTGCGCGAACGTAAGGGCCACAGTAAGGCCATCGGAGCCGTGGCGCGCCATCTGGGCGAGGCCGCCTTTCACCTGCTCGACCCCGTTTGAACTACCGGAGTTCCTACTTGACACCTCGCGCTTTCAGAGATGACGGGCACCTACCTCCACGACCTGATCAGCCACCCGATTACGCCGTTTTTCTGCTCAGGTAATAGTACAAAACCGGCGTCACCATCAGCGACAAAACAATGGCGATCAGGATGCCGCCGATCACGGCGATGGCGAGCGGCTGGAGCATTTGCGAACCCGCGCCGATCGCCAGCGCCAGCGGAAGGAACCCCAGCGCAGCCGCCAGCGCCGTCATCACAATGGGCCGCAGCCGCCTCCGGCCAGCCTGCACAATCGCTTCCCGCCGGCTGTAGCCCGCCGCGCGGAATTTCCCGTCCGCGTCCAGAATCAGGATGCCGTTCTTGGCCACAATGCCGATCACCATAATCAGTCCCATAAAGGATGACAGATTGAAAGTTGTGCCGGTGAGGAGCAAGGCGAATAGCACTCCCGAAGTTGAAAGCGCGGCGGAGGCCAGAATGGCAACCGGCGCCGAAAAGCTCTTGAACTCAAACAGCAGCACGAGGAAAACCAGAATGACCGCCAGGAATAGCACCATCACCAGATCGCGGAATGATTGCTGCTGCGTCTGATAAAGTCCGCCATATTCGACCCGGATGTACGATGGCATGTGCAGGCCCGCCAGCGTCTGCCTGACAGCGGCGATTCCGTGACCCAGGTCGAGGCCCTCCAGTCGCGCCGTCACAGCCACGTACCGCTGCTGGTGGTCCTGCAGGATTTCCGTCTGGCCGGGCAGCTGCGTCATTTGCGCCAGACTGCCCAGGCTTGCAAGTTGTCCTGTTGGGCTAATCAGCAGGGCATTGTTCATGGCGCTCAGCGATGCGCGGGCCGCTTCCGGGAATCGAATCCTCACTGTGTAAGGCCGGTCATTCACCACGGCGGGCTGCGCCGCCGGCACGCCATCGAGCATGGCCTGGGCTTCGGTTGAAACATCCTGGGGCGTGAAGCCCGCGTGGGCCGCCTTCGCCACATCGACCTGATACACAATGGCCGGGCCGCTTGTAGTGGAATCGATCCCGTTGTCGATATCCACTACGGGATGCCCGCCTCCCGCCTGGATTTTGCCGATGGCGTCGGCAACCTTTGGGGCCCAGTTGTCCAGAAGCTCAGGATCCTGAGAGAAAAGCTCGATGAAGATCGGCTGCGGAGCATTGCTGAGGTCGCCGATCATGTCCTGGAGTTCCTGGACGAAATCAATCGTCACGGCGGGCACTTCGCGGGCGGCCTTGTCGCGGATTTCGTTCATGATCTGATAAACGTCACGCTTCCGGTCCGCCTTGAGCTTGACGGAGATGTCGCCCGTATTCGCTTCCGTCACGGTTGCCAGTCCAAGCTGGAGGCCGGTGCGCCGGGAGGTGCTGGCAACTTCAGGAAGCGACCTGACGATCTTCAGGATATCGCCCAGCAGGCGGTTGGTTTCCTCGAGTGAGCTGCCGGGAGGCGCCACGTAATCGATGATAAAACCGCCTTCATCCATCCTGGGCAGCAGGTCAGTGCCGATATGCCGGTAGCAAACAAACGACGCCACGATCAGGACCGCGGCCAGCACCGCCAGCCACCACGGGCGATCGAGCGCCCTGCGGAACCAGTGGTCGTAAAAATCAATCACCCGGCTGATGGTCTTTCCCATTGAGCGCTCTTCCAGCTCGGCCATCCGGCGCATTTCGATCTGTTCGGGCGCCAGGTCCTTCAGCTCGTCCGGAGTTGCAGGTTCCGCGTCCCCCGTCGAAGGTCCAGGCGAAGTTCCGCTGGCCGTGCCCGCCCCGGGCGGTTCCGCCTCAGGTCTCGGCTTGTTGCGCAACAGGTAAAGGCAAAGGTTGGGAGTCCAGGTCAGCGCCAGTGTCAGCGAAGCCAGCAGCGCCACGCCCACGGTGACGGCCAGGGCGCGGAAGAAAACCCCGGTGACGCCGGTGATGGCGATCAGCGGGATGAAGACCACGATGGGCGTCAGGGTCGAGCCGATCAGCGGCACGGTCAGCTCTTCCAGCGAGCGCGCCACGGCTTCAAACCGCCCCTGTCCCGCCTCGCGGCGCAGCACGGTGTTTTCCACCACCACGATGGCGTCGTCGATAATCAATCCTACGGCAGCCGCCAGCCCGCCAAGCGACATCAGGTTGAAGCTCTCACCCAGAAATTTCAGGGCCACAAACGTCATCAGGATGCTGATGGGAATCACCATGCCGGCGATGAAGCTCGAACCCCAGTCGCGCAGGAAGAGCACTAACACGGCGGAAGCCAGAATAATGCCGATCAGGATGGCGTCGCGCACGCTTTTGATGGATTCCCCCACGATCCACGACTGGTCATAAAAATTGCTGACCACCACTCCGGGCGGCAGCGTCTTCTCGATTTGCTGCATCTCCGCTTGCACTTCCGTGGCCACCCGCATGGTGTTACTCTGCATCTGCCGGTTGATATTCACCAGCACGGCAGGCTGGCCGTTGGCGGTCAGGATGGTGTAATTCGGCGCAACCCCTGAGGAGACGGTCGCAACGTCGCGAACGTAAAGAGGAAATCCGCCCGGATCGTTCTTAACATAAATGCCGGAGATTTCGGCCGGGTCATGGACCTGGCCGGTGATCAGGTCCAGGTAGAGCTGGTGATCGTGGGTCAGCAGCCCCGGCGACTGGACCAGGTTCGAGCGGTCAACCGCGCTCAGCAGATCGGAAACCGTCACGCGGGTTGCCAGCAGCTTGGCCGGGTCGGGCGTGATGTGGAATTCCGGCACCTCGGTCCCCTGGACCAGAATGCTGCCCACCCCCGCCAGGCTGTTCAGCCGCGGCTTGATGTTATAGGTCGCCAGTTCCCAGAGCTGGGTTTGCGGCACCGTCTTCGAGGTCAGGCTGTACCCCAGAATTGGAAAGCTCGAAAACTCCAGCCGGTTGGTATCAATCCGCGCCGTGGCCGGAAGGTCGGGCCGCACCTTGGCAATCGCCGCATTCACCCGCGCGAGCGTCTCAAACATGTCCACGTTCCAGTTGAAAAACAGGTCGATTTCCGCCGAGCCGCGGCTGGTGATTGACCTCACGTCCTGGATGCCTAGCACACCGCTCACTGCTTCCTCAATCGGCCGCGTGATGGTCACCATCATCTGGTCAATGGGCATCACGCCGTTGTCCACGCCAATGATGACGCGCGGGAAATTAGTAGTGGGGAAAACCGCAATGGGAATGGTGAACGCCAGGTAGGCGCCCACCAGCGCCAGGGCGATGATCAGGAAGATGATCGGTTTGGTTTCCCGCGCAAACCAGTAGGACGACGCATCCTTATCGCGCGCGCCGGAAAGGGGCTTCATGCCGGGATTCGGTTGGGTGCGGTTATCCATCCGTCACCTTGGTATCTTTGCGCCTTGGCGGCTTTGCGTGAGCTGCTTCTGCAGCTCTGGGTTGAGCTTTGGAGCTCCCATGATCATCAGAGCATGACAAATTGCTGAAAAAAGTTACTTGTTCGTGTCATCCTGAGCGTAGCGAAGCATCTGCTGTATCTTCCTGAAAGGCAATGAAGCAGTTCCTTCGCTCCGTCCCGTCCCAAAAGGGGCAGGCCTCCGCTCAGGATGACGCCCCGCGGGTGCTTGTTCGGCATGCAGCTTAATACTTCACCTTGGTGCCGTCCGGCAACGCATAGGCGCCCTGGCCCACAATCAGGTCCCCTGCTTTGAGCCCTTTGGTGATCTGCACCCGGTCGCCCTGCTCGATCCCGGTCTCGACTTTCGCCCGGCGCGCGACGCTCGCGGAATCAATCAACATCACGTAGGGGCCGGCATCAGGATCGTTCAGCAACGCCGCCCGCGGAACCACCAGCGCGTCCGGAACCCTCCTGGAGGTCATGGTCACTGTCACTGTTCCGCCAGGTGTCAATTTGTCGCCCGGGTTCCGTGCCTGCACCCATACCTGGACGGTTGTGCTGTTCGGATCAACCGCCGGGCTCACCACCGTCACTTTTCCCATCACTTGCTTCGATCCATCCGGCAGAGAAATCTCAGCCTTGTCCCCCACCCTCAGCGTTGCAGCCTCGGCTGCCGGAACCCGCGCCCGCGCCACTACCTCGGACAAATTCATCACCGTCACCAGCGGCGTCCCTGCTGAGGCCATGTCGCCCGGAAAGAGCGGACGGTCGGTGACAACGCCGTCAATCGGGCTGCGGATTTCCGAGTACGAAAGCTGTGCCGCCGCATTGTCATAAGCGCCCTTGGCGGCATCCAGTTGTCCCTGGGCCGCTTTCACTTGGGCCTGCATCCCCACGGATTGCAGCTTTTGCAACTGCTGCTCGGCGCTCTGCAATTGCGCCTGCGCCTGCACCAGCCCCGCGCGCGCCTGGTCCAACTGCTTCCCGGCCAGGGCGCCCTGCTTATAAAGGTTTTGACTGTTCTCGTAGAGCTTCTGAGCGGCTGCAAACGCCGCCTGGGCGGTCTTCAGGTTGCCTTTGGCCTGCGTAATCTGTTCGGGAAGGTTGGAGGCAGTGGCGGTTTCGTAATTCGCCTGGGCCTGCTCATAAGCGCCCCTGGCGCTAGCGGCGGCCCCGGCCAGGTCTCTGTTTTCGAGCTCCGCCAGCAGCTCGCCGGCATGCACGCGGTCACCGCGCTGCACATAAAACTTCCGGACGGGCGCGCTGATTTTGGGCACGATGGTGGCCTGGTTGAGGGGAAAGAGCACGGCAGCCGAAGTGATCTGATGCGCGATCTCCGCCCGCCGGATGCGCACCGCCTGCACCGCAACCAGCGGTTCAGGCTCCGGAGCTTCCTTTCCGCCGCAGCCGGCCGCCACAATCGAAACTCCCACCGCCAGCAGGGCGGGCGCCCAGCGCTGCGAGCGGCGCCATGACTTGTCGGGCATCAGTTAAAAGCTCCCCGTAAGCGTCTGCAAGTTGGCCAGCGCCACGCGATACCGGGCCAGGCCGGCCGCATAACCGTCGCGCGTCTGCGTCAGCGAATTCTGGGCGTTCAGCACATCCAGCACCGTTGCCTCTCCCCCCTTGTAGCGCAGCGTGTTCAGCCGCAGGCTTTCTGCCGCAAGGCTCGCCGAACTCCCGAGCGAAGCCAGCTCCGACTGCGCCGTGCGCGCCTCATTATAGTCGGAATAAAGGTTCTTCAACATTTGCCGCTGCGCCGCGCTCAATTCCACCTGCGCCAGCTGCTTCTGATATTCAGCCTGGCGCAGCCTGCTGATGTTTGCGCCCCAATGCCACACCGGAATGTTCACGCTGGCCGTCACAAAAAATCCCAGGTTGGGCAGCGAGCCGGCTTCCGGAAATCCGCTGGCTACACTGCGCAGCGCAAAGGCGTTGGCCTGGATTCCGTAATCGACGTCAAAGGATAGCGTCGGCAGAAATGCCGCTTTCGCCTGCGACACTCCGTAGCGCGACTGGCGCAGGGCGGCCATTGCGGTGCGAATGTCGGGATTACCGGCTTCTGCCATTTTAACCGCGTCTTCGAGGGTTGGCAGCGGCGGTGAGTTGTCAAGATCGTCCACCACGTTGAAGTTCTGATTGAAGTCCGGGAACAGCATCACTGCCAGCGCGAGGCGCGCATTTGCCATGGCGAGGGCAGCCTCCTGGAACGCCTGCTGTTGCTGATTGTCCTGGATCTGGAAAGTGATCACATCGCTGTGTGCCACTTCGCCGCCCTTCTCAAGGTCCTGGCTGGCTTTGAGCGACTGCCCTGCTTGCTGCATGCTCTGCTGCGCCGTGGCATAGCCGCGCTCGGCCACCACCAGCGCATAATACGCTTGCGTCACCGCCACCTTCAGCCCGCGCCGGGCAATCTCCTGCTGGGCTCGAGCTATCTCTTCCCCTGCCGTCGCAGTGCGGTAGCTGGCCAGCGTAAACGTGTCTGCGGAAAAGGTCTGCCGGAAGACTCCAAAGGCGTTGTAAACGTGAATGCCATCGTTGGTAACATAACGCCCGGTGGGCACCACGCCGTTCCCTTGCGTCAGGAGCTCCTGCACGGTAGCGTCCGCAGACGGCAGCAGCGCCGACCGTGCCTGCGTCACGCTGGCCCGCGCCACCTTCGTGGCCGTCACCGCCGCCTGAAACTGCGGGCTGTATTTCTCCGCGCGCTCCAGCGCATCCTGAAGCGTAAGCGTCAGCGGCGCGGCGGTATCGCTCGCGGCACCGGCCGAGGGTTGCTGCTGCGAATTCACTGTGGCGGTCGGCCCGGAGGCCAGCGTTGAGAGCAGCTGCGCCGCCGAAACACGCGAAATCCCGGCCGCGCTGTTGTTCTCCGCCGCCAAGGCCCGCGCACAGGCCAATCCCTGCACCAGAACCAGCGCACAGGCTGCCAGGACCGTTCCCGCCCCTCGCGCGCGCGGCCATTGCGCTCGCGTAACACCGCTCCTCGAGAGATTGGAAATGATGGCCGTTCGTTTCCGGCGTTCCTGCACACTCCGGCTGCTCTGCATGTTCACCTCCTGATCACTGGATCTACGCCGATTCTCCTCTTATTCCATCCAGTCGGATCGCCGCTCCCGAAGAAAAATACGCAAAACGTGATCCTGCATACCATACACGGCGGAGCAAAGAATTTCCTCAGCCGCATCTGGACAAACACCTGGAGAGCTTAGACGCCACTGCCTGTGATTCTCGGCGTTGCGAAACGCCCCCCGGAAATAATACATCAACGAAATATCCGGACGATTCGCCGCCTACGGCTCGTGAGGGTATTACCCCTCAACCTGCAACACGCTTTTCGACCATATCCGAGTCGGCCAGGCCAAGTCCTGAAGTCTGAATTAATTTCCGTTTATGCAGGATACCCATAGCGGCTTCGCAGGCCAACAGGTGATGCCTCCGTGCAGACCGTCAAGCAATGAAGTGGACTTGAAGTTCCCCCGGCCTAAGCCGCTGTCGCACTGCAGCGCGTAGACCCAGCGAAGGGCGACCGGGTTCCCGACTTCCTGAAATTGGCCGGTTTGCGGCCGCTGCCACTGAGCGTGGATGTAGAGTTGCAGGTCGCGCGGAGCTTTGCTGTCCGCCACTCCTGAGGCTCTCATGTCCGCCTCCACTCTTGTTCCACGCGGTCGTAATGATAGCGTACCAACGGTAGGCGTGGGTCTATGTTCGTCCACGTCGAACAAACCCAGGCATGATCGGGATCCGCGACGTTGGCAAGCGAACGGGCACTCCCCGCTAGACAATTCAGGTAGTAGACGTTATACCCGTGGCCGGCAACAACAGGATGGAAGCCGTCACGGACTAGCACGACATCGCCGTCAGTCACAGTTAGAGTTACGTCGTTCCGGCCTTCTCCGCGGTAAAGACGCTGATACGCATATCCCGCTTGGCGATCCATGCGGTAGTAATAGATCTCTTCCAAGTCGACTTCAAGGGGAGGATTGTGCACATCGTGCTTGTGCGGTGGGTAGCTCGACCAGTTTCCGCCCGGTGTATAGACTTCCACCAGCATCAATTTATCTGCGGGAAATTCTGGCGGCATCACATCTACAATTTGACGTGAAGCGTTGCCGCCACCTCGCAAACTCACTCTGACATCTTTCGGCGAAATCAGCCTTGGTTCAAGCCGGGCATTCGACGGCACGGAACACAAGGCGAACTCACAATCGGTCTCCGCCTCGACCCGCAAGCAGTTGCCGGGAGGCAGGTACAGCGCATAAGGAAGGCCGTCGAAGACATGGGTTCTTTCTCCAATGCACCGCCGTCCCTCACCCCAATCCGTCCAGCATTTTCCCCCCAGGAGGACAAGTGCCGTTTCCTGATCGTCGCTCAGGACCTTCCAACTTGTGTTCGCTGCAAGGCGGTGGACAAAGAAGCTCATATACTCCCATCCTGCTTCCCCCCGCGTAAGATGTATCAGTTCGCCTGATTGTCCAACCGTGATCTTCTTCGAATGAACGCAATGAGTGCCCAAGCTCATTTCTGTTTTCTCCTCCAAATCCTACTTAGACCTGCCTTCTTCTTTCGCTTGCAGCCTGCAAATCGAAAATGGCGATTGCTTATCCACGTCACGCTTTGGAGACTGGGACTCATGTTCTGCATGACAACGTAACTCCCGATTCGCTTTTATGGCGTCCCCTCCCTGGTTAACTGGACTTCGGAGGTATGTTCGGATATCTGCAATGGCTCACCCGATGCACTTTCCACCGGCCTTCTCATACGAAGCGTAAAGCCACATGATTCACGCACTATCATTCGAGGAATCAGCTTCCTGATGATCGGTGGACCGGACTTATGCTCTATCCGCTTCAACAAAACTTCCGCAGCCTCAGCTCCGACCTCGTATTTCGGCAAGTCTATGGTTGTCAAACGCGGATGGAAGCCATCCATTAAGGGATAATCATCGAAACTCACCAAAGCGAAGTGCTCAGGGCAGCGCATTCCCATTTCGTTCGCCGCTTTCAAAAAGCCAGCGGTCATAGGGTAATTCGCCACATATACGGCATCCGGCCGGCGGGGGAGCAAGGTGAGGCCAGCCCGATAGCCAGAATCGAAATGGTAGTCTCCTTCGACTACCAGATCTGGGAGCATGGGTAATCCGCTAGACTTTAATGCCTTCCTAAAGCCCTGCAAGCGTGCCCGGCCGTTACTTACATTGAGAGGACCACCCACAAGAGCGATTTTATGGTTTCCCATTCGTGCCAAATGACATACGGCCTCAAATGCCCCTTGAACGTCATCAGTAAGGACTACATCTGTTTTCAAACCGGGACATGTTCTCATCATCAGGACGAATGGAACTTCTGTATCTGACAGCATCTGGAGTTGCCGCGTAGTGAAGGGTCCTGGCGCCTTAGTAATCAAGATTCCGTCCACGCGTTTCGAGAGCAGCAACTCAAGGTACTGTTCTTCTTTGTCCTGGCGGTTATCGCTGTTACATAGAAGGGTACTGTAACCGCTTTTCTGAGCCGTATCCTCAGCGCCGCGAACGACAAGCGGGAAGAAAGGATTGGCGATGTCGGGTACGATGATCCCAATCGTATGGCTTTGCCGCTTTGCCAAGCTCCGTGCAACCAAATTAGGACGGTAGTTCAGTTCGCGGACCGCCGACTCTACACGCCGTCGCAAAGTCGAGCTCACTTGATCACTATTATTGATGACCGCTGAAACTGTGAAAACTGAAACGCGCGCTTTTCGAGCGACGTCGTAAATGTTCGCCGTCTTCTTGAAACTCCGTCTTCTTCTTTTCTTTGGATGCATATTCCTTCAAATCCTTCCGCTTATGTGAGCGTGCCCGAATTCGTCGCCTTGCCCGCGGCAAGGAGACTTGTAACCTCGTCTAGGCGCGGCATGGCATCTGAGCAACTCACTCGACTGACAACAACTGCGGCGGCGGCATTTCCGTATTGCAGGCACTCTTCCAGTGGGAAACCTCGGTCGAGAGCGTAAAGGAAACCCGCTGCAAACCCATCGCCGGCTCCGATCGTACTGACTACATTGACTGGAATAGGATGAGCCGACCACGATCCTTCCTGCGTGAGGGCTGTTACTCCATTCGCTCCGAGTTTGCAGACAACAATCCTCACACCCCTTGACATAGCAGCTTTGGCTTGTTGGGGCACTTCAGACTCGCCAGTGAGCAAAAGCAATTCATCCTCATTGCCAAGGACGACATCTATCCATGGAAGAGCTCTACGCGCCACCTCACCAGCGCTAGCCGACGAAGGCCACGAACTTGCGCGATAATCAACGTCAAAAACCGTACACAAACCCGCTTCCCGAGCGGCTGATAAGGCCCTGAAGGTTGATTCGCGGGAAGGGGAAGCGCACAAGCTTGTGCCATTAGTCACAAACATCCTCGCGTGCTGGACGTAAGCCAGTTCAGCTTCATCCAGAACGACCTGCGAATCGGCAGGTTCGCTCCGGTAGAAAACCTGAGGGAAATGACGGGGCGGTGATACCTCCGTAAGACAGAGAGATGTGTTGTAGTCTTCAACAAGTCGGACGTATTGTCTGTCAACCCCTTCCCGCGAAAGGACCTCCAGTAAATAGTCCGCCAAGAGATCTTTGCCGAGGCATCCAATGATTCCCACTCGTAAGCCGAGACGAGCAAGGCCAATTGCAATGTTGGCGCTGGATCCCCCCAGATGCCTCGAAAAATGTTCCACTTGAGCGAGAGGACGATTGTGCTCTACTGCGTACAAATCATAGCCAATCCTTCCCAAAACACACACATCCATCATGTTCCCTCAACAAACTTATTGGCGCACTCCGCGAACGTGCTTTCTCTGAAGGACGGGGGAATTTGAACCGGACTTCCTAAGATTCAAAATCGCTTCTTCTAACTTGACACCGCGGTGGACCATCGAGGTCAAGGCGCGACACATTGGCAATGGGTCCTCATGTTTTCCAGGAAAAAGCAAGTTGCGACCGATGATCGCGCCGCGGACGCGAGTACTCGAAGCAAAGCCGTCCGAAAAATCCCCAAGCGTGTCAGATGGCCTCTCGCGTGGAGGTCCGCCAAGTAACAGAATAGGCACCGTCGTCGCCCGACCCACCGAACCAAAGTTCTCACAATATGGGAGCTTCAGCCACAGATTGGACGAGGAATCACCAAGCGCCGTGGCAATGCCACACTGTCGAACGAGAGTCGCCGAATCCGTTTTCACGCAATAACCATTCCCGTCCCGAACAACTTCGAGTGGCTCCAGGAATGCGGTCAACTGACACCGTCGCAATTCATTCAATTCCCGTGAACAGGCCAGAATGGTCCGGGCCGATGCGGGGTCCAATGGATCCAAACGGTAAAGCATTTTGCCGCCGTCACAGCCCAATTCGGCAAGACGCTGTGCCGTAATGGATGTGAAGCTGTCTTCCATTTCAAAGGCGCATCCTGCCAGGCCGCCTCGATTCATGCTCCCAACGATGACTTTCGAATCGAGGAACGTCTGCCTCCTTCGCTGACGTTCGAGAGAACTTAGGAGCAGGAGCTCGTCTAGCACGTCACTCGCGGCCACTATTCCGTCGAGGTCTGGATCTGACAAAAGGCGACGTGCCCGCGCCAACAGTTGGTAACGGTCGCCCATTGCTAGATCATCATCACGTATCCGTGTAATGCCCCGTGCGGGATGGTCCAGTGCCACCAAAACCAGCTTTCCATCCCTACACAGTTGTGGGCGTTTCTTTCTTCTTCGAGCCTCCTGTTCGATCAACTCCGGATGATCGATCCTGAGGTCTGTAATCCTTTCGAATAAGTTCGCTGGCAAATATGCCTCTGCATTGAAACCACCAGCCTTGAAATCAGACCGTTCAGCCTCACTTAAGCCTTTTTTCATCCTTCAATACCCCAGTTGCGATAGAAAACGCCTTGCGGCACTGGCGTTCGCCGACGGCGTGTCGGCACCTCGTCCCCCAGCCAGCACATCCTGCTCAACGACAACCCAGCCTTGGAATTGCAGGTCCCGCAAGGCCTCAAGAACTCTTGTAACATCTATATTCCCTTCGCCGAGCCGCGCAAACACCCCGTGGCGCACCCCTGCATGGAAATCCAGTTCCTTCGAGCGGGCGGAATTCAGCAGGCTCGTAGAAATATCCTTGAGGTGTACACAGAGGACCCGTCTCCCGTACCGTTCTAACAAATCAATGGGATTACCTCCTCCATATACACAATGGCCAGTGTCCAAGCATAATCCTAATTCGTCGCCAGAAAACATGGTTAGAAGTCGATCAATCTCGTTGGGAGTTTCGACGTGTGTTCCCACATGGTGATGAAAGGCAACTCTCATTCCATGGCTCATGCATAGCTGAGTAACTCTCCGGATCGCCTGCGTAGCGATTTGCCATTCCGAATCACTCCAGGAATGACGGGTGGCCTCGGCGGTGCGTCCGGCGGTTGCGGACCGTTCAGCGCAGACTTCGTCAGAAAGAATCAGCAAGCGACAACTAGCTTGGCGGGTTAGGACGGCTGTTCGCTCGATGTGAGTCAATCCGTCGCGATGCGCTTCGATCTTCCCCAGAGGAAAGGCAACAAAGGCGGAACAAAGCTCCAGATTGCGCTGCTGCAGTTCCTGTCGCAGGGCTGACGGGTCCGTAGGTAAAAAGCCATACGGGCCCAGCTCGGTTGCGGCGTACCCTGCCTCAGCAATTTCGTCAAGCACGCGTGAATACGGATACTCGGGCGGAAAAGCAATCGACTCAGTAATTCCCCAGCTCACAGGAGCACTCGCGATTCGCAGGGTCATTCTACAATCTCCTGGCCCGAGACCTTAAGGGGAGTCACATACCAGCCACGCTTGCTGGCCCCGCCTCTGTAGAAACCTCCACCGGGCGCGATTCTCGAAACGATTGTTCCGCCGCCAGAGCGGCGATCAGAGCCTGCCGTCCGTCTTGGCCCGTGACGCGCACCGGCTTGCCGGCGATAACGTTCCGAACAAAGTCACGCATCTCTTCCAGATAAGCGTCGGCAAAGCGAACCAGCCAATGGTTTACGATGTCCTGCCTGATGCCATCCCTGGTCAAAACATGAAAGGCGGTCTGGCGCAGGTAGCCCACATGCACAGCGCCCTTTGTCCCCAAAACCTCGGTACGAATGTCATAGCCATAAGTCGCCTTGCGAAAAGCCTCTATGTTTCCGATCCCTCCGCGGGAAAAACGCAGATTAACCAATGTCGCATCAACATCGCCGAAGCGTGCGAGCTCAGGACAAGCCAGCAATCCAGCGTATGAGTGGATTCCAGCCACTTCGTCTTTCATCATCCATCGGGCCAAATCAAAGTCATGGATGGCCACATCGCTGAAGATGGTCCCGTTTACGCCTCCTTGAAAAAAAGCTGGGGGAGGAGGCTGCTGATCGCGCGCAACTGACTTGAAGATCACGGGATCCCCGATTTCCCCGGCCTCGATTTGCTGCTGGGCCGCGGCATAGGCCGGATCATACCGGCGCATGAAACCGATTTGGAGCTGGACTCCTGCTTTGGTTACAACAGCCAGAGTTTTGTCTGCGTCCTCCTTCGAGAGGGCCAGCGGCTTCTCGCAGAAGATATGCTTTCCATGGACTGCCGCCTCCTCAATAGCTTTTCCATGGAATTTCGAAGGCGCGGCGATGACAACGGCGCGAATTTCTTTGTGTTCGAGAATGCCTTCCAGCTTGTCGTAATATTGTGGGATCTCCAATTCCGCCGCCACCTGCGCGGCACGCCTGCCGTCCGCATCGGCCACCGCGATGAGCCTTGCCTCTGGGATCTTTCGCCGGAGGTTTTCCGCATGCCGTTTGCCCAGCGTCCCCACTCCGACAACGGCTGTACCTAGTTGCTCCACGACGCATCACCTCTTCAGCCTGAATCGCTTCGTTGCTAACCGCTTAGGACTTGGGAGCCTTACTAAAGATCGGCGGTCCCATCTGACAGTTATCCCTGTTGGGATAATCCTTTATGAAAACCCGGTACGTTTCCACAGGACCCACCCGCAAATCACCAGGAACAACAGCATGGCCAGGACTAGTCCGACCATCCAACCCATTTTCATCCCGATCGGTGGAATTGTGGCAAGAGATCCCAGCCAGACAAAGACCGCCACAGCGGCAACTACAATTAGTCCGTCCCACCATCGGCGAGCGGGAACCTCACGGGCAACAATGTCTTCCCCTCGCTGGGAAGCCTGCGCGTCTTCAAGACTCAAGCCGTAGCGGAGACACTCACGCGCGATGGCTTCTTGGGTGGAAGCCTGTTCAGCCGCAGGGGCCGCGGCCATGCTGATGGCTACCGCCCCAACGATCATGGTCATGGAGCCGGCAAGAACCAGCCAGCGTGTCGCGCTACCGCTGCCGCCAAATTCACCGAATACAAGAGCTCCCCAGGCAAGTCCCCAGAGTTGGTTCGTATTCGAAAGGGGAACACCCCGGCCTATGCCAATATATTTGGCGGCATAATTCTGGAAAAGGTCTCCCACTACCCAACAGAACCCTCCGAGAAATAGCCAGAAAAGCGCTGTCTTCGCCTCCCTGAGGTCACTCAGTACTCTACTTGCGCCGCCGAGAAACGTCAACGCAAGCGCCGACATCGTAATGAGCTCGCCGACCGTGAAAATGGTTACGAACGAAATCGGGTTTGTGCCGCTCAAGTAAGCTTTACGATACGGAATGTACATGGTTCCGAACATCAAACCCGCGGCGACCGCGAATGCGATTCCAAGCAGAGCCCTGTGCGGGGAGGACGAGTTTTCCTGGGAGGAGGCGTAACCAAGAAGGACAGCACCACCCAGAATCGCAATGGCCCCTCCCACGACTTTGACCCAATTCCCGATCCCCGCACCTCGAAGTTCTCTGAAGAAAAACCAGCCCCAGAATACCCCCACCAGACTGTTAATATTCCACAGAGGAAATGCAATGGAGAGCCCCACATCGCGGACCGCAAAAACGGTTAAAGTGTTTCCTACAGCCCAGAGCGATCCAGCCAAGACCGCCCAGATCATCAGATGCGCCCTTTGGCGCAGATCGACGAAGACATAAACTGTGCCTTTGAGAATCGTCGGTAGTGTCCATCGAGCGACGAACACGCCGGACACCATCGCCAGCGAAATCAGGAATGGAGAAAACCCAACCGCCACCAGCTTAGTAGGCGCCTCCGCGCCGGCTAGCCACGTGGCGGCGGCCAAGCCGCACAGGACGCCTAGCCCATGAAGCGTACCAGTTTTCGCTCCTAATGATCTACTGGTCTGCACCGGCATCAAGATTAACCTCCGGTTGACACCATTACCACAAAGCGGAGACAGGTGGGCAACTTCTGTCCAACATCACGCAGCTACGCCGACGACCTTGAGTTAATGAAGGAGGACTAGTAAGCTGACCCCGATCATCAAGACAGCCACCGCCCAAAACTGGCTGTCTGTGAAGACCGCTATTGCCAGCGACACTTCGAAGCGCATTTTTCCGCCTGGATTCCACAACCGAACTTGACTAACCCAAACTCTGCCCATTGGCACCACCACGCACTCCCGGGCGTGGTGCAACTCTATCATGGCCGACCTTGCTCTTCCCGGCCAGGGCGGCAGATCGCGTCGGCGACAATATATTCCATTGAAGCCGAAAACTGGCTTCGACAACTGAAATTACATAAACGGTTAGCCGGAATCTTTACGAAAACACGAGTATGATCATCCGGCACCGATGTAGATGTCAAGCCTTTTTTCATGACAACGTCTGGCGTTAATTAGCTAAGCGCATCGACAACCGCAGAAACTAATATCGGGCAACGCGGGCTTATGATATAACAAGCCCATCTCCGAAACCAAAGGAGGGGGTCGCCATGACCTATCGGTTGACAACCGCGCAGGCGCTGATTGCTTTTCTAAAACAACAAAACGTCGAGAGAGACGGAAAACCTCACCCGTTTTTCTCAGGCTGCTTTGGAATTTTCGGGCATGGCAATGTGACTGGCATTGGCCAAGCTCTTCAGCAGAACCCCGACTTCCCCTATTATCTGGGCCGAAACGAACAAGCCATGGTCCACACGGCTGCGGCCTTTGCCAAAATGAGCAACCGTTTGCGAACACTGGTCTGTACGACGTCGATAGGCCCCGGCGCCACAAACATGATGACGGGCGCTGCGGCGGCCACAATCAACCGCCTGCCGGTCCTTTTGCTGCCTGGAGACATTTTCGCGCGGCGCAATGTTGCTCCTGTACTCCAGCAACTGGAGTCACCGGGCTCGCAGGATTTTTCTGTCAACGACTGCTTTAAGCCTGTTTCACGGTACTGGGATCGCATTCAGCGCCCGGAGCAGATTGTGACCGCATTGCCCGAAGCGATGCGCGTCCTGACTTCGCCTGCCGAAACGGGCGCCGTCACATTGGCGATGCCTCAGGATGTGCAGCCACAGGCATTCGATTTCCCATCGGATCTTTTTGAGAAGCGCATATGGAGAGTGCCTCGTCCGCGAGGCGATCGTGAGGTCATCCGGATGGCCGTAGAACGAATCCGGTCCTCCCGCAGTCCACTGATCATTGCAGGGGGTGGTGTCATTTATTCTGACGCGACTGACGTCCTGTCACGGTTTGCCTCTCAGACGGGCATCGCAGTCGTGGAAACCCAGGCCGGAAAGGGATCTCTCTGTTTCGACCATGATCAGTCATTGGGAGCGGTGGGCGTCACGGGTACTCCCGGCGCCAATATTTTTGCCCGGGAGTCAGACCTGGTGATCGGCCTTGGTACCCGCTTTAGCGATTTTACCACCGCGTCGAAGACTGCCTTTCAGAATCCTGATGTGAATTTCATTAACATTAATGTCGCAGAGTTTGACGCGTACAAACATGCGGCGCTTCCGATTGTTGCCGACATTAAAGTGGTGTTGGAAGAGATGTGCCAACCCCTTGGCGATTTCCACGTCAGCACTGATTACTGCGCCCGCCTCGAACGCCTGAAAGCCGAATGGGACCAGGAGGTCGATCGAATTTACGGTCTGCACGATGGCCCGCCTATTAGCCAGGGAGAGGTCATCGGTATCATCAATAATTTCATCCGACCGCGGGACGTTATTGTCAATGCCGCCGGAAGCGCCCCCGGGGACCTCCACAAGCTTTGGCGTTCTCGCAATCCAAAGGGTTATCACATGGAGTACGGTTACTCGACCATGGGATACGAAATCGCCGGAGGTCTCGGCGTCAAGATGGCCGCTCCGGATCGTGAAGTCTACGTGCTGGTGGGAGACGGCTCTTATCTCATGATGGCTCAGGAAATCGTCACATCGCTTCAGGAAGGTTACAAACTGAATATCGTAGTGGTTGACAACCACGGCTTCTCAAGCATCGGCGGACTCAGCCGCGCCTGCGGCAGTGGCGGTTTTGGAACCGAGTACCGCTATCGGCGAAACGGCTGCCTGGACGGTGAGGTGATGTCACTCGATTTCGTTGGCAATGCCGCCAGTCTGGGAGCGGTTGCAGTGCGCGCCAGGACACGGGAAGATCTCGCGGCAGCTCTTGCGCAAGCGCGCACCGAATCCCGCACAACCGTCATTGTGGTGGAAGTTGACCTCAATCAGCGTGTCCCGGGCTATGAGTCCTGGTGGGACGTACCTATTGCGGAAGTATCCGAAATGGAATCCGTCCGCACAGCCCACAATGCATACACCGCCGCGAAAGGGAAAGAGCGGTACTTCCTTTAAGAATCGCAGAAGGTGGAGTGCGGAGTGGCATGGAGCAGAATGTCTCGAAAAACTAAGCGCGCGCGCATTTTTGAAGAACTCTGTCATCGGTAAGAGTCCGGCGAAGGTCAAAATAAACCGGCATCAAAATCGAAATTGTGTGGTAACCAGGGCTGAGAGTAGTGCTCCCGACGGTCGAGGCACCGGTATAACTACGGGCTTGGCAAGCACTTCTACGTTAAGGTCGAGCATGATCCTAACGAAGCGGGTTAAATACCAGTTGAGACCCGGGGTGAACGTATTCACCTGGTTCCTCTCAGATCCATCCGACATGTGCAGTGTCGAGTAGCGGAATTTCAATTCCCATGCCCCCAAGCCCTTCCGGGGGCTGCCGAAGACGGGGGAGTGCGGGACCGGCTGGGCGTCCTCCACCCTATTTTCTCCTGTTATCAGATACGTGGTGCTGAAGTAGTATCCCTTCGCAGTAATGCCAGGCAGGTTGTCTCCCCTGGAACCCAGTCCGTGCCGGTCTTGCTGGCTTTGAATATATTCGGCGTGAAAACCAGCCGGTCCAATCAGCCACGCCCATTCTCCATTCTCGCGGGTAACGGCCCCGTTCACGGCCTGCTGCGTGAAGAACACAAAGCTGCCGCTCGCCGTCGATCCCAAAAAGCTTTTGCCGTATGTCGTGCGGCCGTCCGCAAATGCAGAGCCGAAGGTCATTCCCCTTAAGTAACGGCTGGAGCTGCTTAGCCACGGAGTAATGCGAAGCCGGAACACACCATCCGGAGTGACTGAGTCTTTTTCAGCCAGGGGACCTTTGCCACCAAAGATTCCTAGTTGATATTGCACGTCGCGTCCAAAGAGGAAACCCTGCGCCATGATGCCCGCACCCTGTCCCGGCACCAAATTGTTGACCATTTCTCGTTCGGCAAACTCGAGATATCTGGAGCTTGTCAACTCTTCACGAGAAAAGGGTTCCTTGAAACGCCCGATCTTGAACTGAAGAGCCGGCTTGTAATTAATCTGCAGATCCGCATTGTAAAGCGAGATTTTGAGATTGCTAGCCTCCACCGAAAAGTCAAAATCGTAATGCTGTCCGAGCGTTCCCTGAATGCCCAGTTCGACACGGCGCATGATAAAGTCATTGCTTGGCGCAGCCGGTCCCGCGTGTCCGCGATAGGTAAATTGGAAATAGCCATTCGGGTCAACCTCGAACCGCCCTTCTCTGCGAATATAGAGATGGCTCCCATCCCATCCCGCTTCGAGGCCACGGCCCGATGGCGATTGGACACGGACACTACCCTTGTCGCCGGAAGCAGTCGATTTATGCTTGCCACTCCGGGCGATATCCGGCACGCACGGGTGAGGAGCAGCAGCCTGGACGGTCGCATTCTCTTGGGACTTTGATCTTTCTGCTAAAGAGAACGCCGCCTCTTTCCGCGGAATAGCAGGCGACGGCGCGAGGGCCTCACAGCGGTTGATTTCTCTCCGGAGACGCCAGGGACTCACCGCGAGCGAAGGACGACATAGCAGAAGAAGCGCCATGGCTCCGAAAACCGCATTTGTTCTCTTACGCTTCTTCAACTGTACCCAACAGTTACTCGGCAATGCCGACCAACGTCACTTTTCTGTTGGCGCGGGGCTGCCGCCGCTGCGGTTCTCTTCAAAGCACCAATGGGTGAGTTCAGGAGTAAATTTGTCCACCACGGCGCGCGGCACGTCCGATTCCTTCAACTGGTAAAACTTGAAGCTGACGGAGCCAGGGTCGCTGCCGGGCGGATTCACCGTCCCCACAATATACCCATACACGTTGGTCATCGCTTCGCCCGCCCCCGGCAGGATCCTTGACAGGCTGACGCGCGAGGCGCCTGCCGTACCAATAATCCATCCCGGCAGCACGCCGCCGTGGGTCTTCCAGTATTCGGTGTTGTAAGCGTCCGCAATGTAAGCGTGCAGATGTGCAGCGATCACGTATACGTGCTTGTGCGACTGCTGCTCGGCTTGCAGCAGGTCCTTGTACACCTGCGAGCCACTCTCGATTCCCTGGGCAGACTCGTCCATGCTGTGGGGAGAGACGCCATGCGGCAGAGGCTCGTGCATTCCCAGCACAATCGTATGCACGTTCGGGTCAGTCTCATCGCGCTTCAGCGCGGATTCAAACCATCGCACCTGTCCTGTGTCGAACTGCTCGTCTCCGGCGTTGTCCATAGTGAAGAAGTCCACGCCTCCGATTTTCCAGTGATAATACGTCCGAAGCCCGTAGTCAAACGAGTTGTCCTCCAGCCGTTGCTTCTGAATGATGGGCGTATTCAGCCAGTTGGCAAATTCCACCATATAATCCTGCCGGGTTTTGAAATGCGACTCATGATTGCCGATGGCCAGAAACACCGGCATCTGGCCAAACGGCAGGAGCTGATTCTGAATGAAGTCATTCCAGTGGCTGCTCAGGTACCGGCTCACACTGATGCGATGCCCCCGGTAGCCTTCCTCGTTGGTCATGTCCTGATCAACGTCGCTGCCCAGCCGAAAATCTCCCAGATGCCAGTAGAATGCCGCATCGTGAGCCTGCGCGCCTGCGGCAATCTCCGGCATCACCACATCCCCGCAATTCCGCGAGTCGCCCGACACCACAAAAGTCCAGGTCTCATCAGGAGCTTTAACAAGTGTTTGGCTTGCAGTCGATGTTTCACTGGACTTTCCTCCAACGCTTTTCGACCAGCCCGGCGATAGCGGCCACAAGAGGATTAAGCCTAACCCGAGCATTCCAAGGCTGATTAAAACCTTTTGGTTCTGCCCATGAGACATTGACACACTCCCTCCTATGATTGTTCAACTCATCGTTCGCTTAGCATTAATGAATCAGGGCAGCCCTGGGGTGGGACGGGGGAACGATAGTTTTGCTTCCGACTGGTCTGTGCCCATTCCGGCGGAGTCGCCTCTGAGCCTTTGCCCCTGAGGGACGTAGCAAAGGAAAATTTTCCTCCTCTAACCCCCGGATAATCTCGCCCTTGCGGCCATCGGCGATTATGAGCCGATGGCCGCGAGAGGTCCCTTCGTGCCCAAGCGGCTCAGAACTCCAGCCGTAGCATAAACTGAAGCCGCCGCGACGAGCCGATCCCGGTGGCGCCGTCATTCAACTGGCCGGTAATGGTCCCGAAGGCGCCGTCCGAGATATTGGCATCCGGATCCCCGTAGATCGGGTGATTGAACAGGTTAAAAGCTTCGGCCCGGAAGTCCAGGGCCAGCCGTTCAGTAATGGCCGTTTTCTTCTCGAGCGCCGTGTCGATTTCGTAGTACCCCGGGCCGCGTCCAGCGTTATACCCCAAGTTTCCCCGCGTGCCCGGTGCGGGTACCGCAAAGGCCGCTGGATTGAACCAGTTGTTGATTGTTCGGTTGGCCGGATAAATGGGTACGCCGGGGACCAGTTCCGGCCGCTGATTCCTTGTCACGCCGTCGGGCACATCTGTCGAACTCCGGTCTACCAGGATATCAATCGGGCGGCCGCTCGTTGCCGACGCAATTCCGCTCAGTTGCCAGCCCCCGAGCAACCTTCCGGCCATGCCGCCGGCGTTTAAGAAATGCTTGCCCGGGCCAACCGGAAGCTCGTAAACCGAATTGACGGAAAGGGAATGGCGCACGTCAATCTCCGAGCTGCCATAGGAACATCTGATGCAATCATAGTCTTCAACGTGCGGATACTCGCCCGCTCCAAACCCGCCCCAGGCCAAGCCGTGCGACCACATGTACTCCGTCCCCCACGTCAATCCACTGGTGATATGACGCTGCACGGATACCTGAAGAGAGTGGAAGTTGCTGTTGCCCTGGTTTCTTTTCTGATTGAACTCGCCAAAGCCGGGGATGGGACGAACGCAATTGCCAGTGAGCGCGGAACCATTTTCGCAGCGGTTGAACCGAACGGCGGAGAACAGCCTGTGCCCCTCGCTCCCTTGGTAGGCAACCTGGCCGATAAACCCATGCGGCAACATGCGCTGGACAGTGAGGTCCCAGTCTTCGAAGTATCCGTCCCTCCGGTTCGGGTCCCATGCCTTAGGCGAGAATAGAGGATTGGTGAGCAGGGCCGGAGAGACTGGGTACGAAAGGCTCGGCACGTCCGCAGCCTTAATAAGAAATCGCTGGGCCGTACTCTCGTGCCCGTCGCTGAAGTCGTCCATCTGGTTCGGCTCGAAGTACATCCCGAACCCGGCGCGGATGACGGTTTTTCCCGAGACTCCTCCGGGCTGCCACGCCAGGCCCAGCCGCGGGGCGAAGTCCTTATAGTACGGCGAGTACAGTGGCGTACCCTTCGGGCAGAACCCTCCACATGCAATTGTCACGACGGCCTGGCGGTCATGCACCTCTTTCAGGACCGTGTAATGCTCCCATCGTAATCCGTAGGTGAGCGTAAGGTTGGGGCGCACTTTGAAGGTATCCTGCGCGTAGGGCATGATGTAGGTGCGCCGGTGGCCACCGAGGGTCAACTCCCCAAGGAATTCGAAATTATCCACGGCGTTGTTGATAAAGTCCTGCGGGCTGTTGTATGTATATATCCCGTTAGCGAATTGAGCCTCGCTCGAATTGTTAAGCCGATGGCGCTCAATGCCGATCCCCATTTTGATGGTGTGCCGGCCCTTGACCATAGTCAAATCGTCGTAGGCGTCAATCGTGGTGCCAATCTCTTCGTCGAGTGTGGTTTCACTAGGATCATCGAAGCCCCCCACGCTTACTCCGGTGGAGGTCACTACTCCGTTGAAGAGCGCGGTCGGAGACGTTCCAAAGGTGAAGTGATTCAAGGCAGAGCGGTTGACTCCACCCCGGAGTTCGTTAACGATCGTCGGCGAAAAGACGTGCGTTAACTGCACAACATAATTGGAGATGCGTAACAGTGGATTATCTCGGCCGCCCACCGTATCCGCCGGTGAGTTGATGACGGCGTCGTCAATGTTGACGCGGCCGAAAATGGAGGTCCTACTGTTGAACGTATGATCCAGACGGCCCATCCCGCTATTCTCTTGCTGGGAGTTCAGGCCGACGAATTTCGCTTGGTCGGTGAAGGCGTCGACGGGTGTCTGCCCAACCGGCCAGGAATTGACAAACTGTGTCAGCGCCGGCGAGGTGGCCGCCACCTGGTTTCGAACTGCCGCATTCGGCACAAACCCGATAATAGTGGAGTTCAGGATCTGCCGGAGCCCTTCATAATCGGCATAGAAGAAAGTGCGGTCCTTCTGGATAGGCCCGCCCATTTCGCCGCCGAACTGGTTCAGGTGGAACGGAGGGACGTCCGTATCGAAGGGCGAGCGGGCGTCGAAGACGTTGTTGCGCAGGAAATCGAAGGCTGCGCCGTGATACTGGTTCGTCCCCGTCTTTGATACGATGCTGACCTGGGCCCCAGCCGAGCCGCCCTGGTCGGCGGTATAGACGGACGAGCTCACGCGGAACTCCGCGATCGATTCCAGCGAAATGGACAGGCGCGCGCCAGCCTTCTGGTTCTGCTCCTGGACTCCGGTAGCGTCGATTCCGTCGTAGGTGTAGTTATTGTCGTCTGTTCCTCGCCCGACGAACCGCAGGTCCCTCTGGCCTCCGCCGCCGAGGTTCACCGCTCCCTGGGTGAGCGTCATCAGTCCGGCCCAGTCGCGCCCGTTGAGCGGAATCTCTTGGACTTGCTGTGAGCGGACGACGGTCGAGAGCTGGGCATTGTTTGTTTCGAGCGACACGGCCGTTGCACTTACCTGGACCCTGGTTGTGGCGGCGCCCACCGCCAGTTGCGCGTTTAACGTTCGGTTCTCGCCGACGGTTAGCTGGATCGACGTTGACCGAAAGGTGTTAAATCCTTTGGCAGAAACCGTGAGATCGTAAGTCCCTATAGGCAGACTGTTGATGCTGTAAACCCCGGAGCTCCCAGTTGTTACCTGCCTGGTGAAACCGGTGTCGGGGGCGACGACCTCCACGGTTGCACCCGGAACGCTCGCCCCACTCGGGTCCGTCACGGTCCCATTAAGGTTGGCCCGGTTGATTTGCGCCTTGCCGCTGGCAGTCCATAGAAAAAACACACACGAACCCAAGAGAAAATAGTAGAGAAAATACAATCCTCGCCCTTTCATTACTCCCTCCTTAAAAACTTTGACCTTAAACCCGACGAGGCTAAAGCGGCTCAGAAATCCAGGCGCAGCATAAACTGAAGCCGCCGCGACGTGCCGGTGCCAGTAGCGCCGGAATTCAACTGGCTGGTAATGACCCCGAAACTCCCCTTCGAGATATTGGATCCTGGAGTGCCGTACTGCGGATGGTTGAACATGTTGAAGGCTTCGAACCGGAAATCCAGGGCCAGCCGCTCCGTAATGGTTGTTTTCTTCTCGAGACCCGTGTCGATTTCCAAATGCGAAGGCCCACGTCCAACGTAGCGTCCCAGGGTACCCCACGTTCCAACGGCCGGTACCGCAAAGGCGGCGGGGTTGAACCAGTCGTTGATCGTTTGGTCAGCCGGGTAGAGGGACATTCCGGAAACAAAGTCGGGCCGCTGGTTACTTGAGTTACCGTCAGGCATTACACTCGCCTTCCGGCTTACTGTGATGTCTATTGGCAGGCCGCTCGTGGCCCCCGCAATTCCACTCAGTTGCCATCCGCCCAGTAGCGTTCCAGCGACGCCGCCGGCATTTATGAAAGGCTTGCCCGGGCCAACCGGAAGCTCATAAACCGAATTGACCGAAAGGGACTGGCGAACGTCATGGCTCGAATTGCTGTAGTCACATTTGATGCATGCCATGTTCTGAATGTGGGGATACTCGCCCGCTCCGAACCCGTTGTCAGACAAGGCGTGCGACCACATATACTCAGTCCCCCACAGCCACCCGCTGGTGAGACGGCGCTGCAAGGATGCCTGGAGGGAATGGAAGTTGCTGTTGCCCTGATTAGCTTTCAGGTTGTACTGCCCAAACTGAGGCAATGCACGTTCGCCCGTTAATGGATTTATGAGATTGGTCTTGGTAGCGGAAAACAGCCTGTGGCCTTCGTTGCCGACGTAAGCAACTTCGCCCAGGAAGTGAAACGGAAGTGCGCGCTGGACAGTGAAATTCCACTGCTCCACATATCCGTCCTTGCGGTTCTGGTCCCATGCCTTCGGGGAGAATGATGGAGAGGGCAGCAGGGATAGGGAAACCGGCCACGACAAGCCTGGCACACTCGACGCCGAAACGCTAAATCTTTCGGCCGTACTCTCGTGTCCGTCGCTGAAGTCGTCCATCTGGTTTGGCGAAAAGAAGATCCCGTACCCGGCGCGAATCACCGTTTTTCCACTGGCTCCCCCGGGAAGCCACGCCACGCCCAGCCGCGGCATGAAGTTCTTGTAGCTCGGGAAATAGAGCGGTGTTCCCTTCGGACAGAAGCCTCCGCACGAAGGCTTTACCACGGCAATGCGGTCGAACACCTCATGCAAAACGGTGTAATGCTCCCATCGCAATCCGTAATAGAGAGTGAGGTTGGAGCGGACCTTAAATGTATCCTGCACGTAGGGCATGATATAGGTGCGCCGGTTGCCGCCGAGAGTCAACTGCCCGAAAAAGGCATAGTTGTCAAGAACGTTGTTAATGAAATCCTGGTCGGCCGCGTATGAGAGCGCTCCGTTAGCAATTCCCTCGCTTGAATTGTTGAGCCGATGGCGTTCCACGCCTATCCCCGTCTTGATGGTGTGCCGACCCCTGACTAGGGTGAAGTCATCATAGCCGTCAATCGTGGTTCCGACCTCCGTGTCAAGCGTGCTGTTACTAGGGCCATCGAAAGAAGGTGAACTCGCGCAGACGTCGCCGGGCTGGCCGTTGGCTGTCGACAGGGGACACGTTCCAAACTGGTAGTGATGCAGAGCGGAACGATTGATTCCCCCCCTGAGCTCGTTAATGGCCGTCGGCGAGAAAACGTGTGTTAATTGGACGACATAATTGGAAGGCCGAATTTGCGGATTGTCACGGCCGCCCAGATTGTCCAGCGGTGAGTTGAGGGTGGCGTCGTCGATGTTGACGCGGCCAAATATGGAAGTTTTATCGTTGAAAGTGTGGTCCAGGCGGAGCATCACGCTATCCTCGCGCTGGGTGTTCTTTCCTATCGACGTATATTGGTCGGTCACGGAATCGACAGGCGTCTGGCCGACGGGCCAGGAATTAAGGAATGGTTTGAGAGCGGGCGAGGTCGCCGCCACCTGGTTTCGAAACGCGGCGTTCGGCACGAATCCAATCAAGGTTGTGCTCAGGTCCTGCCGGAGCCCTTCGTAATCCGCGAAGAAGAAGGTGCGGTTATGCCTGATGGGACCGCCCACGCTCCCGCCGAACTGGTTCAAGCGGAACGGCGGGACGTCCACATCGAACGGGGAGCGCGCGTCAAATACGTTATTGCGCAGGAAGTCGAAAGCCGTGCCGTGATACTGGTTTGTCCCCGTCTTTGACACGACGCTTACCTGGGCGCCGGACGACCCTCCCTGGTCCGCGGTATAGACCGAGGAGCTCACGCGAAACTCCGCGATCGATTCCAGCGAGATGGCCAGACGCGCGCCCGCCTTCTGGCTCTGCTCCTGGACGCCGGTGGCATCGAGTCCATCAAAAGTGTAGTTGTTGTCGTCAATGCCCTGCCCGCCGAACCGCAGGTCCCTCTGGCCGCCGCCGCCGAGGTTGATGGCTCCTTGGGCGAGCGTCATCAGTCTGGCCCAGTCGCGCCCGTTAATGGGGATCTGCCCCACTTGACTCGGGTGGATGACGGTCGCGATCTCGGCGTTGCTGGTTGCGAGCGCCTGACTTGAGCTCTTCACTTCGACTGTCGTTGTGGTCGCGCCCACCACAAGCTGCGCGTTGACCGTGCGAGTCTGGCCAACGGAGAGATCGATCCCCTTCGTCTGGTATGTCTTGAATCCTGATGCAGAGATCGTGAGATCATACGTTCCTACAGGCAGACTGCTGATGCTGTAGACCCCGCTACTCGTGCTGGTGGCTTGCCTTGTGAAACCAGTGTCGGGCGCGACGACCACAACCTTCGCGTTGGGAACACTCGCCCCACTAGGGTCCGTAACGGTTCCATTAAGGTTTGCCCGGTTGATTTGCGCCATGGCGCTTATAGTTGATAGAGAACACAAGAGAGAAACCAAGAGAACATAGTTGAGAAAATGCAATCCTCGTCGTTCCATCGCTCCCTCCTCAAAAATTGTGAGCTTAAACCTGACGCGGTTCCGAAAAGTCTTTGAGGCAGAATCTGACACTATGGTGTTGGTGCGTGTCAACATGCTGTTTCTCCTTCACGAAAACCGATTGGACCCAAGCCCGGCGAAGGGCGCTATGTCCAATCTCCCGACGCGATCTCAGTCTTTTTCAAGTACCACTCAATGAGCAGCAGGTTTTATCCCGCTTCACTTCCCCACGACCAAAAGCGTAAATTTCCCTCCCACCTCCGTCGACAAGAACAGCCGATTAGTTTTCAAATCAAGCGCGCTGGTCTTGGCAAACGGGAGCGTCTTGATGGTCTCCACATGACTATAGTGGTCAGGATCATCCTGATGAAACACTGTCAGGGTCCCATCGCCGTTGGAGTTGAAGATCAAGCGTGTCGTAGGATCGAATGAAGTCGCATCAACGTGGTCGCCGATGGGCAACGTTGTGACCACATGGCCGTTATCAGCATTCACGACCGCCATAACATGGCTGCGGCAGCCGATGAAGATCCGCCGGTTTGGCCGGTCCATGGCCATACTCGAGGGCCGTTGGCACGGTGCGAGTGGCCAGTGCGCATCCGCCTTTAGCTTTCGGGCGTCGATTTTTACCAGCTCGCTCTTGTCTTCCAGATTGTTGAACACGTAGCCGCGCCCGTCTGCGGCGGCAAACTCCGGCCCTCCGCCCAAGTCAACTGTTCCCGCCACATTCCCGGTCGCGGCGTCGATGGCCGTGGCGCTGTCGCCATCGCCATTGAAAGCAAAAATGCGGCGCGTCGCAGGGTCATAGATAATCCCGTCAGGACCCTTGCCAGCCGGAATGTGGCGCAGCACCTTCAGAGTTTTCAGGTCGAACATCGTCACCGTGTTCGCCTCGCCGTTGGTGCTGAACCCGTGATTCCACTTATCCGCCACGGCAATGCCGTGCGCTCCCTGCGCTGGGATTCTTCCAATCTTGGCGTAGGAATCGGCATTGACCACGTCCACCTCGGTCTCGTGCGAAACGTAGAGGTGCCGCGCGCTCTCGTCCAGCGTGAGGTAGTCCCCGCGTCCGTGGCCTCCGAGCGGAATTTCCTTCAGGATGCGGTAGCCGCCGACCGGTAAGGGCGCCGCAGCCAATGATGCCAGGGCAAGGCTGAAAAGCATCGTCAAGAGTTTCATTGAATCCCCTTATCAGGTCCTTGTGACCGTCTGTGACTGATCAACGAAATTCTATGGGTGAAGCATTACGTCCGCGTAACGGTCCCATGAACCTTGCGTTAAAATTAAACTTCCTCGTTTTCTTCCCGCATCAAAATCTGAGTTCGGTGATGCTCCTTTTCAGCAGGCAATTCATGACCACTCCCTGCGGCGGTCCCAAATGCCCTCTGCGCAGCGGAGCGCGAGCGCACCGATTGTGGAAGTGGGATTGACAGCAGCGCCGGTGGTGAAGGAGCTGCCGTCAACAACGAAAAGGTTAGGGACGTCATGCGCCTGGTGCCATTGATTGACAACGGAACTCTTGGGATCGCTGCCCATGCGCGCAGTACCCATCAGATGGAAAGCCGGAGCGATGACGCCGCTGTCAAGCACTTCAACAACTCCAGCCGCTTCAAGCGCCCGCCGCGCCATCGCCCCCCCATGGTGCAGTATCTTGAGGCTATTGGCGCTGTAACTGTAGACGACCCGTGGGGCCGGAATGCCGCTTGAGTCCTTGATATTAGGATCGAGTTCAACACGGTTCATTTCCTGTGGCAAATCCTCTCCCATCACAGTGATTCGAATGATGTGAGGGAATCGACGGCGCATCACACGGTGATGTTCGGCTCCCCATGGAACAGGACGGCTCGTGAATCCGCCCCAGGCCTGGTGCAAAGGACCGAAGCTCCTCTCCAGGAAGAATGTATACCCGCGCAGGAAGCCCCGGCTTGTATCAGTCTCATAGAACTGCTGGCTGAAGGCGGGGATTCCGAAAGGGCCGTCGTAACTGTCGATGCGCTCTTCAAAGACCCCTTCCAGAAAGCGGAAGGGATGGAGCATGAAGTTCTTCCCCACCAATCCTGAGGAATTGGCGATACCCTGCGGGAAAAGGTTCGATTTTGAATTCAGCAGCAGCCGCGGCGTGCCAACTCCGTTGCAGGCGACCACCACCACCCGGGCCCGCTGTTCATGGAGCTTTCCAAGGCGATCATAATACAGCGCTGCCTGCACACGGCCGCGGGTGTCCACCGTAATCTCTCGCACTCTCGCTCGCGTCTTCAGCACGGCGCCTTTGCGAAGCGCTTTGGGCCAGTAGGTGACGTCGGTCGAGGCCTTTGAGCCAATCGAGCACCCGAACATACACTTGCCGTGCAGATCGCAGCCTGGGCGGCCGTCGTAGGCGCGGGAGATGATGGCGTTATCAGAAACCCACCAGTGCCACCCCAGCTTGTCGAACCCTTTGGTGATGACGTCCCCCAGAATTCCGATAGGCAGGGGCGGCGTCGGCCGGGGTGCGCGCGGAGGGTTCGCAGGGTCTCCCGCCAAACCTGCCACCCCCATCTCCCGGTCATTCATGTCGTAATAACGTTCGAGGTCCTGGTAGGTGATGGGCCAATCCTCTGCCACACCGTCAAGGGTCTTAACGCGGAAGTCGGAAGGATGAAAGCGCGGGAAGTGACCGGTATAATGGATGGTGCTACCCCCCACCGCATTAAACATCAGAATATCGGGAGGATTTCCGCCCGTCGCCACAATAGGGTAGTCCTCCGGCCGGCGGCGAACATTGGGGCTGAAATTGAACGCGCCGCGATGCAGTTGGATTTCGTAATCGGGACGTGTGGAGGGGTACTGATCGGGTTTCGTCCAGTCGCCCTGTTCGAGACAAACGACCTTTGCGCCCAAGTCCGCAAGGTGCTTGGTTACAGCCCCGCCCGCCGCACCCGAGCCGATCACCAGCACATCCGCGAGCTCATCCGCCATATCCGTCTCCTGACCCAGCCCGTCTTACCTTGATCAAGAAACCTCCCGATAAAGTTTGCCCATCTTGCGCACGCGGTCGAGCGAAGATGGGTCAAACGGCTTCATCCTGGGCCCGGCCGAGTTGGTTGGATGGAACGAGTAGCCGAGCTGCGTCCAGACTTTCGGCTGGGTATAGTAGGCTTCGTATATGTAGTCGCGCAGCTTCGCGAAATTCTGTCTCGGCCGCAGTGCTTCGAATTTCTTCAGCGCCTCGACGCGCTCCGGATGAATCAGCGAAGTAAATTCCTTGCCCAGGCCTTTGCGGCTTAGCTCCGAAAGCATGCCGAGGCTATGCAGCAGGTCTTTCTTGATCTTCGGGTTTTCGTGCGCGATGCGGGTGAGATACTCCACGCCTCCCACCTCGCTTGCCGCTGGCATGCCGTCGCCGGCGGGAATGATCTCGTCCATCGCGGCGCGCAGCAAGTTGCGCTGTTGCACATCAAAAGTGTCGGAGCTTTGTTGCCCCGCATAGCCAGCGCGACCCTCTGCCGGAATGATAATGCCTGCCGTTACGGCTCCGCTCGCCGCGATCGAGCCTTTAAGCGTGCTTTCAAGAAACTTACGGCGCGTCCAATTGCGTTTCATGATCTACTAATAACTGACTTTGGTTCGGGGGACGATTCTCGGAGTCGATCTAATCGCTTAGGATAACGCATCAATTACACTCCTCGGCCCGTTCACCGATTATCAGAATGGAAAGCTATTATGGGTTACGCTCTGTGTCGTGCCGCCCCGATCCGATTTAGCTTGTATCATTCTTCATCGTGAGTGTCAAGTACTTCTTGCATGAATCTGATAGGCAACTCTTGCTTTATTTTTGATCGACATCGACGCTATGACCTTTTTGCATACGATCTCGCGTTGGCCCTTGCCCAAACGTCATGTTTTATTTGGACGCAGGAAAATCAAACCGGTTATATGCCTCGTTATGATAACGACTACTGGGTGAAATTCACATTTGCGGCTCAAACGCAGTCGGAAAGTTTTGGCCGAACTCGGCCGCGCCCGCATCCGATGGGTTCGCGGCAGGGATTTTTATCCGTCTGATATGGATCTGACACAATATACCGAGCGCCAGCCGTCATTCTGAACGAAATCACCTCAGCAGCAGGGGCAGCTTAGGGGCGGTTCGCGGGACCGAAGGTCCCGACGGATGCGGGTGAGTTGCTGCCGCGAGGTGGAAACGGGCCTTACCTTTGAAGAGGGAGGTTTACGGTGAAGATTGAACCGCTGCAGGGCATGCTGTGGCAGTCTATCCAGCCTCCCATAGCGCTCGTAATTGCGAGTGCAATAGCCAGACCAAGCCCACCGCTCGGCGCCGCCTCAACCTTAAAGTCAGGCGAGCTGGAGGACGCAGCTCTATAGAAACGCTTGAAGATATGGGCTAGGTGTTCCGAAGCAATTCCAACGCCGTGGTCCCGGAATCGTGCCTGCAGTGTTCCGTTGCTCTGTTCCAACTCGACCTGTATGGTCGCTGACGGTGGCGAAAACTTGATGGCATTCTCGAGAAAAACCACAAAAAGTTGCCTTAAGAAGGTTTCATCGCCCGCGTAAGGGAAATCCTGACTCAAGTTGCGGTTGATGGTGATGTGTTTCAGCCCTGCCATTGGGCTTAGCAGCGCACATGCCCCTTCCAGTATCTCGTTGAGATAAACCGGTTCGTTCGCAAGCCGGAGTTGTCCGGCATCAGCCATAGCGAGCGTGAAGAGGCCTTCCACGATTTTGCTCAGGTGTTTCAGTTCGGCATCGATCGCGCGTAACGATTCCTGGTACTGCCGTTGTGTCCTCGGTTCAAAAAGCAAAAGCTCCGATTCACCTCGCAACACTGAGAGAGGTGTCCGGAGCTCATGCGCGGCATCAGAAACAAACTGCCTCGACTGCCCAACGGCGGACGCAACGCGTTCGAAGAGTTGATTAAACGTTTCCGCCAACCGGCTTAATTCGTCGCGAGGGGCCTTGACAGGTAATGGCTGCCACAGGTTTGGCTGATAAAGCCCAGACGCGCGCTCGGCCATAAGTTCGGCGTGCCGAGTAAATGTGGCGATCGGCGCCAGGCTCTTCCCAACATACCACGCCGAAACACTGGCAGTCAGCACCAGGCTCAAAGGCAAAATCAGGAAGATTATGCCGCGAAAACTCGCAAGGATATGATCGGCCTCGCGGGTTGAAACCGCAACCGTCAGCACAAAGTAGTTCTTGTTAAATTGAAAGGGAATTGCAGCAACACGTAGACTGCCGTCAGGGGTGTTGTCGATTCTCAGGAAACTCGGCTGATTGCCCCTGAATACCGTCGGGGTCAGAGGTATCGTTCCCATCTGAAGGTTGTGGGAGCGCTGCAAGACATGACCTGAAGAGTCTGAGAGCTCGAAATATTCGCCGGAAATATCTAATTGGTCTACATCCCTTTCGGTAAGAGAGTCCGTCAGGAGATCAGCGATAACGGGGCGGGCTGCTTCCTGCAGTTGCTGGTCTAACTGGCTATACACTTCACGTGACAAAAGCACATAGAGTCCCGAAGAGCACGCTACCAGCAGAATGCCGACAACCGCGCAAAACATTAGCATCATGCGGCCACGTAAAGACGAGGCGAACATCATTCCTCAACTCGCATGCAGTATCCAAGTCCATGAATGGTATGGATTAGCCTATTAGCGTGGCCTTGGTCGATTTTCTGCCGAAGCCGGTTAATATAGACCTCCACAAGATTTGTTTCGCTGTCAAAGTGACAATCCCACACGTGCTCAATAATTTCGCTACGAGTTACGGCATCTGGCGCGCGGAGCATCAAGAATTCCAGCAAGGCAAACTCCCGAGAAGTCAAAGGAATTGCCAGTTCGCCCCGTTTTGCCCGACGGCGATGCCGGTCCAGCTCAAGGCCAGCATACTGCAGCGTTGCCGCAGACTTACCGAATCCCCGCCGGATGAGCGCCTGGACCCGGGCTTCCAGTTCGGCCAGCGCAAAAGGTTTGGTCAGATAGTCGTCAGCGCCAGCGTTCAGGCCCTGAACTCGCTCTTCTACAAGAACTCGTGCTGTTAGCATAAGGATTGGAGTTTCAATGCCTTCCTCTCGCATTTTGCGGCATACCGAAATCCCATTCATCCCCGGCAATCTGACGTCCAGAAGAATGGCGTCATAAGGCGCCCCCGTAGCCATTTCCAAACCCTTCTCGCCCGATTCAGCAATATCCACCGCATAAGACTTTTCACGCAGCGCGCGGGCAACAAAACTTGCCACCTTCCGTTCGTCTTCAATCAGCAAAATGCGCATAGGGGGAACGGCGCCTATTATACGCCGAGGCCGCCTACGGTGAGAAGACAACGTATCGCCACGTGTTAAACGTAACCGATGAGAGGCCGTCGAGACATTTAAGAGAGTAACCAGCCGTGCCGTTTAAGGTATAACCCCATTCCCGCGAATCAGGAGGGAGTCGAGAACGCATTGGTGAACTATTCCCAGGAACAGGAGCGCCGGGACTACTTGAATCAGGCCGTGAAGCAAAGTCAATTGTCAGAGCATCTTGCTGACGAGTAGTCCCGCGCCGGGCCCATCGATTTCTGGTCGGTTTTGGAAGTGCAACGCGACTTCTGCACCAATGAAGATCAGATGGTGTAAAGCTAAACTGGCGTCACCACGTACCTCGTCGCGCTCTATCGAGCGTGAGGCGGAGGCTGGAGAGCAGGCAGACTTATCTCCAGCACCCAGACAGGGCAGGGCCCTGAAGCGAAAGACAAGATAACTTATTGATCATAAACCGTTATGGTGGAGGCGGGGGGAGTCGAGATTCTGAGCCCACTGATTAGGCGTAACTTATTGATTCCACGTAACGCACGGAGCGGTGAAAACAGCGAATTCGCCGAAGTGAGGTCCACCGCAGGTACACGGAGGGATCCGATTATGGAACCGTAACCCCACGACTTTATCCTCGGACTAACGCGACCGTCTCGTCGCAAGATTTCTCGGAATCCATAACGTTTGTGAATTTAATTCGGAAGCGACACGCGATCTTCCAAGAGAACAAGTTCGCGCGAATTCAGTAGTTCCTTGAGTGTATTTACGAGCAACCTCTGAATATGATTCCCAGTTCGCTCGAAACCGAAAATCCGTGCCACATACAAAAGCAACTTGTCACGTTCGATACTCAAGCTATCGCTTGTGAGTTTTTTTAACGCCACAGTGATTTCTTCGGTTGGAATTTTCTCGATTGAGCGTCGTGACCGGCCATCCTCTGGGTTTGGGTGTCTGACTGCTACCTGAAAGGTTTCCGCTGCGGGCCAGAGGAACTCGCCTTGAATTCGTAGTAGTTTCTCTCGGCTAAGAGATCTCCATGCGGATTTGACCGCATTCATCATTCGCTCGCCGACACGTTCTAATTCCCACGCTTGCGCCAAGCGTGTGGCTGCCAAGTCTTTGTGGATCGGGCCTTCTATGTCAACGATTTGAGACATCATACGCTTCAAGAGTGGCTGAGCATCAGGATCATGGAATTGCAAGCGCGTCTGTGGTGCCCGGACCATGCACACTCTGTACGTTTGTACCCAGGTTGGAAGCACGAACTTCTCTTCAGCTTCAGAGATCTCTCTTTCAATGACAATCGGCTCGTTACCCAGATTCGGCCCGTTCGAAACATGCATCAGCGAAAATCGTCGCGTTCCCTTTAGCTCTTCAAGGGCAGTTTCGATTGCTTGTCTGAGCCGGCCAACTTCGAGGTCATTGCGGGTTACCCAATCTGGAGACCAAATTCGATGGATTCTCCAGCCAAGTCTCTCAAGAATCTGCTGACGAATGCGGTCCCGATCTCTTGCGGTTGCGGATGAATGGTATGAAGCGCCATCGCATTCAACACCCAGTATGAATCTGCCTGGATTTGACGGGTCAACTACCCCAAGGTCAACTCGAAATGAACTACATCCCACCTGGGGAACAACGGTAAAGCCAAAGCTGCGAATCTTTGTTGCCACTGATTGTTCGAATGGGGACTCGAACTCGCCTTCCTCGATTCGCATGGCAAGGGCATCTGGACCTCGCTCTGCGAAATCCAAATAGCGGTGGAGTACTCGGACGCCTTCCCTGTTAACTTCACTAAGGTCAAAATCAGAGGCGCGAATCGAGCTAACAACAATCACCTTCTTTCGAGCGCGAGTAACTGCGACGTTCAATCGCCGCTCACCTCCATTGCCGTTCAAGGGGCCGAAGTTCATCGTGATGCGACCAAACCTGTCTTTACCATATCCGACGCTAAAGATGAGAACATCCCGCTCATCCCCCTGCACGCTCTCCAGGTTTTTCACAAAAAACTTCTCGAACCTGTCGGCGGCGAAGTATCGCTCAAGCTCCGGCTTTTGTCGTCGGAACTGCTCAAGGTGATTCTCGATTGTATCGGCCTGGGAAACGTTGAACGTCACTACACCGAGCGATTGGTCTGGATATCGCAAGAGATGCTCTTCCACCAAGCCGACAACTTTCTCTGCCTCCCGTACGTTATCTCTTTTCCCACCACGGTCATACACACCGTCAGGAACAAAAACGAATTTAACGCCGAAAGCCTCATCCTCTTGCAACCACGACGGGAAGGTTATCAGGCTAAAGTCATAAAAAATGGAGTTCGAAAACGCAATCAAAGATTCATGCTCGCTTCGGTAGTGCCATTTTAATTGGCGCTGTGGCATTACCGCCGCGCAAGCGTCGAGGACGCTGTCGAATACATCAAAAGCCTCCATTGCATTAGGATCGTCCGATTCGTCGGACAGATCATCCGACATCCCTTGTTCAAAGAATGTTGTTGGCGGCAGTTGCCTGTTGTCCCCGCACACCACCAACTGCTTCCCCCGATAAACGGAACAAATCGCATCCTCTGATCTCAGTTGGGAAGCTTCATCAAAAATCACGAGATCGAATTTCATTTTTTCGGGGTCAAGAAACTGGCTGACCGAAATTGGGCTCATCAGCAAGCAAGGCTTCAATTGCGTCAATAAATTCGGGATAAGGACGAACAGTTTTCGGAGCGGAAGGTGGCGTCTCTGTTTGTTTGCCTCCTTCAACAGTACACCAAGTTCTCCTCCTGGGATTACCACACTCGATGCTGGTCGCAGGCGATTGATTTCCCTTATGACGCTATGGACGCCTTGCTCCCAATGCTTTCTGTCTAGCTCGCGAAATTCCGCAATGAGTCTTTCGTGGTTCTCACCACGGAATGCCCCGAGGCAGGGATCATCGGCGAATTGGAAATTCAACCACGCCTGAAGCAATGACCTTCTCAGGACACTCGGAAGATCACTTGCGCGAAGAGACAGGTGTTTTGTCGTCAGGTTCTCAAAGAATTCTTCGAGCCCGAAAGCCTGGAAGCCATGCTCTAGTTCACAAAAGTCAACCCAATCCCTGAGTGTTTCAATCTGCTGAGACATCTCGCGCAGACGTGACAGCATGGCAACAAAGTCAGCCTCTAAAAGCGGAGTTCCCTCCGCCGCAGGATAGCCGCTTACAAAGCTTCGTCCCAATGTTTGGAGACCGATTCGAACTCGGTTTAGGTCACCATCCAATGCCTCATGCGTGGGAGCGTTTTCTTTTCCCGCGATCAATATGCCCAGAAGACTCTGGGGGATTTCTCTGTTCCCCATGTGAGCCCGGAATTCCGTAGCCCATTGAACTGCCGTGAGAACCTCGTCCCATGCCGTCTCTATTCCTACGAACCGATGGCCAAAATGCTCCTTCAGGCGTTGAGACTCCGCAGCGGTCTCTACTTCGATCGTTCGCAACTCACTCAGGTGCTCAAGGTCACTCATAATTCGTTGACACGTGATGCCGTCGGAAGACCGTGCACAAGGTAAGATTGTGTCCATCAGGTCGCAGAATTGTCTCAATGCGTCTCCAACTTCTTCGGACCACATTTTCAATTCCTCTAGTGGTCTTTCCGCTATCGGCATTTCGGGACCATCCGAGAAATTCGGGGAGAGATATGGTTTGGCTTGGGGGAGTTTCTTTTCCCAGTCAGCTATGCTTTCCTTCAGACGCGGCCCTGTAGTGCGCAATTCAATCGTAGCGAGGCCTCGGGCGGACGCTTGATGGATAAATTGACTGGGAAGTGGCTGCAAAGCTGCCAACCTGACCAATTCCTGTGAATTACCCAAGGCTCGCGACACACGATCAAAGTCCGTTTCGAAACCCCTGAAGTAACCGCCAAGCAACTCCTTGTACTGGGAGAATTCTTTAATGAGTCGCTCCTCTCGGTCCTTTAGGGCCTGTACCCTGCGGAGGTCGGTAAGGATTGACGATGGAAGCTTTCCGTCTTTATGGAGGCGTCTGATTTGTCGTTTGGACCTGAAGTAGGAGGGACGGAAAATTCGGAGAATGGAGGAATAAGGCCCTGAAAACTTTTCGATTAAACTCTTGACCGGCAGTTCGAGAATCTCCGGCTCATATTCGGCAAGCAGGGCTTTTCTCTCATTGTTCCTGCTGTCGAAGCCCTCTCGAATGGAGGGCAACGATTGTGCCACATCTCTCTGCCTAGTCAATTCCAGCCATTTGTCATCGGGCCTATCCTCGGACTCACATAACTCCGCGATGCTCACGAGTTGGCGAAGACGTGGGAGATTCAGGTCGCTGTTCAGCCCCAAGGACTGCTGAAGGATATTGCCGTCCCTGATCCAGCTCAATGCACGTATTGAAAGCTGCTGTGCCCATTCAAGCAGCAACCCTCGATTCATGACAAAGCTTGTATCGTCCAACAGAGACCGGCCCACAATCGTGGTCAATTTCTGCAGCGCGCGATTGAGGCGATCACAGAGATTAGCAGGGAGCGACATCAAGGCCGCAGTGTACATAGAATCCAGAGCATCTCGATGCTCATTGTGGATTTTCTTGAGCCCCAGATATCGCTCCGTTTCTTTCGTGATTTCAGGTAGGCTCGAACTGAGGACCCACTGCTGTTCGATACCTGGGCAATTGGAGAGCATCCGGGAAGTCTTCAACAGCCACTCGACGGCGGGGAGTGTTAGCGGTTCTTCTAAACCGAGCAAATTCGCGAGACGGGCTGAACTTTGCCGTAGCGCGGAGACAGACGCCATGCATCCGGCGATTTCCCCTTGTAGCTCAGTTTTGATTGCCAGGGAGAAGGCCATAACCGTACAGCCAAACCACAGGAAATTCCGACCGGCCACTGCTACTTGCCAAAGAGGCTCCAACCGCTTGGCCAGCTGTTCCGCACCATCGAAGCTCTCTGGGGTAAGGAGGGATGCGTCGAATACGCCAGTCGGAACATAGGCAACGTCGTTTAGTTGAGCGACCGATCCCAGGACATCGAAGGCACTACATCCGAACGGCCGGCGAACCAAGTGAAGCGAATGAACGTAGTCATTCAGTTTCTTGCGTCTCTCAACGAGCTGCTTTGCCTCAAAATCCGTTAGGCCTTTCTTCGGCTGAAGCTGCTCTGAGTGCGTCTTATAGAGCTCCTGAATTACTTCGCGCTTGTTGGCCTTGTGACTGTGGAGTTGGAGGCAATAATGGTCAAGTCCGGCCTTTTGAAGTCGGTCGGAGACAACTTCAAGCGCCGCCATCTTTTCACTTACAAACAGAACGCTTTTCCCTCTGGCAATGAATTCTGAAACCAAATTCGTAATCGTCTGACTTTTCCCGGTTCCCGGCGGGCCCTGGATGACCAGGTTGTTCCCTGCTTTGACTGCCTCGATGCAAACCAATTGACTACTATCTGCGTCCGCGACAAGAAAGCTCGTGTCCGGTGAAATCTTCTTATCTAGTTCGCGTGGGTCTGGCGGCTCACTCGCGGGAGACTCCTTTCCTTCTTCGCATAAGCATCGGACAATCGAATGCGCTTCGAGCGCACTACCGTGACTTTTCAGATCGTGATAAATGACCAGCTTGTGGAAGGAAAACAGTCCCAACCAACAATCGTCGCTGACTGTCCACTCGTATTTCGCTATTTGACTTCGGAAGACATTAAGGAATTTTTCAAGTGGAGCTACCTCCCAATCATCAGGAACGGGCGGCAGTTCGATCTTGAAATCATCACTGAGCTTTACAGCGAGTGCAGGATTGACAACGATTTCCTCATCAGCTGGCCACAGTTCGAAGGGGTCATTCACCGAGTCTCGCCTGAGCTCCACCGGTACCAAGAGTATCGGTGACTTTATAATTTCGCTTTGCTCGATTTCCTTCCACTCCAGCGTGCCGAATGTGATGAACAGAATTCGAACTCCGCGCTCCTCAAAATCCGTTCGAGACCGGCGATAAAGGTTCCGCAAGATGGCGCGGAGCCTTGCGCCATCCTTAACATCTGTCACAAGCTCATCGTTTCGGCGATCCAGAGAGGCCCCACCCCCCGGTGATCCAGGCTGGTCGCCGCCTGCCGGTTTGAGCAACAGAGGTTGTAAATCGTGTGAATTGGCAGCTACGGTAAGCGTCTCATTCTCGTCTGGCGGCATAAAGAATTGCCAGTGCTTCTCTTCATTCGCAAGGCGGTTAAAAATGTCAGCGATCGTGGGGTCGATGATCTTCAGGGTTGATGCACGCGTCCGCGCGAAATACAGGGATCGGTTCCGGCGAGAAAGATCAACTATCTTTCGCTTCCACTCCTCAACGCGCTGGGCAACCCGACTCATCTGAATTGAACCTGTGGCGCTAAAACCGAAATGTGCAATCCTTCCGCTGCTATCGCCAGCGACGGGGAAGCGCCAGATTTCCAAGAGAAAAGTCTCGGCAGCACTGTGCTGACCGTCGGGGGTAAAAGATATCGCTTTCTCCGGTGCATGTCTAGACGATGTAAACAACAAACAAGTAAGCGTTCAGAGTTCGGTCACTGAAAGGCCAGAAATTTTGCGGAAGTCGCGGAGGTTCAATGTGGCAACTGAATAGCCGATGTGCGGCGCATTTGGGGCGTGACTTTGGCGGGAGGGTATGACACGTATATGGCACGCGGAGCAAGCATCCATGTACAATAGCTTTGGAATCACCAAGTTACATAGATGGAGGCGGGGGGAGTCGAACCCCCGTCCGAAAAGCCTTGCGGTCGAAAGCCTACACGCTTATCGCGTTCGCTTGATGCATTCGCCAGCGGCCCTCAGGAACGGGCAAGAACGAACCGCCGGCTAGCCTGATCCGGTCACCCGGATCTTACCCGGAACCCTCAGGCGGCAAGTTCCAGGCCAGCCCGCTGGATGACGCCTCATTCCGCCCCGCGGGCACTGGCGGAGGAGACGCGCTAGCCTTGATTAGGCAGCGTAAGCAAACTGCGTGTTGGCAGTTATGTTGTTCCACGCCGATTACGGGTGGTGTGGACCCCCGGCGTGCCTTTCGAGCGCGAGAGCTTCCGTCGAATCCGGAACGCCCCCTCAATCTAAGTATGCCGTTGGCGGAGCGGCGCGTCAACACGCCGTACATCTGCAGGTGGGCCGAAAAAACTGTTGGAAGCAAAACTTTCGCTATTTTGCCGCCTCATCGGGAGATGGTTGTTGACACGCCCTGTTTTGGCGGTAGGATAAGAGAGACCGTGGCGTGAGGGAGGTCAAAGGTTTTTGCAGTTGGAGTTCACAAAGTCAAACCGCACACATGGTGCAATCCAGCAGGTCCACAGGCAGCTTAGCAACCTCCTAAGACGGCAGGCTGAAGAGATTCAGCGGCTCGTCCAAAGCCTAAGACCCCTCCAGAATGAACAGTGCCAACTGGAAGCTCCAGCTTCCCGGGTGCTCGAGCCTTTGGTGCGGCTATCGAAACCGCCCTGGGAAGCCGGTACCCTGAAAACCCCACTGAACAACCAGCGGGAGACGACACACAGGTGGCGTCTCGGCAAGCCATTCTGAGCCGCGAAGTGCCTATGCTGGGTATGTGTGAGTTGGTTTATGGAATCGAACTGCACAATAGGAACATGGTTATAGAGGAGCGCAGGATTGAGAATCTGTATCAGCGGCTCGAAACAGCGATTGATCGCAGCCGGAAAACCTACGAGAAGCGCCTTGCTCATGCGGCGGCACAGCTTCGACTTCCTTCGTGAAGAGCTGGTAATGACGCTGGCTGAAGATGATCCAGCGCTTCTTGGTACCGGCTGTCCGAGACCTTCAGCGTGAAAATTCTCCTGGTTTTGCTCGCAAGCGTTTTCTACTTGCCGTTGGCTTCTGCGGCGCGAACGCCGGCCGCAACCTGGGGGAAGCCTCCGTCCGCATTAGTCCGCCTGGCGTCAAGAGCTGATTCTTCGAGCACCTGGCCTGAACTGAGACGGCTTGCGGAGTCTCTCAAGGCGACGAAAGATCGCGCTTTGACTTATTTTGTGCTTGGATACCACGAGTATAAATCCAGTAAATTCGACGTTGCCGCGGCGGACCTGGCAAAGGCATCTTCAACGCCTTCCCCGCTGGCCGACCTTGCGGATTACTATTGCGCATCAGCCGCTTACAACGGCGGCCATCCTGAAGCCGTTCCCGGCATCCTGGACGATTTCAACAAACGCCATCCGTTTAGCATAGAACATTACGACGCCATCGAGTTGCTGGCCTGGGCGTATCTCCAGACCGGCAACCCTCAGAGGGCATTGCAGTTGTTGCAAGCGGAGCCTCAGGTCCGCCAGCGGCCTGCGTTGGCGCTGGTCCTGGGCCGGGCATACACCGATAGCGGGCAGGTTCGCCAGGCGGCGCAAACCTTCCAGGACATCTTTTACGCTTTTCCCACCACGCCGCAAGCCAGCGCGGCTGGCGATGCTCTTAACAAGCTGAAAAACCAGCTCGGCGTCAACTATCCGCAGGTTTCGGATGAGATCGCCACAGCGCGAGTGGAGAAACTGTTCTCAGCCTCACAATATTCCGAAGCTCTCCGGGAATACGAGCAGTTGCTGAAGGACCGGCGGAACAGCACCTGGGCCTGGGGATGGAACCTGGGCCGAGCCAAGTGCCTGATCCGCCTTGGGCGTGGCGCCGACGCCGCCGAAACGCTGGTGAACAGCGTTGCGCCGACGCCCGAGCTGGATGCTGAGCGGCTGGCAACCCTCGTTGATGCTTATGCCCGGGTTGAGGATGACACCGCGGTTGCCAACACCCTCAACAAGCTTCGAGCTGATCACTTCAGCTCGCGGTGGCACGCGGTGGCCCTTTTGAGGGCGGCCAATTATTTTATGTACAAAGGCGTGTTGGACATCGCTCCACTGTACTACCGCACACTTCTGGACGCGTTTCCTCATACTCCGCAGGCCTCCGAGGCAAGCTGGCGCTTCGCATGGATCACCTATCTTACCGGCCAACCGGACGAGGCCAGCAAAGCCCTGTTGCAGCACATTCGAAATTATCCTGACTCTTCTCACGTCGCTGCGGCGCTCTACTTTCTGGGGCGGCTGCAAGAAGACGGGCAGCCAGCGGAAGCCCGCGCCGTTTACGAATTCCTAATCAAGCGTTATCGGCACAATTACTACTCCCTGGAAGCATCGAATCGGCTTTCCTTGCTGAAGAAGAGCGCCGTTCACCAAACGACGTTTGGAAACAATCCGCTGTTTTCTCTTCCAGAGCTTGCCCGCAACATTCCGGCTGCTGACCCGCCCCGCTTTGGAGCTTGCCCGCCATCCACTGACGGCGCAAACCTGCTTCCCTTCAACATGCTCAGCGCGCTGCATCTTGATGATCTCGCCAGGCAGGACATCCAGGCACGGCTTAGTCTTCATCCCGATTCTCCTGCTCTGGTCATCGCGCTTAGCAGGTTTGAAGCAGAGCAGGGGCAGACCGACCGCGCTTTACACACAACGAAAAGGATCACCCCGGATTACTATTCACAGCAATTTTCAGGCTTGCCGCGCGAGGTCTGGCGCCTGCTGTTCCCAACGGCCCACATCGGTGTCATCAGGCGGTACGCCGCAATCAATCACCTGGACCCCTACCTGGTGATGGGGCTTATCAGGCAGGAGTCAGGATTCAACGTCCGCGCCACTTCCATTGCGGATGCCCGCGGATTGATGCAGATTGAAGCGTCCACGGTCACGAATTCAAGGCGGTATCTGAAGTCTGTGGGCCGAAGGCTTTACGAGCCAACCTATAACGTGCGCTTTGGGTGTGCATTTTTAAGGCGGCTCCTCCAGCGCTATGACGGCAACGAGGCAGCGGCCCTTGCGGCCTACAACGCCGGACCAACCGTTGTGGACCAATGGCTAAGCCAGCGCAAGTATCGCGATCAGCAGGAATTCGTGGAATCTATTCCTTATCCGGAAACGCGGATCTATCTTAAAGCTGTCTTTGCCGACAGCGGCGTCTATCGGCAACTGCTTAAACCCGCTACTGAGTTTGCCGAGTGCTCCAGCCATTCCAGGTTAGCGCAAAAGTGATTGACGGCCGCTTTGGCTGGAATATCCAATCAAAATACGCGCCGTTGCTGTCCGATGCCGGGCGTATCCGGATTGCCTTAAGGCAGGGACAGGTCAATGGGATAATCACAGACCGCGCCCAGTTGACGAAGTCGGGCGCCAGTCATCATTCATCTATATTTGGCTTTCCGCCCGCTCTTCGCACTACACAGACCCTTCAGTAAGTACGAGAAGTCCAGGGAAGCCAACGTTGGACCTCTGAGCTGATGCTTGGCGTGGAGAGATCTGGGGAAAAACCGATAAGATTGGGATTAAAGGTGGGGAATTTGTGTGGGCAGAGGTCGTGCGGCCTCTGCCCATTCTTGCCTGTGAAAGAATCCCGGCCGTAGCACGTCGCTGGAGACGTGCGCATCTTATCCCCAGCGGCATGTTTACGGCAGGCAATTGTTAGAAGTCCACTTCAGCCCCTATCTGGAAGATCCGTTCCCCAAAGGCTGATGTGATCTGTCCAAGACTACCGCCGCAGACGCCGGCGGTTGTGATGTCACAGCTCGTGCCTGGATTGCTCCAATGAGGCGTGTTCGTGAAGTTGAGCATCTCTCCCCGAACCTTCAACTTGAACCGCTCTGTAACCTTAAAGGTCCGGAACAGACTGGCATCCAATTGCATCAGTCCAGGTCCACGCAGCCAAGAAAGCCCACGACTGGCGGAACTTCCTATTCGGACTTGCTGGCCCGTCGCGAATTCCACCGGCGTGAAGGCTGACGTGTTGAACCACTGCTCGCCAGGCCCGGTTCCCTTGACCATGTTGAGCCCGCCAGCAAAGTCAGGAGCCTGGTCTGTGGCAGGAGTGTTCAGGTTGTTCGTGCCCTGGCTCACATAAAGGGGTGAGCCGGAGATACCGGTCACGATGCCATTCACCTGCCAACCGCCGAGGATTGCACTGGCAGCCCCGGTGCTGGCGAACTTCTGGCCGGCGCCAAAGGGCAGAGTGTAAATGAACGCCATCTTCAGCACATGCGTGTGGTCAAAGCTGAGCGTGTGCTGGTTGAGGGACTGGCATCCATTGGGCATCAGGGAGTTCGCCGTGCAGTTAAAAGCCAGGCCGTTCTCCCAACCTTCGTCATCGATAAACCCGATCACTTTCGAGTAGGTATAAGACCCCTGAAGGAACAGGCCATTGGTGACGTGGCGGTTTAACGAAACCTGCAATGAATTGTAGTGAGAATCGAGATAGCCGTCAAACAGGTAAGTCCCGCTCGATTGGGGACGCCCGAAGGCGGCAAATAGCGGGGAACCACCGTTTCCGGCGCCCAGCGGAGCAGCATCGGCATCGCGCCCATTGAATTCGTGGGCAAGATGGTTGCCAACATAGCCAACGTTCAAGAGGATGTCGCCCGGCAGCTTCCGTTCCACCGTGAAGTTCCAGAACTGCACGTATCCACGATTGAACTCGCCCGGCGCAAGCGTGCCGATGGTGACGTTTGTTGGAGGTGTCAGAATACCGGACTCGAATCCTGTCGGTGATTCAATGAGCGGAACACCGTTGAACAATCCGCCGGCCGTAGCTGGTGAACCAGCGATGTTGTTAGGCGTGTTGGTCGAAGCATTGAACGTCGCATACGGGAGGTACTGAGTAACAGTGCTGCTGACGTTGGGCAGGACGACCTGGTTATCCGCGCCAATGGTATAGGGCCAGAAGCCACGCAACGGTCGTTCAAGAGGCAGAGTGTCATACGTTATTCCGTAGGCAGCCCGAAATACCGTCTTGTCGTTGAACTGATAGGCAAGGCCCAGGCGTGGCGCAAACAGCTTCTTGCTGCTGGTCACCCCAACCGGCGTATTGCCCAGGTGCGTGTCGTTTTTGCCCAGCCCACCGAGGTAAAGCTGGTTGGTGGCGGTGTCATAGACTTCGAACTTGCTGACACCGTCGCGAGTAATCAGCGGGAAATATTCCCAGCGAACGCCGGCATCCACCGTAAGTTTGGGTGTTAAGCGGAAGGTATCTCCGATGTAGAGAGCTTCCTGCCAATCCTTGTTGGTGGCCTTAATGAATTGCTGGCCGTTCTGAACTTCACTCGAAAGGCCAAGGTTGAAGGCGGCAATGCTGTTCCACGGACCAGGGTTAAAATTGATCTGGTTTAACCCGGCGCCGTAGAGTGTCGCCGTGCTGCCATCGCCATTCAGGTCTAGAAAGGTATTGAAATCGGAGGTGATGACGTTGCCACGCGGGCAGCAGACGATTTCCGGCTGCCAGTGGTTCATGTGGTTATGGGCAGCGTCAAATCCAAAAACGATCGTGTGCTTGCCCTTGATCCACGTGGCGTTTTCGTCGAGCGTCAACTGCCAGTCGTTCCGCTGCACGGGTTCCCACGATTGGTTGGTGCCCAGGGTGGTCCAGTTGTCGTTAAATTGGACTCCCGGCATTCCGGTGTATCTCACGTCGTTCGAGGGCGTGTTGCTGTTGACCAGACCAAGAACAGATTGGCCCAACGGCTTGCCGAAGTCCTCTGTCTGGTTTTTCTCGCCCATGCGGGTAAATCCGAGATGGCCAGTTAACACCAGATTAGATTTAGCCGTCCAGTTGTGGCCAATCGTAACAGTCTGAGCGGTGTCGTCGGTAATACCCGTGCCGCCGCCCTGTCCGGCGACGCCGTAGTCGCTGCCGTCATTGAGAAGCGCCTTCTGGAGGGTGTACTTGCCCCAGAGGGTCTGACGGTCACTGATGTTATAGTCCACCTTGCCTGTATAGATGTTGCGGTTCCAATCCGAATTCCGCAGACGCGTGTCGTTGACCGACGTGGTCTCTGTAAAGGGCCCACCTATCGCTGTGTTGGGAGTAAAGGGCGCCATCAGTTGCCAGAAATTGGTGGCTCCCGCATACATGCGGCTGGCAGGAATAACGTTCAAGGCGCCGCCAGACGAAAATACCTGACGGCCCTGGCCAGTCGCCGGGTTTCCGGTTGTCGGGTCAAAAACCATTCCTTGCTGCAACTGAACTGTTGCGCCTTCTGTGGTCTGCACCATCACCGGGGCAGTTGAGGTACAGTTGCCGCTGGCATCCTTGGCTGTGCATGAAAAGAGGTCGCCGCCGAGGTACTTGGAGAAGTCTCCGTTCCTCATATCCACAGGAGGAATCAGGTTCTGGTCAGCCGGGTTCTGGCGCTGGAAAAAGCCGTCCCAGTTGCCGAAGAAGAACACTTTGTTCTTCACAATCGGCCCGCCAACAGCAACGCCGTCGTTGTTCTGGATGTTTTTCGGTTTTTTCCCGTTGTCAGTGTGGACGAGAGCGTTCTGCGCGTCCAGCGCCTGGTCTGTGTGATAGCCATAAAGCTGGCCATGAAACGCGTTGGTCCCGGATTTAGTGATCACGTCGGTGGCAGCGCCGGCAGTGAGACCTTTCTGAACGTTAAAGTTCGAGGTCTGCACGTTCACTTCCTCGACCGTAGATGCAGGAGGTATGATCACCATGTGGTCAGGGAGCCAGAGGAACACGTCTGTCGCTCCATCTACACGCGAGGTGTTGATGTGCTGCGGCAAACCATTCGTATTAATGGCAAGCGAACGGTCCGGCGTGTCAGCCAGCGAATTGGGATAGTTACCGCTGATGGCCGACAAAGAAACCACGCCCGGCGCCAGCAACTCAACACTCTGAAAGTTGTGATAGATGTTCAACGGCAGGTTCTGCACCGCGTAATTACTGATCGTTGTGTGAACGTTGGCCTGCTGGGTTTGTAGGGTTGCGGCAGCGCCGGAAACCGTCACCGTCTGGGTAACAGCTCCGACTGTAAGCTGCACATTTTGCTGGTTAACCGAACCCACCGTGATGTTGATCCCGGTCTGCTTAACAGGCTGAAAACCGCTACCGGTGATGGTAAGGGTGTAGGTCCCTGCGGGAAGGTCAGTAACGCGGTAATCGCCATTCGAGCCTGAAGTGGCATTACGGGACAGACCTGTGTTGTCATTGACGATCGTGACTGCCGCTCCTGGAACGACTGCTCCAGTCTGGTCGGTTACGGTTCCGGCGACGGAACCATATAGAACCTGTGCATTCAGTCGCTGAACAGAGACAAGCCCGAGGGCGACAATTGCGACAAGACACGCAACAGATGAACGGACACAGCGAGATAGCATACTCTGAAGAAACCTCCATCCAAATCTGGAAATTGGAACTTAGAACTCAAAACTAGACGCAACGGAGGGCCACGGGAGGAGTCGAGATGGGCTAACCGCAGATATAAGGATCGAACAGTAGCTTCAAGGGTAGATCAATTACCACTATTCGCCGAAACTGAAATATACCACTTCTTACGAGTCGCTGTCAACGCTTTGTTTGCACTCCTATAATGGATTACGTTTACTTGTATGTTTAGCAATCCAGCCTGAAAATCGCGGGGATGAATGCCCGCTTATTTGAAAAGGATGCCCTGTGGTAGAACACCCATTAGTTTCACGCAAGGCGCAACAGTTCACCGAGTCCGTCATTCGGGAAATGACTCGGCTCGCCCAGCGCCACGGCGCGGTGAATCTTGCGCAGGGTTTCCCCGATTTTCCGGCCCCGGCCGAAGTCAAAGAAGCCGCAGTTCGGGCCGTCCAAGGCGATATCAACCAATACGCCATTACCTGGGGAGCGCGCGAGTTTCGCCGGGCCATTGCCGAGCGCTTTGAGAAGGATTCCGGGCTTGCCGTGGACCCCGAGCAGGAAATCACGGTCTGTTGTGGTTCCACGGAAGCGATGATGGCTTCGCTGCTGGCGGTGGTGAACCCGGGTGAGGAGGTCGTTGTCTTCGAGCCTTTCTATGAAAACTACGGCCCGGACGCTATCATTAGCGGCGCGGTGCCCCGCTTTGTGCCGCTGCACCCTCCGGACTGGACGTTTGACCCGAAGACGCTCGCGTCAGCGTTTAATGAGCGCACACGCGCGCTTATCCTTAACACACCTAACAACCCCACCGGCAAGGTCTTTTCCCGAAATGAGCTTGAAAACATCGCAGAAATCGTAAGGGCCTCAAACGCCTGTGTCATGACCGACGAAATCTATCAGCATCTTGTCTATGATGGCTATCAACACATTTCGTTGGCAACACTTCCGGGTATGCGCGAGAGGACCATCACCATCAACTCCCTGTCAAAAACCTACAGTGTCACAGGGTGGCGCGTGGGCTATGCCATCGCACCACCTCACCTTACCCAGGCCATTCGCAAGATGCACGATTTTCTCACGGTTGGGGCCGCCGCGCCCTTGCAGCAGGCCGGAATCACGGCACTGCGCCTCGGCGATGACTACTACTGCAGACTGCGAGATGATTATCTCGGGCGTCGTGACCGTCTGCTCGAGGCTCTGGCGGATGCCGGATTTAAATGCTTCAAGCCATTCGGCGCATACTACATCATGACCGACATCAGCGGGTTCGGGTTCTCCAATGACCTCGAGTTCACACGATATTTGATTGAGAAGGTCGGCGTCGCCGCCGTTCCGGGCAGCAGCTTTTACAATGATCGCGTGATCGGCAGCCAGCAGCTACGTTTCACCTTCTGCAAAAAGGAAGCCACACTCGACGAAGCCGCGCGCCGGCTGAAGAAATTGAACAGCCGATAGTGGCAAGCGGCTGAGGGGCGCGGCTCTAAAGCAGGAACAGCGACCGCCATCAGTGGTCGCAGATCACTTGGCCGCAGCACCGGCCTTCAGGCTTGTCTTCGCGTCTTCCTGCCGAGTGATCTCAAATTTCGGGGAAAAGCCAGACGCGGCGTAACTCACAAGTTCGTCCATCAGAAACGTAGCGTAGGGGTCGGTACTGTAAGGCGTATTAAGGGAGAAAGTGCAGATCAGGAGCTTGCCTTTGTCGTAGCGCGCCTGAACCAAGGTTCCCACGTTCGAATGGATCCATCCATAGAATTCCCCCGCCAGCACGTCCTGGAATTCTCCGGGCGGAATTCCCGTGACAACAGCTTCCGGAGTGGCTGCTCCTGTCTCAAAACCGCTCAGGGTATCAAAATAGATCTTGCGGAACGGGGGCGCAGACTTGCGTACCCAGGCAAAATTGGAGATCCAGTTCCCGTCGAACGAGTCTTCCGAGCGCGGCACGACCTTCACTTTTGGCGTGATGGTTTCCGGAGCACTGGCAAGGAGAATGACTGTGCTGCCGGATTCAAGCGCCTTTTTCACATAATCGTCGAATACTGGCGTAATGATCACAGGGTGGGCTTGCAGGCTGTCCGTCTCAAAGTAGTCGCGCCGCTGCATTTCGCCAGCAAGGCGGCGCAGCTTGCCCTCGGGGTCGTGAAAATTTACCGGGGGCGGTAGCGTAGGCGTCGCAGGCGGATAGAAGTATAGGTCAACTGATTCTCTCGCAATTACTTCATCTCCTGCAGCAATCTGGACGTCCAGGACATTCTGAGAGGGTACAGGGGATGCTGGGACAGTAAAGGCGATGGTCCCCACTTTTCCCGATGAGCCAATCGCGACCGCCGGAGCCGGGAAGCTGCCGTGTAGCGCCGTTCCTTCCACGTTCCAGGCGACCTTCGCCGCCTCGAGATCGCTACTGCCGTAATGGGACAAGTGGACCTCGACTTCAGCTTTGTCCCCTGCAAAATAATTGTGCTTCATAGGGCGGACCAGCAGTGCATCATCCTGCTGAATGGCCCCGAGATCGGCTGCAAAGCTCTTGGGATTTCGCCAAATGTCCATCAGGCCGTTCGATTCCCACATCACATCGGTCAGTTCTGTTATCACATAACCCTGGATGGAGGGCTGGCTCCGAAGACTCGCGATCTCGTATTTCAGCGACTTGAACTCATGCTCTTGCGTTGCCGCCAGCAGGGCGTGAAGATCGGGGAATATCGTGTTGTACTGGTAATCCTCAAACCGCTTCTCCAGTCCTTCTGGAAGGGTTATCCTCCGTCCGTGATAATCCCGGGAAAACCACCAGGGCTTTTCCTGCGGAACAAATGGCAGGCCCCAGTTTCCGAATTCCGACAGCATCAGGGGTTCATTGCCCTTGGGTTCCGCGTCTCCGTACTGGCTGAAAAGCCATTTCGGGCGGGTCGCCAGATCACCGACGAATCTGTCGAAGTCGGCGGCGTGGTCGGGAATCGAGTCGTACTCGTGAAAGTCCGCCAGATCAGTCGAGACGTGGAAGTTTTGGCAGCAGGCGCTGTTGTCCTCCACCAGCCATCCCGGGACGATCTGCTTCGCCTTGTGATAAACCTCTTTAAGCCATGCGCGGTCCGCAGCCTGGTCAAGCTTCAGGCCCCAGCTCTCATTGGCGATACTGACGATGACGATCGACGGATGGTTCCAGTCGCGCTGGACCATGCCCTCCAGGGTCTCGATCGCGCGGGCCTCGGAATCAGCGGTCAGATCGTCCCAGTTCGGAATCTCGTACCAGATCAGCATGCCCGTCTCGTCGGCCGCCGCCAGATAGCGGGGATCCGGCACTTTGATGTGGCAGCGCAGTAGATTCAGTCCCATCGCTTTGGCTTTCCGCATCTCGTCCTTCAAGTAGTCCAGCGAGGGAGGCACGTAAATAGTGTCGGGATAAAAGGCCTGGTCCAGCGCGCCACGCAGGTAAATCACCTTGCCGTTCAGGTAAAACTTCCCGTCACGGGTTTCGAAGGTTCGAAACCCGAAACGATACGATTGCTGCTCGCCGGAACTGGCGTGAATGGCCAGCGTATAGAGGGCGGGATGGGACAGACTCCACAGGTCCGGGTTTGACAGTTTACCCGAAAACATGCAGACGCCCTGGTCCGTGACCACGTTCTCGGAGCCTGTCCAAACGACTTTTCCGTCCGGACCCAGAATTTCCGCGCTTATGGCCGGCATCTGGGATGGGTTGGCCGATGCATTCACGAGATGGACGCTGAATGTGAAGTTACCGCCTGCTCCAGCCGAAATATGCACAACTCCCACATGGACGCGCGGTCGGATGTCAAGTTCGACGCTCTGCCACAGCCCGCTCGTCTGGATGTACCAATTTTGTTTGCCGTGAGGAATTTCCGCATACTTGATCCCTTCCACCTCGTTGGGTTTCGCTCCCGGGTCCACAACGCGAACAGCAATCTGATTTTCGCCTGCATGGAGAAACGAAGTCACGTCAAACTCAAAAGGCAGGTAGCCGCCGTCATGGGAGCCCACCTGCTGATTATTGACATAGACCAGAGCGCGATAATCAACCGCGCCGAATTTCAGGATTGCAGCTTGCGCGGGCTCGAGTGTATCAACCTGGATGGAGCGCCAATACCAGCCCACGCCGGCATAATCGCGCAAGTCGTCAAACTCCGACTGCCACGATCCCGGGACCTGTATGGCTCTCGCGTCCTTGGCCGAAGCAAGGTCCTGGACCTTGAGAGACCCGGATGGGTCTGCGATAAAGCTCCATTTGCCGTCCAGAGAAATGGTGGGCGTTGGCCCGCTCGCGGCGTTTTCAGGTTCGGAGGCGGCAGTCAAAGCTGTCGAAATCAGCACCAGCAGGAACAACGCCGTCCAGGCTTTCACTCGAAGCAAATTCCCCCTCCCCTTAAGGCACCCACCTGGCCCCCGACCTGAATCTGCGCGGATGCCCGAGGTCCCCGTCCCTTCCTTCTACCCAAAGAGTTTATGCGTTCCCATAGAAGTAACGCAATGCGCAGATTGCAGATGGTGGTTTTTCACTTTGCATATTCGCCGGGTCCTCCAGAAAGAACCGGCGCTGGATTGACGCGCGTTACCTGTAAAATAGGCGGTCAAATGGCTCTGGATATCAAAACGCCGTTTCGCAGGATGTTTGGTCCCGAACAACCCGGCCGACCGGGGCATCTGTGGCCGCGCTGGCTGTTCCTTCGCACGCTCGGCCTGATCTTTTTTTCGGCCTTCTATTCTCTGGCTTTCCAGATCGACGGCCTGATAGGACCGAATGGCATCCTGCCCGCCGGGGACTATCTCACGATTCTCAAGAATCACGCGGGAGTCCTGCGGTATTGGTTTGCGCCCACGCTCCTCTGGCTGGGAAGTGGCTCATTCGCGCTGCACCTCCTGGTGTGGGCCGGGCTTTTGGCCTCCGTCGCTCTGTTTTTCAACCTATGGCCCCGCGGGACCGTCGCGGTTGCCTTGCTGGCGTATCTGTCCTTCATAGCCGCCGCTCGCAATTTTGCGGATTATCAGTCAGACGGCATGCTGCTGGCCGCCGGCTTCATATCTCTCTTCTTGGCGCCGGCGGGGTTTCGTCCCGGTTTGGGGCATTCCTGCCCGCCATCGCCCGCCAGTCTGTTTCTACTACAGTGGGAATGGTTTCGAATTTACTTCGAGTCAGGTGTGGCGAAGCTGGCCAGCCACGACCCCCAGTGGCAACACCTGACGGCCATGGACCATTACTACCAGAATAGTCCATTGCCCACGTGGATCGGCTGGTACGCCCAGCAAATCCCGCATCCTTTTCAGGTTGCTCTTTCGCTTTTTACGCTGATAGCCGAATTCGGCATCTGTTGGATGTTCATCTTTTCCCGGCGCAGCCGTCTGATCTGCTTTCTAATCCTGACGCCTTTTCAGATTGGAATTATCCTGACGTCAAACTATGCGTTTTTGAATTACCTTGTCCTCTCTCTCGGATTTCTGCTGCTTGATGACAGGAATTTCGAAGATTGGTTCAGCCGGCTGAAGGCTTCCAGGCTGGGCAGGATTGGCAGGCCCCGGTTTCTCACCTGGAAAACTCCGCCGGCAGATGCGCAGCCGCCGGCCGCATCCACAGCCGGGATGGTGATCTCAGGCGTTTTTCTCACCTGGATTTTTTACGCCACGACGGTGCTGCTGCTCCTGATGTTCCTTCCGTCGCTCCCGCTACCCCTGGAGCCCGCTGAGGTCCTTCAGCCTTTCCGCATCGCCAATCAGTACGGCCTGTTTGCCGTTATGACCAGGGCGCGGTATGAAATCGAGTTCCAGGGCTCGCGTGACGGCAAGAACTGGATTGCTTATCCCTTTCGCTACAAACCTCAGGACCCGAAAGAAGCGCCCGGAATTTACGCCCCTTACCAGCCACGCTTCGACTGGAACCTGTGGTTCGCCTCACTTGGCGACTTTGAGCATAATCCCTGGATCATGCAGACGGAGGAGTTGCTGCTTACCAACGATCCAAGCGTACTTTCCCTTTTCCGCTCCAATCCCTTTCCCGGCCAGCCGCCTCTGGAGGTTCGGGCCGTTGCCTGGCAATACTGGTTTACCGACCTCAGCACGAAACGCGCAACAGGGCTCTGGTGGCGCCGCACCTTACTGGGCCTTTACGCGCCAGTCGTGGGACGTTCACCGGGTGGGGGAGTTTTCGTAATCGAGTGGCCGGGACCGCTGCCGCCACAAAAATGACGTCAGTCCTGTGCAGCTTATAGCATCGCCCTGAGGAATAGGCCAGATAATCTGCAACCGCTCTGTGGGCCGGACGGGGTCCGTATCCCCGTTTTAGTTGAAGCTCAGCATCTTCGAGCAGCAGGGTTTCCGCACAGGTTTGAATTCCATGAACTCTATGCGCGTGAGATCTGGGTCGTAGAGGTTGAGCTGCCATTTTCCATCGCGGCCGATTTCCGGTTCTTCGGCCTTATAACCGCGAGCTTTAATGGTTTCAAAAGCCTGCTGTATGTCCTTGACGCCCAAAGAGAGATGATTCATAACGCCCAGCAGCCGAGGTGACGGATTTTGGACATTCAGCATGAACTCCAGCCAATCGCTGCCGTTAGGCACAACCATGTCCACCCAGTCCGTGCGGGCGTCCGTCATGCCCCCTGTCCACATCACGCGATAACCCAGGATGCCACGGTAAAAATGGTCGGCAGCGGTTCGATTGTCCACCGTCTCGCCCGCGTGAATTATCTGGCGGGAGGTGCGCCTGGAAGAAAGGAACTTTCCGAAGTTGCGGCTCTCAATCGATCCCGGGAGGTATTGAATATACTCAACCACATGACCGGCGGGATCTTTCAAGGAGAAGCTCAAGTCACCCTCCGGGTCTTTCCGTAGCTCTCCCGGAACCGCCACGCCTCGGCTGGCCAGATAACCGCGCAAACCTCTGGCATCCGTCGTGCGATAGGCGATGTGAATCAGGCGGTCCTCGGTTGGAGATGAAAGGGTGGAAGAGACCAGGACGTACTGGTCGTCGCTCACCTTGAAATAGGTGTAGGCCATCTTGCCTGCGGCCGTTTCGTTGCCGGGCAATTGGTCAAAACCCAAAATCTGTCCGAAGAAATTGCGGGCCTCGGCGGCGTCCTTCACTCTGAGTGCGACATGGGCGATGCCAAGGATTTGAGGACGGTCCGGCGCCGCGTCCAATTTTGATCTTCCCTTCAAAACCCCCGGCGTCACAGAGAGTAGGACCACAGCAATGATTCCGGAAAAAGCAACCAGAAGTTTCATGTTGGAGGATTATGTCGTCATCGCCAGGCACGGTCAAGTCCTTCTGAAAAACTTCTGGACGAACCCCTCCGGCCGCTGCCATGCTGATTTTTGGATCCAAAGTTCAGACTCAGGAGTTGCCATGCGATTCTTTGCCCTTTTGATTACTTTCGGGCTGCTTACCTCCTGCACACTGGCGGCCCAAACGCCCGGCCAGGAGCCGGCAAAGCCCGCGGCCAAAGCTGCGTCGCCTGAGCAGATTGAAACGGAAAGGATCAAAGTCCCTGAAAGCTTGCAGGCGCCACCGCGCTCCATGGCGAGTCAACCGGGATACATGGAACCGGCGCAGACGCACCAGTTGCTCTCAAAATTGTGGCAGGCAGAGGCACGCGTCAAAGACCTGACGACCCAGATTCGCCCCGATCAACTGAAGATGCCAGCCGTCGAGATTGCGAATTTCAACAACACCCTGAACGCGCTGCGCGGCAGTCTTGCTTCCCTGGACCAGAGCCGCCAGATGTTTGACAGCCGGCCGGACAGTGAATATTTGGGATTTGAAACGTATGCCGGCATCAGCGAAGTCCTGCCGCAGCTTGAAAGGCTTTCCAGGACTGCCTCACGCTACAACAATCCGAGCCTGGAGGGTGAATTTAATCAGTCATGGAACGATCTGTTGACCATGCGCCAGTCGCTCAAACCTTATCTTTCATTTCTGCTGCGCAACCACGACCAGATATTTCTAACCATGGAAACCAATCTGGCCGGATGTCAGAACGAATTGGGCTACAAGAATTACAAAACCGACAGCTCTCCCACAAACCTGAGAAATGTCCTGCCCGATTTCAAAGGAAGGCGCGTCCGCAAAAAGCCCGGAAACAGCGAACCCGCTTCACAGGGCAAACCCTGAAGTTCCTGGAGGCTGGATTGTTGACGTCCGAAAGTCCTGCCGCAAAGGGCTACGCTCTCTGGTTGGTGCCCGGCCAGCCGGCATTCAGCATCCTGGCCAGCGCGATTTCACGCCTCAGCCGCGAACACTCGACGCCACGGTTTGGGCCTCATATTACCCTGCTTGGCCGAATTGTACTCCCAGAAGCGAAGGCCCTGGCAAAATCGGCTTCACTGGCAAGTATCCTCGAACCATTCCGCTTTGAACTGGGCGAAATCGGCTTCCTCGATGAAAACTTTCGCTGCCTGTTTGTAACCGTAGTCGCAGGCCACGCAATCTCCAGGACCTACCGCGCAGCCTGCCGGACCTTCACCCGCCAAAACGCGCCTTATATGCCGCACATGAGTCTCGTGTATGGAAAGCTTCCGCCAGAAACTAAGCAGAAGATGGCAACAGATCTTAGTTGGCTGTCGGGCCGGGCCTTTCGGGTCCACCAGCTCATGCTCTGGCGGGTGGATGGGCCCGTGCGCCAGTGGAAGCCCGTAAAAACCTTTGATTTAAGATGATACTCTGGGGAGAGAACCTCTCGCGCGGAACAGTGCGATCTTTCCTTGGCGCTTCGCCAGAAAACCGGTAACGGTGTATAAATAATTTCTGGACGCGTCTCTCCCCGGAATTCCTATGGATTCACCGTAATGTTCAGCGGGCTGCTCAGGGTGAAATCCAACTTCGTTTCAGGCGGGATCTTGACCGTCTGACCTTTCGTCGCCATCTGCACTCCCGTTCCTGCTCCCGCGCCGACGCCGGCGCCGATGGCAGCGCCTTTCCCACCGCCGGCAATGGCGCCAATAATTCCCCCCACAGCAGCGCCAATGCCAACTCTTTTGGCGGTTTGCTTGCCGCGAGAGGACGCCTCCTGCTGATAGACCCCGGCACTCACTGGATAGCTCTTGCCATTTACTGTGAGGCTGACCAGTTGTAGCTGAACTTCCGACTGCCCTTTGATGTGGCCGGCACTGCGGGCGGCAGCAAGTTGCAAACGCGCCTTGGCATAGCGGGGGATAACGACCTGCCCGTTCTCTTCAATTTGCGAGTCGACGGTTGCTGCAAACTCGTCTCCCGTTTTGTTGGTTGAGGAATCGACCGGATCCACGGTCCGCACGGTGATAACGGTCCCCGCCGGAATGGTAACTTCCACCGGTTGCGGCGGTGGCGGAGCGGCATCCGCAGCCTGCGCAGCAGCCGGAGGTTCCTGCTCAACGGGCGCCGGGGTCTGATCCTGCGGTTCGCGTGAAGGCGCACGCTCTGATGTTGCCCGAGTGCGGCGCCGTGTGGCCCTGGGTTCCGGTTGAGCAGGTGGTTCCGCAGCGGCTTGCGCAGGAGCACTGACCGCTAATTCGTCGATCACCTGTTTGACACCGTCGGCACTGTGAGCGAGCTGTTCGACCGCTGATTTTTCCTGATCGCTGCCCACGGTACCCGACAAAACCACGACTCCCTGCTGTGAAACCACGTGGACGTCGCGCGTCTTCAGAACAGGGTCCTGATAAAGCTTGGCCTGAACGGAGGCTGCGATGGCCTCGTCGTTCGGAGCACTCGAATTCTTGAACAGGCTGCAGCCACCGAAAGTCACCACAAGGGCTACCATCAAGGCTGCCATGCGGTTTTTAGGATGGATCATACGCACCTCTCCTCCGCGAAAACGACTCGCGGCTGATTTCCAGTCTCAGCGCAAAGCTGAAACGGGTGATTTCGTTTAACCACACCCGCCTCGCAGTTTAACCCTTCTGGAAAACCAAAGTCCAATGGTATTGCGGGTTTGCGCCGTGGTAGCTTCTTCGGAAGGTCCCCCGGCGTGCTAGAATTTCTCGTGTAAGGCAGGCAAATGGAACTCAAGAGGATTCAGCCTGTTGGCTTTCTCTGCTCAACCTGGTGTATTCCGTCCGCCTGACGAAGCTTGAGATGCAGAGTCTTTCAATTGTTATCCCGGTTTACAACGAGGAGGGCAACATCGGTCCACTCGTGGCCCGCATTTCGGAGGCCATGTCTGGCTGGGAAGGCGCCGTTGAAATCCTGTTCGTCGACGACGGCAGCAGCGACCATACTCTGGAACTGCTGAAGGAATCCCAGGCTAAAGACTCCCGGATTCGCATTGCCCATTTCCACAAGAATATGGGCCAGACCGCCGCGATGGCTGCCGGTTTCCGGCTGGCGCGCGGCGAGGTCATCGCAACCATCGATGCCGACCTGCAAAACGATCCCATGGAAATCCAGCGCCTGGCAGGGATGCTGAACAACTGGGACCTGGTGTGTGGCGTCCGCGCACAGCGTAAAGACACGCTTTGGAAGCGCATTTCGTCGCGCATCGGGAACGGCTTCCGTAATTGGGCAACGGGCGACAACATCGCTGACACCGGCTGCACTCTCAAGGCCTACCGGCGCGAATGCCTGGACGGCCTGGAGCTTTATAAGGGGATGCACCGCTTCCTCCCCACACTGATCCGGATGCGTGGATACCGCGTGACGCAGGTGCCAGTGTCGCATCATCCGCGGCTGGCGGGAAAAACCAAGTACGGGACCTGGGGGCGGCTGGTGAAAGGGCTTGAAGACGTTTGGGCGGTGCGCTGGATGAAAAAAAACCACATCGGTTTCGAATCCAACCTCCAACTGATCGAACGGCAACCCGTTGAATGCGGTAAAGTCCACATGGATGGCGCAGTGGAAAAGTGACGCGTGAGACGCTCTTGCGGAGTCGGGCTTTAGGCTGACGGAGAGGTGCGAAACCTGTGAGTGGTCAAAGCAGTTCAAATCTAGTTGAAGCTTCGCCTGCGAATACAACCCGCGGTGGACTTCCCGCCATTCACGTACTCGTGCTTCTGGTGGTGGCTGGCTGCATGTTTTTTGCCGGCATTGGGCGTCTTGCCCTGATTGAGCCCGATGAAGGAAGGAACGCGGAAGTCGCCCGTGAAATGCTTGCGGGAGGGGACTGGATTACTCCCCACTTTAACAACTTTTCCTATCTGGACAAACCTCCTGTCTTTTTCTGGGCCGTGGCCTCATCGTTTAAGCTAGCGGGATTGTCCGAAGCGAGCGCGCGCTTTCCCTCGGCACTGGCAGCTCTCCTGACGGTATTTCTTGGGTGGTTGCTGGCCCGCCGGATGTTTGAAAAATCCACGGCTCTTTACGCCGGAATTGTCCTATCGACTTCGCCACTGGTGGTTGTGTTTGCCCGCGACGTCATCTTCGACATGACTCTGACCCTATTCGTCACATCAGCGATGGTCTGCTATTGGTTCCGGGAAAGCGGCCCTGAACACCAAAAGTTGCTCGATGTTCTGTTTTTCTCGGCCATGGGCCTGGCAACCCTCACGAAAGGTCCCGTAGGATTTCTGCTGCCGTTGCTATCCATCGCAGCCTACCAGGCCCTCCGCGGGAAACTCGCCCGCCTGAAGGACTTGAACTGGCTGCTGGGCGTGGCGGTGTTCTTCGCGATAACGCTCCCCTGGTTTATCGCAGTTTCGATCCGGCACCCGGACTTTCCGCGATACGCCTTTTGGCAGGAGAGCCTGCAAAGGTTTGCCACGGGACATTCTCACCGCGCCGGTCCCATCTATTATTACCTGATCATCTATCTTGCTGGCTTCCTGCCCTGGAGCTTTTTCCTGCTCTACGCCGCCATCCATCGAGTCAGGCGATGGAGGGAGCTCCGGCAGGAACACGCCGCTCCAATGCTGTTCCTACTGAGTTGGGCAGGTGTAATCTTCGTCTTCTTCACGATCTCGCGGTCCAAGCTTCCTGGTTACTTTCTACCTGCTATGGTCCCGCTCAGCGTGCTGATGGCAAAAGTGTGGACGGCTTGCGGACCTGAGCGGGAGGACCGGACAGCCGATTGGCTGACTGGCGGTTTTGCCACACTGATCGGCTTGGGGATCATCGTTGCGGCGGTCCCTCACTTTCAACACCAGCTTTTCCCTCGCGGGCGACTCGAGGGAAAAATGCCGCATGATGTCCTCATTTTGCTGGGGCCCGCAATGCTTTATACAGGAATCATCCTCGCTGCCTTGGGGGTCATCGGACGAAATCTCTGTGCGCGAGCCAGGCAGAAGACCCCCACCGCAATCATGTTCGCCTTGCTGGCGTGCTGTTTCCCGCTGATGCTGGTGCGGTGGTTTCGCCCGCTTGAGATTTTTGCTTCCGCAAAGTCGAGTCGCGCCCTTGCAGACACCATTCTCGACAGCCCCCAGAGAAGCTTTCCCATCTACGGCTATTATTACTTCCGGACGGGGCTCCCCTTTTATCTTCGAAGGCCGGTGGGCCTGATTTCCTCCACAGCGGATGAATTGACCAGCAATTACATCGTGACGCAGTGGCCGCGAATTAAGCAGGAAGCCCAAAACGGACAATTGCCCCCGCTTCTTGCTCCTCCGGAGATGGACGGTATGCCCCTGGTGATGGATCTGAACCAATGGCTGGCGAAACGGCCTTCAACACCTGAACTCGTGCTGGTAAGAAACAACCAGGTGAAGGGCCTCGCCAACGCCGTTCAGGCGATGGATCCCATGTGGACTGGGTGGCAATATTCCGTCTGGGAAATACCAGCCAGCTCACGCTCCACCAGTGGTCAGCAAAAGGGAAACTGAACGCCAAAACGAATTCCACTCCGAAGGGGCGGACCGACAAGCTAAGACTTTATGTGTGGCATTTGCGGTATTCACAATATGTTTCTGCGGCCGCTCGACAACCCCGAACTGGTTGATCGAATGTCGGCCCGGCTCAGGCATCGGGGACCGGACAGCCAGGGCAAATTCCAACTCCCTCACCTCGCGTTAGCCATTCGGCGATTAAGCATTATCGACCTCAAGACTGGCGACCAGCCGCTATCCAACGAGACCGGCGACATCAACCTGGTTTTCAACGGAGAGATCTACAATTACCGCGAGCTTCGCAAGGACCTTCTTGAACGCGGTCACATTTTCAAGACTCAGTCCGACGGCGAGGTGATCGCCCATCTTTACGAGGAAGCGGGACCAAAATTCGTACGTGAACTGAACGGCATGTTCGCCATCGCACTCTGGGACGATCGCGAAAAGCGGCTGGTTCTGGCGCGCGACCGGGCGGGGGAGAAACCGCTTTACTATTGGGAATCTGACGACACGTTGTTGTTTGGGTCGGAGATAAAAGCGCTTTTAGAACATCCACACGTTAGCAGGGAAATTGATCGCGAAGCTCTTTCGCAGTATTTTTTTTATGGTTACTTCCCATCTCCCCGATCGGTTTATTCCGACATCAAAAAACTTCCTGCCGCGCACCTGATGGTGGTTGAAAACCAGCAAATGCACATTGAGTGCTACTGGAAACTTCAGGCCTATCTGCGGAAGCCGGAGGCGGCAAGTCTTAGCCGCACTCAGGAAGAAGAAGCCTGTGAAGAGCTACGCGAAAAGTTGAGCGAGGCCGCTGTCTCGCGCCTGGTCAGCGATGTTCCCATTGGAGTATTTCTCAGTGGCGGCATCGATTCCTCCATCGTGGTTGCCGCAATGAGTGAACTTTCGCCCGGGAATGTCAACAGCTTCTCTGTGTCGTTTCCAGAACGCTCGTTTGACGAGGGAGAATACGCCGAGTTCGTGGCCAGGCATTTCAACACCAGGCATCACGTCCTCACGGCCGACGACAAAGCCATGCGCGGCGCACTGTTGACCCTGGTGGACCATCTCGACGAGCCGATGGCCGATCCCGCCATCCTTCCAACCTATCTGCTCTCATGTTTCGCGCGCCAACACATCAAGGTTGCATTAAGCGGAGAAGGCAGTGACGAACTGTTTGGCGGATACCCCACTTACCTCGGGGCTCGGGCGGCGAAATATTACCTGATGCTTCCCGATTTCCTTCGCCGGCAGGTTTTTGATCGGGTTCGGGAACTCTTGCCGGTCTCTTCAGACGCCGTGCCCAAAGGTCTGTTCCTCCGCCGCTTTTTGACACATGTCGAAAAAGATCCGGCGGTGCGCCATCATTCGTGGTTCGGCATGTTTTCCGCGGACGAACTGGAGCAGCTTTACAGCCCGGCGTGGGCGGGCCCACACTCCCCGATCGGCGTTATTTTCAGTCCGCTGTCGCGGGTCCTGGAAGGCGCCCGCTTTGATGAAGTGCTGGGGGAAATGCTCTATCTGGATTTCCGGATGTATCTTGAAGACAACCTGTTGGTCAAGGTGGACCGCGCCAGCATGGCCTGTTCGCTGGAAATGAGGACCCCTTTCCTCGACCATCGCCTCATCGAGTTTGCGGCGGGCCTGCCGACCGACCTGAAGGTGCGCGGCTTCCAGACCAAATATATTCTGAAGAAAGCCGTAGAAAAGTGGTTGCCGCCCAGGATCGTTTACAGGCAGAAGCGCGGCTTCACCGTACCCGTGGCAGGCTGGCTTCGCAATGAACTACAGCCGCTTGTGGCTGAAACGCTGGAAGAAGGAAAGCTGAAGCGCCAGGGGCTGTTCAACAGCGCGTATGTCCAACAGTTGATTCGCGAGCATTCAACCGCCCAGGTTGACCACCGGAAAGCCCTATGGACGCTGCTTTGTTTCCAGCTCTGGTACGATCGGTGGAACATGGGAGACTAGAACGCTTGCGCCCCCGCAAATTCAACCCGAACTCGCCTTACGACCTGCCTCCGCGCGAGGCTTTCACTCCCCATGAGTGGGAGATCATCCAAACCTGCCGGACACCACGCCAGGTGCAGAAATTTATCCGTACGTTCACCTATAATCGTGAAAGGAACGGTGAGACGCTGCGGAGTTTTCGTGTCACGCTCAGGCATGCAACATCTCATTGCCTCGAGGCGGCTTTCGTAGCAGCAGCTATCCTGGAACAGCACGGCTATCCGCCGCTGCTCCTGGACCTGGAATCCAAAGACAAGCTGGACCATGTGGTATTTGCTTTCCGCCATCGCGGCAGATGGGGATCTGTCGGACAGTCCCGCGACTACAGCCTTCAGGGGCGCAAACCTCTCTACCGCACCCTCCGCCACCTGGTGATGAGTTATGTTGACCCCTTTGTCACCGAACAGGCAAGAATCATCGGTTATGCCCTCGCTGATCTCCGAGAGCTGGTCGCCACGGACTGGCGATTTTCCCTGAAAAATGTGTGGAGCGTCGAAGAGGCGTTAATTGCCCTTCCTCACACCAGGCTGAAAACCTCCAATCGTCGGTACGTGAAAGTCCTGCGGCGTTATCGAGCTTTCAAGGAAAGATTTCCCCAACGCCAGATTACGTTCTATTCAGACCGCCATAAGTGGATGTAACGGCACAATTCAATATTGACGAAGCCTTGCTGCCGGGCATGGTGGTCACTCCACAAAACGTCATGCGTCGTTGACGGAGTACATTTACAAGAGGTAATCGAGGGTCGGAGGGCCGGACCTGCTCACCAGGTTCAATCCGGCGGGTTAATATTGCTTCCTACGGTTATCGGGGGCGCTCAAGCGAGGTCACTATAAGATCAGCCTTGTTAGCCTGAATGGATGCCCGCTGCAGGTCTGTCTCCTGAAGCGCCTTCTGGGAATTCTGGAGGAACCCGCGCGCATCGTCGAGCATTTTCCGCTGGGACGGTGACAACGATTCGCGGCTGAGAGCAGCGATCCTCTTCTCAATTCCCTGCTGCGACTGGACTATCTGATTCTGCAAAGCTATCGCCTGGCCAGAATTGACGGCAGAGTGCAGCGCGGGAATCTCGACACCCGGGGGCTCTTCCGGTGGCGATTTCGTCTCAGCACGTCTGGGAGGTGAAGGCTTGCTGGGTGCAGTTTCTGGAGGAGGCTGCAGAGGGGCCGGCTGCTTGGCTTCAAGAGGCGCCGGCGGGGCGGGAGCCTGCACAATAATGCTCTGGTCTGACTGCGAGGGCGTCGCCGCCGGCGGAGGCGAGGGGACGTAGACAACCTGAGGCCCCGTCTGCCTCTTGAGGCAGCCGCCAAAAATCAAGGCTATACCGACTACTGCAACTTTCCAGCTCAAGGTACCCTAATTCTATCACTTCAGCAGGACCGTGGGCTCTTCTGCCTGCCTCAATCCGCGCTGAACTGCGCAAGCACCAGGGACACAATGGATACACTTCTCTACGTGAGTTAATAGCTCCCTATAGCTCGTGCCGTAAGTTGATCAGACGCAGACGTCCTTATTTTCAGGCAGTGATGTGGCTCGCAATGCTTTTCTCGGTCGTCTTGGCCTGCTGCGCGTAAAGATGCTCCCACTCCTTTCGCATCTTCAGCACAAAGGTTTTAGCATCCTCGAACGATTTGAAAAGGCGTTTCCCCTTGATCACATTGCAGGGCTGGCAGCACGTCACGAGGTTCTCCATTTTTCGTGCCCCGCCATGGGAGTGCGGGTGAACGTGATCAACGGTGAGGACCATCCAGTTCGTGAACTGGTGCAAGCCGTCCAGTCCGCAATACTGGCACTGAAATTGATCGCGAGTAAACACCTTCATGGCGTCTTCTCGCGACAGGTGTGGCACGGGGCCGGCAAAAAACTTCTGGAGCTTCTTCAAGGCCATGGCTCCTCCTCTCGAACCCGGTTTTCGTAAGCGCACGACATCTTGTTTCGTGCGCTCCAAGGCAAATAGAGGTTAACTTCTCCCGCTAGCCTCCAACCATTCTGAGCCTATTTTACTCCCGATATTCTTTTGGAGGTAGCAACACCCTGCTGATTAATTCAACCGGGTGGGTGACGACAGATGAAGGCACTGGACAGGGACTAAGCAGGCAAGACAATTCGAAACGTTGTCCCTTGTTCCGGTTCGCTTGAAAAGTCGATGGAACCGTTATGCAATTGAATAATCCGGTAGGCCATCGCCAGACCCACACCTGAGCCGCCCGGTTTGGTTGTAAAAAATAGCGAGAAGATCTTGGGCTGCACATCGGGGGGAATGCCCACGCCCTGGTCTTCGATTTCAAGTTCCACCCGGCGGTCCGCTTTCCTTGACCTGATTTTCAGCGTTCCTCCGGATGGCATTGCCTGGCAGCCGTTCAGCACCAGGTTCAGAAGGGCCTGCTTAAACAGATCGCGATCGACCTTCAACCTGGGGACGGGACCATCCTTCTCGATCTTCAGCCGCACATGGTTCTGCCGCGCCTGGGGCTCAGCGAGAGTGAAGACTTCCTGGAGCATCTGCTCCAGATCGGTATCGGTCAGCCGCAACTCCACAGGCCGCGTAAAATCGAGGAACGTCTTCACCACACGGTCGAGCCGCCAGATCTCTGAGGAAAGCGTGTCAAGCTGGGGCTTAACGGCAGTACTGTTTTCGGCAAGTTTCGCCTTCAGAATTTCCAACTGCAGGACCATTGCGTTCAGCGGGTTCTTCACCTCATGCGCAACTCCGGAGGTAATGCGGCCGAGCGCCGCAAGCCTCGATGCCACGGCGATCTGGTCCTCCAGTTGGGCGCGTGTGCCGGCGTCCCGCACCGTTACCAGTGCGCCGACAGATTCCCCTCCCGTCTCAGCAAACTGCACGCTGGCCAAGATGCGGGGGCCTTCATTGTCATCGCCATCACCTTCATTCGGTGACTCCCAGGTAACAGGCACCCGCGCCACAAACGCCTCGCGGAGCACGCGATCCATGGGATGATCGCTCCAGAAAATTTCCGCCGCCGTTCGGTGCAGCAACAGTTTGGGGTCTTCGCCCAGGAACCGCTCCACGGCAGGCGTGGCAAGCACCAACTGGTCCTGCCTGTCAAAAAGCATCAGGCCGTCCGCGAGGTTGGAAAAAAGCTGGTCAAGATTTTCCTTAAGCTGAGTAAATGCTGTTTTCTCCCCTCGAATCTGCTCGCCCAGCAGATTCAGCTTGGAGGAAAGGATGCCCCATTCATCCTTACGGTCCACCATCAGCGGTTCGGGATTTTCTCCTCGCGCCATCCGCTCAACGCTGCGGGAGATGGTTTTGAGGGGACGCAGTACCCCATAAGAGAGCAGGCTGGCGGACAGAGTCGCCAGGATGAGCGCCACAATGGCAAGCAGCAACGCCCGGTGCAATTCAGGCGTCAGTTCGCTGGCGACAAACAGCGTTGAGACGCCTACGCGAACATCCAGCGGACGGTCGCCCAGCATGCTGGAGTGGACAACCTCATAGATTTGCTGTGGTCCGTAGATGACATGGAGCTGCTGCAGTATGCCCGAGTTCAGGAGTTGGTCAAACGATGGCGCCGGAGTGAACTGCTTTCCCACTTGAGCAGGGTCGTTATGGGCAAGAATAATCCCCTTTTGATCTGTTATCGCTACGTAATAGATGGTCGGTGAGTTGCCCACCGCGGATTCAATGGTGGAACTGAGGTTGGGGTCTTCTGCCAGCCGGGTCCCGACGAACTGGAGCACCGCCGGAGTATCTGAGGGATCGACCCCGGCCGGGAGATAACTCTGGGACAGCACGGTCTGGGTCTGATGGTAAACTTCATCGGCCACAAACGACCCTCTTCTCCCCACAGCGACGAGGGCCTCATGAGTGATGATAAAAAGGTAAAGGGCCGAGATGGCCAGCACCACGACCAGCACCAGCAGCCCGATCAGTGCCGTCAGCTTAGCTTTGAGGCTCAGCCTCATATTCCTTCAACTTGTTGTGAAGAGTCTTCAAACTGATGCCCAACATTTCAGCAGCACGGGTTTTGTTGTTACTGGTAAAGGTCAGCGTTTCGAAGATCAGCCGGCGCTCCGCCTCCCCAACTGTCATCCCTGGGCGAAGATGAAGATCGTCCCCCATTGCAGCCGTTGAAGCCTTTCCAAAATCAGCAGGGAGATCAGTGGTGAGCAGGATGTCTCCCTGGCTTAGAACGACCATGCGTTCCAGCGTGTTACGGAGTTCACGAATGTTGCCGGGCCACGAATGGTGGCGGAATGCTTCCAGTAAGTTGCCATCCACGGCTTTCACCGAAGTATGGTGCTTGCGATTCAGGTCTTCGATGAGCGCCTGGGTCAGAGGTTCCAGATCGCCCAGATGCTCGCGAAGCGGAGGCATGGTAATCTGGACCACGTTGAGGCGAAAGTAAAGGTCGTTTCTAAGTTCTCCCTTCGAAACGGCCTCTTCGGGGACCTTGTTGGTTGCGGCAAGCACCCGAACATCAACAGAGGTCTCGCTTTTGCTGCCCAGACGCCGGAGCTTGGAGTCTTCGAGGACACGCAAAAGCTTGGCCTGTGTCTGCGCCGGCATCTCGCCAATTTCGTCCAGCAGAAGCGTGCCGCCGTCGGCAAGTTCAAAACAACCCATCCGCCTCTCCACAGCTCCCGTAAAAGCACCCTTCTCGTGGCCGAAGATTTCGCTCTCCATGAGGCTTTCGGGAATCGCGGCACAGTTAACGGCCACAAACGGCTTGCCTTTCCGCGGGCTCAGCTCATGGAGGGTGCGAGCTGCCAATTCCTTCCCGGTCCCGCTTTCACCCGTTATCAAAACACTGGCCCGCGAGGGCGCCACGGCGGCGATAATCGACATGACCTCCTGCATCTTCTTCGACCGCCCCACCAACTGCCCCAAAATGCCCGCTTCACGCAGCCGCCGATGCGCGATTTCGAGCTGCAACTCGCTTTCGCGGCGCGCCAGGCAATTGCGGAGTTCAACCTGCAGGCGCTTCGGATCAACGGGTTTTTCAAGGAAGTTAAAGGCCCCTAGCTTGGTGGCCTCCACGGCTTCCTCGATAGTGCCCTGGGCCGTCAACATAATGAAAGATACTTCAGGACGCGATTCGCGCATCTGGCGCAGGAGATCCATGCCGCTCATTCCGGGCATGCGAAGGTCCGAAATAATAACGCTGGGATTAAACGCTCCCGCCTGGTCAAGGGCTTGCTGACCATCGGCAGCGATTTCAGCCTCGTAGCCCCACACCCTTAACAGCTCCGCCAGACCTTCTCTCTCGCTGGCGTCATCGTCAACCACGAGGATCTTGTCATGTCGCGGCACGTGGATCTCCTTGTGCTCAATATAGTATAGATTAGGAAACCGAACAAATTGCTACCAAACCGGCCAAACGGCACTTCCATCCTGCGACCAAGAGCGCCGTTTTCGAACGTAAACTCTCTTCGTGCGGAATTCCTGTTTGGGGAATGTTGATGCGGTCAAGTTCCAATTCGGGATTTCTTTTGACTTTCCTCAAATCTCCTTCATATACTGTGCGTGCTTTCCAGCTCAAAGGCTCACGGACAGCTAACACCCGCTATGGAAATCCATCTCCTGATCGCTTCACAGGACAAGTCGCTTATAGACACGTGCTTCAGCGTCTCGAAACTGATGGGGCTTGAAGCCACCGTGGCTGGAGCGCCTTTTGAAGCTCTCAACACCGTCAAGGCCGGTGGAATTGACATCATTCTGGCCGACGCTCGGATGCCGGGCCTCGTTGTAGCTGAACTGATCAAAGTCGCCCGTGGGGCATCGCCCGGACCAGAGGTTATCGTCCTTGCAACGGACGGCGATGCCGCCCTTGCCCGCCACGCCGTAGATCAAGGCGCTCAGGAATGCCTGATCGGTCCGTTCGCAGGAAACGATCTCGAACGCCTGCTGAGCCGGTTGATCCAGCAAAGAGAGATGGCCGCTGAAAACCGCTTGCTTCGCGAGCAGCTCCAGACACGACAAGGGCTGGGAGCTTTGATTGGCGCGTCCGCCAGGATGCAGAGGGTCTATGAGATGATCCTCAAAGTGGCTGCCAAACGGCACCCCGTGCTGGTGCTTGGAGAAAGCGGGACTGGCAAGGAACTTGTGGCGCGGGCGATCCATTTTTATGGCCCCTGGCGTGAGCTTCCATTCGTTCCCGTGGATTGCGGCGCACTATCTTCAACACTGGTCGAAAGCGAACTGTTCGGACACGTACGTGGCGCATTCACAGGGGCCAGCCAGAACCGTGCGGGGCTGCTGGTGGCGGGCGGAAGAGGTACCATCTTTCTGGATGAAATTGCGGAACTTCCGGTGGAACTGCAATCGAAACTGCTGAGGGCCATACAGGAACGCGAGGTGAGGCCTGTTGGCAGCAACCAGCGCGTGCCGATCGAGGCCCGCATCATCGCGGGAACCAATCAGCACCTGGAAGGCGCTATCACCCGCGGCACTTTCCGCAAGGACCTGTTCTTCCGGCTCAATATTGTTTCCATTAAGTTGCCGCCGCTGAGGGACCGCAAGGGGGATATTCCGCTGCTGGTGCACCATTTTATCGACCGTTACGCTGGAAGTTCGGGCGACATCCGCGACATCTCTTGCGACGCGATGAGCAGGCTGATGAATTATGACTGGCCTGGCAATATCCGTGAACTGGAGAATTGCATTCAGCGCGCGGCGGCACTCGGATCATCCCCTGAAATTCAGGTGAGAGACCTGCCTTCGACTCTTCTGTGCGCGATGCGTAACGAAAGCGGTAAGCAGCGGTTTTCCACACTGCGGGAGCTGGAAAAGGATGCGATTCGGAGGGCCCTGGAAATCACGGGCGGTGACCGCCTTCGCGCCGCCAAACTGCTCGGAATCGGCAAGACCACGGTGTACCGGAAAATCAAGGAGTACAACCTGGAAGGTACAGTGGGTCCCCAATAGGGTTGAGGGCCCTCTTGCCACCAGCCGCGGGAAGAATCATTCGACAATTCAGGCCGCAAAATCGAAAATCCATCTGATGGCAACAATTGCTCTTGATGCGACTTATACAGTGGGCGAGCAGCCTTCCGGCGTGGCTGTCTACTGCAGAAGGTTGATTGAATCGCTTGCCGAAATTGAATGCGAGCATCATTACCTGCTCTGCTACCGGCTTTCGAGGTTTAAGTCGCGACGAGAATTCCTCCACCCGGGTTCCTGCCCAGGCTCGCAGGGGCCGCGTTTTTCGGTTCGCTACTATCAAAACCCCTGGACATTCTGGTTGCCCTGGCGGACGGATCTGTTCCACAGCCTGGTGCAGCGGCCGCCCGCGTTCCGGTTCAAGAATGAGATTGTTACCGTCATTGACCTGTTTCCTCTTACCGGCAAGGACTACTCGACTTCGGATTTCCAACAGAAATTCTCAGCCTTGCTGCTGGAAGCAGTGGAGCGGGCCGTCCGCATCATTACGCCCTCACAATACACAATGGACCAATTGCTGAGGCACGCGGGGGTGCCACGAGAGAAGCTCCGGTTGATTCCTTTTGGAGTTGATGCGCCCGCCGAATCCCTCAGCCAGGAGCGCCGTCTAGCGGAACGCGAGCAGCTTGTGGGAAAAGGCAATGAGATGGTTCTTACCGTAGGCGTGATCCAAACAAGAAAGAACACTTTGAATGCTCTTAAGGCGCTCCGCTACCTGCCAGAGCGATACCGCCTTGTGATCGCGGGCGGGAACGGCCATGGCAGTGAAGCAATCCATGCTTTTATACGGACCGAAGGCCTCAGCTCACGTGTGGTGTTGATGGGTTACGTCCCAGCGGAGCAACTCGCCGTGCTGTACGACGTCGCAAGTGCGTTCCTCTTCCCGTCGTTCGAAGAAGGCTTCGGCCTTCCGGTACTTGAAGCCATGGCCCACGGACTTCCGGTGGTGGCTTCAAAAACATCATCATTGCCGGAAGTCGGAGGTGACGCGGCCCTTTACATCGACCCGCACGACCCCAATGACATCGCCGAGAAAGTCGCCAGCGCCGTCGAGGATGAGGGCCAACGGAGGCTGATGATTGAGCGTGGCAGAGCTCGCGCGCGTGTATTCACCTGGCGCCGTACCGCGGAAGCCAATCTACAAGCCTATAATGAGGTTTTGGCGCTGTAACCCTGGCCATTTGTCAGCCGTACTGCGGTGGATCAGAATATTTTCGGCTGGCAACAGAATGGCGGCAAAGCGGAGCACATTGCAAGGATTTCTGAAAAATGAAGAAGGCACTGATCACGGGAATATCGGGGCAGGACGGTAGTTACCTTGCCGAATACCTGCTTGGCCTGGATTATGAAGTCTGGGGCCTCATTCGCCGTGAGCCGGCAACTTTGCGATGGCTTCAGCCCGTGGTTCACCGCATCGAGTTTGTCTACGGAGACATGCGTGATGCGGAATCCCTTGCCGTCGCCTTCCAAAAGGCCTGGCCCGATGAACTCTACAACCTGGCCGGCCAGGTGTTTGTCCCTACAAGTTGGGAATGTCCAGCCGAAACAATGGACATCAATGCAGGAGGCTTGGCGCGCCTGCTCCAGGTGGTCGAACGCCAGAAGCCCGACACGCGCGTGTATCAGGCTTCAACCTCGGAGATGTTTGGAAACGCTGACGGTTCGCGCAGCGAGCAGACGCCATTACAACCGTTGTCTCCCTACGGAATTTCCAAGATGGCGGCCCACCGTATGGCAGAAGTATACCGGAACCGCGGCCTTTACGTTGCTTCGGGCATTCTATTCAACCACGAGTCTCCGCGTCGCGGCCCGGAAATGGTAACTCGAAAGATCACCCGCGCGGCCGCGCGTTGGGCGATGGGTGATAGGACGAAACTTAGGTTGGGGAATCTGCATTCCAGGCGCGACTGGGGCTTTGCGGGCGACTATGTGAAGGCCATGCACGCCATGTTGCAGAACGGGTCCGCTAAAGACTATGTGGTTGGAACAGGAATTTCGCACAGCGTGGAGGAATTCCTCCGGCAGGTACTCGTGGAACTCCACCGGATGACCGGCGGCTCCGTCCTTCCTTCTATCGAGGACTGGGTAGAAATTGACTCACATCTGTTGCGAACGGGAGAAATCCATGACCTGCGGGCCGACGCCACTCTAGCCTGTAAGGAGCTCGGCTGGAAGCCTACTGTCGACTTTCCCCGACTGGTCAGAATGATGCTGGAAGCCGACCTCTCTTCCGCCAGCGAAGCCATCGGGTCACCCAGCGAGGCATAACCGAATCAGACAACCAATGTCCAGTAAGTTGTTTAGCTGCTGTCGCTTACAGACATAAACCAGGTGCCATGGCTATATAGTTGGTGACTTCATCGCCCTTTCCCAGGGACAAGCAGTGTCCCAAATTTGCACACATTAACGAGATCCGGTCAGCGAAACGAACTGGAGGGGCTTGCCTTCCGCCCATGGTTTGTAGTTCAAGGCAAACTGGATCCGCCGATCGAGCGGCGGGTGACTGTAAAGCCAGAACACGATGAACGGATTAGGGTCAGGGTCGGAAAGATCCTGCTCACCCAGGATTTGGAAAGCTCGAGCTTCAGCGGAATTGGGGTTCGGCACTACGCCATACGTCACTTCCAGCGCAAACTGGTCGGCCTGGTGTTCGTAGTGCCGCGAAATGGCGTTCACCAGGGGTGAGGAGAAGAACGTCAGGAGCGTGAGCACCAGCAGCATTACGGGCAGAGATGCCAGATCGTCTTCGCCTTCGATGCCGGTTCGGCCACCGTAGTGTTTGATCAACTTTTTGACGGTAAAAAACCCCAGCGCGAGAAAGAGTAGCACGACCAGCTCAATCAGAACAAATTCCTTCATGATGTGGTGCAAGACATAGTGTCCGGTTTCATGCCCGAGCACCAGCAGGGTCTCATCATCGGCCATTTTTTTTAACGTGGTATCCCACACCACCACTCTCTTGCTCGCTCCCAGGCCTGAAACGTACGCGTTGAGCGTATTGGTTTTCGTGCTGGCATTCATCTCCAGAATGCGTCGTCGAGGAATCTTGAGGTGGGCGCGGTGGAGCATCATCTCGATGTGTGTGACCAGTGCGGGCCGGGTCGCATCAAGCGGCGTAAACCTGTAAAAAAGGGGTTCGACGACGAAGGGCCCGATGAAGATTACGAATAGCGTAATGGGGACCGTTACTGCCCAGAAGTAAAACCACCAGCGCCGCGGGCTCTGCCTCACAATCCAGTAAAAAATGGCGACCATCAGGGTGCCAGCAACCAGGAACAGAATCAGGCCCTTGCCCCAGTCTGCCATCCACGACCCGAACCCTTGCGTCATAAGTCCGAATCTGTGCTCGATAACAAAATCCGCATAATAGTCAAATGGAAGCAGCAGCAGCCTGACCGTGAGAAAAAACAAGGGAGCGAAGACGAGGCACTGCACAAAATATCGGGAGGAGGTTCGGCGCGCCAGGTTGCGAAATAGCACCCCTAACCTTGCGCGCCACAAAAGGAAATAGATGAGGAGCAAAAGGACGACGCCCGAAAAGTAGAGCTCATACTGGATGTGCGAATATGCAAGTGCCTCAGCTTTCTTCTGGGGTGAAAGTTTGTAACCTTTCGGGGCGGTCGGTGCCTCGACTTTGGGCATGGCTGCGGAGGGCCGTTCCCGCTGTGCAGGGGATCGCTCTGCCTGAAGCACGCCGGCGCCCTTGGCCGGCGCTTGAAAACAAGCTGCCGACAGGAGCAGCAATACGGCGAGCCTTCGCATTCGCATCAAATTCGGGGCAGTACGATACCCTGCTGCGACTGATATTTGCCCTTCTTGTCCTTGTAGGAAGTTTCGCAAACCTCGTCGGACTCGAAAAACACAATCTGGCATAATCCTTCGTTCGAATACACACGTGCGGGCAAGGGTGTGGTGTTCGAGATTTCGAGCGTCACAAATCCTTCCCATTCTGGTTCCAGTGGCGTCACATTCACGATAATGCCACAACGGGCGTAAGTCGATTTACCCACGCAGATTGTCAAGACGCTGCGAGGAATCCTGAAGTATTCCACCGACCGCGCCAACGCAAAGGAATTGGGGGGAACAATGCAGACGGGCCCCTTGAACTCGACGAAGGAGCGCTCGTCAAAACTCTTCGGATCCACGATCGAGTTGTTGACGTTGGTGAAAATCTTATATTCATCAGCCACTCGCAGGTCATAACCGTAGGAAGAGAGTCCGTACGAGATGACGCCATCGCGTTTCTGGTTTTCAGCGAACGGCTCAATCATCCTGTTTTCCCGCACCATTCGGCGGATCCAGCGGTCATTTTTGACAGACATCGACACTCCCATAGCTAGAATTGGCTGCGCGCAACTTAGCGATTTATCCTCGGGCGGGCGGCCTTTCCATGAAACTGGTAAAGCTCCGCATCATAATACAGGAGAAAACAACTTGACAACGCCGAACCGGCTTTTTACGATAAAATCCTGTGTTTTCAGGAGGTTCCTTTTGATTAAGCTCGACCTCGTCAACGATGTTGTCAACCGTACTGGAATTACCAAGACCAAAGCTGAGATCGCCGTCGAGACTGTTTTTGGTTCGATGAAGAAGGCCCTGGCCAAGGGAGATCGAATAGAACTGCGCGGATTTGGCGTCTTCAATGTGAAGCCTCGCAAGACCGGAATTGGCAGAAACCCGCGCACCGGAGCCGAGGTCAATATCCAGCCTGGCAAGGCCGTCCGCTTCAAACCCGGGAAAGAGCTGCAGTCGATTCCCTGAACCACCTGACTCCGTGTTGGGGCGCGAGTGACAGCCAGGATGGTTAAAGCGGGCCCTCTTGCGGTTGAGACAAGCACGGATTCGCAGACCAGGAAAGAGGTTCGCCTGTCTCCTGGGAGCGCACGGCGTTTTCACCCACTACTGCCAGCGGAACGGCCGCACCGGCTGGGAGTCTCCGCGAGGCCGTATCGGCTACATTAGACTCGCCGGGTCCATGTCGATCGTCAGCGCATGTGACGGCACGCCCCACTGGCCGCACTCTTCCGCCAGCCGCCGAAGGATCGCGTTCAGTCTCGCGCGCGATGACGCCTTCAGCAGAAACTGGATGCGATAGAACCCTTCAATTCTGGCCAGCGGCGCGGGGCTGGGTCCCAGGATGCGAACTCCGCGAACCATGTCACCCAAACCCTCGAAGAACCTTCCAACCTCCGCCGCTAACTGCGCTGCGTGTTCGAGCCTCTTGTCCTGCACCACGACATCAGCGAGCGCGGCGGCCGGAGGATAGTGCATCATGCGGCGAAAGTGTAATTCCTTGTTGAAGAACTTGCTGTAATTTTGTTCGGCGGCAAATCGGATTGCGTAATGCTCCGGGTAGAAAGTCTGGACGAGCACCCTGCCGGGCGATTCGCCGCGCCCCGCGCGTCCCGCTGCCTGCGTCAAAAGCTGAAACGTCCGCTCAGCAGCGCGAAAATCCGGCAGCGAAAGGGAAGTATCAGCGGAAACAATGCCCACCAGCGTCACGCCTGGGAAATCGTGCCCTTTGGCGATCATCTGGGTCCCGACCAGGATATCAATTTTCCCTCCCCGAAAATCCGACAGGATTTTAAGGTACTGGCCCGGCCGCCGGGCTGCGTCGCGGTCGAGCCTTGCCACCCGTGCTGTGGGAAACATTTCGGCGAGCTTTTGTTCCAGCTTCTCTGTTCCTTCCCCGACATAATGCAGGTGTTCACTGCCGCACGACCGGCAGCGCGCCGGCACAGACGCCTGATAGCCGCAGTAGTGGCAGATCAGGCGGTTTTCACGCCGGTGATAGGTCAGTGAGATCGAGCAGTTTACGCATCGTTCCGTTTGTCCGCAGCTTCGGCAAAGCAGGAACCAGGAATAGCCGCGACGGTTAAGGAGAAACATGGTCTGTTGTCCGGCTCGCAGCTTGGCTTCCACCTCCTCCCTCAAGCGGCGCGAGATAGGCGCCTGCGTCTGCGTCTGCCGGAACTCTTCCCGCATGTCGATGATCTCCACGCGGGCAAGCGGGCGCCGGCCCACACGCTCGCTCAGCGTCACCTTGTGGTATTTCCCTTTTTCCGCGTTGGCGTAGCTTTCAAGCGACGGCGTGGCAGACCCGAGAACGACAAGCGCTTTCGACAACCGCGCGCGCACAACGGCCGTGTCCCGCCCATGATAACGCGGCGTCTGTTCCTGTTTGTAGCCGGATTCATGCTCTTCGTCCACGATGATGACGCCCAGGTTTTCCAGTGGAGCAAACACGGCGGAGCGCGTTCCCAGCACGACGCGGGCCTCGCCACGCCGCACGCGCCACCAGGCGTCGTGGCGCTGGCCCTCGGCAAGGCCGCTGTGCAACACGGCCATGGCGCTTCCGAAGCGCAGCCGAAACTGCTCGTGAAGGGCCGGAGTCAAAGCGATTTCTGGCACAAGAATCAAGGCGGTCTTACCGGATTCAAGGCAGCTCTCAACCAGCCGCATGTAGATTTCCGTCTTGCCGCTTGCCGTGATGCCATGCAGCAACACGACGCTGAACTCGCCGCGATGCAGGCGATCCGTCAGATCTTCGAGAGCCAGTCTTTGGCATTCTGTCAGCGTGTGGCGAAATTCGGAAACCCCAGCGGGCTTGACATCTCCATCCACAGGATCGGTAAACTCGATCAATCCCTGCTCGTGCAGTTTCTCCAGGTGGGCCATGGAGCCGCGCGTGGATTTCAAAAGCTCCCGATGGTCGTTTATCTCTCCAGCGCGGCCGAGTTCCTCGATAATGCGGCGGGCCACCGGTGAGAGCTTCGTCGGCCCGCCGCCCAGAGGACCCGCAATACGGACGGCCATCACCTTTCTTTCGCGGCGTTCGCGCTCGACGCTCGCAATTTCCAGGAGGCGTTTCTCAATCGCCTGGCGGACAAGGCCGGGTGAAGTGGCTTCAAACCTCAGGCGTAGCGATTCAAGAGTTACTGCCGGGTGGTCTGACACATGCTTTAACAGCTTCAGCTCGGCGCTCTGCCGGGCTTCTTCCAGCAGGCTGTGTGACATCTCGCCCAGACGTTTTCGCCCCGTCTCCGTCAACCGAACTACCCGGACCCTGCGGGAGTGCGACCGCAAAGGCAGCATGGCGCGGAACACTTCACCAAGCGGCGAGACGTAGTATTCTGCAATCCACAATCCCAGCGTCAGGAGTTCCGGCGAAAGCACCGGCTCGGGATCAAGCGCCTGAATTACCGGCCGCGCGTCAATGCCGGGGGGCAACGGTGGAGCAGCGGCAACCGCGATGCCTGTGGCGCGTCGCGCGCCCACGGGAACCAGCACTCTCTGGCCGATCCGAATGTTCAGCGTTTCCGGCACAGAATAGGTGAGCGGCCGCTGCAATGCTGCCAGCACGGCCACGTTCACCAGTGTGGGTCTGGATTTACTGCGGCGGCTGGTTTTCGGCCTGGATTGGGATTCACCCATGGCAGGATTCTATGCTACACAAACCAGACTGGCTAGTGTGGGACCACGATGCTGATTCCTTCAAGAGATACCGGACTCCCAAGCCATCAGCATCACAAGTCGATAATGAGGTCGCGTAGCGGCTGCGAGCAGCACGTCAACAGATTGCCGTCCGCAGGCGGCTCGAGCGGCGTTGGGTCATAACTGACGTCGCCCTCAATCAAGCCGCATTCGCAGCTATGGCACACTCCAGTGCGGCACGACCACTTCACCGGGACGTCGCAGGCCTCAGCGAGCTCGAGCAGGCTATGGAATGCAGGGCTCCAGCGAACTGCCAGGTTGCTGCGGGCGAAAGACACGCGAGGTCCAGTGCCGGGCGAGCTCACCGGCTGGTGCGGCAGCTTGTGAGGTCCATATATCACTCCCGGCGTACTCGACTTGCCCGAGCCGAAGATTTCGGTGTTGATGTGTCCGTTGCTCACACCCCAGGATGCAAGGCCTGACCCCAGGTCCTCCAGAAATGCAGGAGGTCCGCACAAATAGAAGTCGGCCTCGCGTGGCGTCCCAAGCTTCTTAAGGACTGCTAAGTCGAGCCGCCCAGGGGCGTCGTAGTCCAAGCCCAGCCGATCATCAGGACCAGGGCGGCTGTATTGGACGTGGCTCCGGCTGTGCGGCAAGGCCTTCAGAAGGTCTCGTGACTCCTGGGCGAAGGGGTGGTTCTTCCGATTGCGCGCCCCAAACAACCACCAGACCTCTCGTTGCGAGTTCTCGCCAACCAGCGCGTGCAGCATCGCCATGACGGGCGTTGCTCCGATGCCCGCGCTGAGCAGCACCACCGGCCCACTGCCTGGCCGCAGCGTGAAACCGCCCCTTGGAGCGCTTACATCCAACACGTCACTGACCTTCGTTTGAGTATTGAAGTAAGCGCTTGCAGCACCGTTCGGCTCCAGCTTGATGCTTATGCGATAGCGGTCAATTCTGGGGGGGCCCGAGAGTGAGTAGCAGCGCAGCAGCGGCGCAGCGCTGGGTCCTGGTTGCAGGCGCAGGACCACGAACTGGCCAGGCAAGGGGAGGACGAGGGGGTGATCGTCCGCTGATTCTAATTCGAGGGAGACCACAGAACTGCTTTCGCTTTCCTTCTGCGCAATTTGGAGTGGACGAAATCCCGTCCACGCAGGCGGTGGACTGCCGGGCGGAGCGAGCCCAGGATTCCCGGTGACCGGCTTCCCACTCTGTTCTTCCTCCAGCAGGGTTAGAAAAGAAGCGCGCCACCCAGGACTAAGGGCGGAAACGCGTAACGCCCGCTCCAGTTCTACGGCCGGATGGCCGGGCAGGTACAAGAGGGCGTTGGTGGCAGCGACGGTCATGCGCTCAGGGCCGTCGGCCACCTTGACGATTTCGTCGCCTGCGCCAACCGCCCCCTCCTCCAGCACACGAAAATAGAATCCGGGTTTGCCACTCGCCGTAAGCAAGGCCGCCATCCGCGGCTCATCCATCCGAATGCCGACCCGATAGCAGGTGACGCGCGGCTGGGTCACCTCGAACAAGGCGCTCCCAATTCGATAACGATCACCAATGCACACGTCATCGTCAGGAAGGCCCTCGATGGTGAAATTTTCTCCGAATTGTCCATAGGTGAAATTTCTTCGCCGCAGTCGATCTTCCCAGTAGTGGTAAGAGTCCATCTGGTAAACGAAGACTGCTCGTTGCTCGCCTCCGTGGCCGGCTAAGTCTCCCTGCCCATCACCATCAATGTTGAGCCGACGCACCATCCGCCGGTCCTGAACGGAATGTTTCCAAACCGCGGTGTGGACCGTTCTGCCGCGCCATGCGATATCGCGCGGAAGACCAACGTTAACGGAAAGTAGTTGCGCCATTCCTGCTGTCTCCGGCTGTCAGTTGTCGCGTGTTTTTCTGACTTGTCGCAGCAATGTTCACCAGCGGATGGAGGGCAAAGCGCCGCAGCACTCACTCAGGCAACCAGCGCGGCAAACCACGCCTTCATGATGGTGAGGGCTTCCAGCAACAGAGCGTTCGGGCGCCAAAGGTACAGGTGAGAATTTGAAAGCACCAGGCGGCCAACGGGCAACGCCGTGGGACTGGAATGCATTCCTTCCCGCTTCTGTTACAATATAGCCTGAATTTGAGCGGGCGGAACACATGTCCAACCTGATACACGACCTTGATCCAGGTCCACACTCGCCGGAAATTGTGCGGATGATTGTGGAAATCCCAAAGAACTCGTCGAACAAATACGAATACGATAAAACGCTCGGCGTGTTTCGTCTGGACCGTACTCTTTATTCCCCCATGCACTACCCGGGCGACTACGGATTTATCCCCGGTACACTGGCGGAGGACAACGATCCGCTGGATGTCCTGGTCTCTGCCGACGAGGCGACGTTTACGGGCTGCATGCTGGAAGTACGCCCGCTGGGATTGCTGGCCATGGTGGATGACCAGGGGCCGGACACCAAGATTATTTCGGTGCCCGACCGCAATCCGCGCTACGACCAGATTCACACCATCGACCAGATCTTCCCCCACGTTCTGACCGAAATCGAACACTTCTTCACCATCTACAAGGAGCTTGAGGGCAAGAAGACCCGCATGGAAGGCTGGAAAGGTCCACGGGAAGCCCGCAAGGCCATCCAGGAAAGCCGCGAGCGTTATCTCAACGATAGGGAAAAAACGCGCCGGGAACAAGCTGCCGCCGCTTCGTCCTGAGCCAATAACGCCTCATCCAAACAATTCATCTGTCCGGCTGATTAGCGAAGGTTGCATAATCTAGTGACACCTTGTTTTTGTAGCGCCGCTGTCTCGGCGGCATTTACCAAGGCCGGTCCCGCTTGGCGGGACCGGCGCTACGCGAAAACTTCGCTATATTTTGCAATCCTCAATAGAGGGCTGCCTTCTGGCGTGTTTCATACCAAGCTGGCGCGTCGGCGGGCCGCCACAAGATGGGCATAGAAAGTCCCGAGCTTGTCCAGCATTCGCACAGCAAAACCCATGTTTCGGCGGTTGATGTGCTCGATATTGATTCCAAGGGGCGGGGGATCAGGGGGGAGATTGTCAAAAACGTCCATCAGGATTCTCTGCGCGAGATTCAGGCAACGCTCGAAGGCTTCCTCAGCGTCGCGGGAAGAAGTTTCTCCACTGGTTTTATTATGGAGAAGAAAGCGATCGAGGTCGGCCGGAACATCGGCTCCCAGCCAGCGCAGGAATTCAATGTCACGGTGATGCGTGACGGGAGCAAAGCTCAGGAAGACACGGGCTTCAAGTCCGTTAAGGCGTTGAATCAGCCAGACGATGTCATTCGAGTCGAACAAAACCTGGGTGGTGAAAAAGCAGAGTCCCTCCGCCACCTTGCGCCGGATGCGGTCCACCTCATTGGCGCGGCTGGGAATGCTGATTCCTCCCAAGGCCGCCTGCAGACCCGCGGCGCGTATTTCTCGCGCCGTCTCGATGACACTGGGGCCGGCATACTGGATGTCGCTCGATTCCCCGCCGACGAGGATTAAATTGCTGATGTCGAATTTCTCCTGCGTTTCTCGGACCCACCGGGCCTGATCGGGCTGGTACACCACGCAGCGATTGATCACAACATCCAAACCGAGCTCTTTGCGGATTTTCGCGCCGAGACGCCGCGGCTCAATTCTCTCAACGAATTTGAAGGTCCTTTCGCCGCCCCGGGACTCATCATGAATTTCGGGAAGATTGATAGCGTCGGCCAGACCTTTAATTCTGGCGACCTCTGACATCGCAGACTTGAGCGCCTCCGGCTTCTCGGCGGGAGGAGATACCATCTCAAAAAATGTGACGGGGATAAGCGGATTCTGGATTTTGGCCTTGAGGTCCATCAGAAAATCCAATTCGGACTGCCTGCCATTGGTCCCGTTTGCCTGCCGGCCCAGGAAACAACGCGATACGACCATTCTAGCATCGTCTGCCGCAGGGCAGCCCGGAGAGCTGTGGGCGAACGGAAGTAATGGCACAAAGTGACGGATGTTTTGGCACAAGTGACGGAAGTGCTGACACAAAGGCTCGCAGATACAAGTAAGCGGCGGCGTGGAGGGCCTGTTTTAGAGGCTGTCGGCCCGGAACGCCAGCCGCGATCTCAATGACCTTTTACTGCGGCCTGGCCACCAACATCAGGCCAGGCAAAACCACAAGACCTCAGTGGAAGGACCGGCAAGCAACCATCCGATCGCGCTGGCTACCCGAAATCCCGAATCAGCAGCTCGATCACGTTGCCGCGAACCCACAGGCCAAGGGCCTACCACAGTCACGCCTGCCGGATCGGCGCGGTGTGGCGCCAGAAGTTCCAGGGCCGGCGGTGCGGGCAGACCAGCCAGAAGTTGGGCGCGCCGCCAATGCCCCACACATCGTTCCCGAGACGCAAACCGTGACAGCGCCTCAGGGCCATCCTCTCTCCACATTTACAGAACAACTGTCCCATCTCACCGCCCTCGACGGTTACGGATACGCCACGAGCGCACCGCTGGGCACAGTAGCCGTGGCCGTGGCCGCCGTGCCCTGAAAGACGACCGCGCCATCGGCGGCCGTGAACGTGCTGGTGGCCGAGATGACGATCTGGCCCGAGGGCAGCGATCCATCCGGAGCGTGAATGGTGTCGGAGATGGTGGTTTTTGCCTGGCAAAAGGCAGGAGCCGTGAGCCAGAGGCCGGAAGCCAGCAGGCAAACCACAATGATTACCCTTTTAACACTTGCTGAACAGCCTACCATCGGTTATCCTTTCGACGCCCTTTTGTCAGGCGCCTCCGCATCTGATGATGGAGCAGCACAATATGAAGCCAAGAAATCAGGCTCTCGACATCCTGCGCGGCGTCGCCATATTGCTCGTGGTGCTTTACCACTTCAGCCGCATTCGGGTTTTCTTTAATTTCGGCTGGACCGGTGTTGATCTCTTCTTCGTACTCTCCGGCTACCTGATTTCCGGCTTGTTGTTCGATGAATACAAGCGCGCAGGAACCCTTCAGGTAAAGCGATTCTGGATCCGTCGCGGCTTCAAAATCTATCCGTCGTTTTACGTGATGATGGCCCTGACCGGCGCCGCGCTTTTTGCCGCTCACAACACGCACCCAGGATTGCTCAATGAATGCCTTTTCATTCAGAATTATGGCGCGCACATCTGGGATCACACTTGGTCGCTCGCTGTCGAGGAACACTTTTACCTGCTCCTGCCGATTCTCCTTCTGGTCCTCCTGAAATTCTCTTCGAGCCGCTCCGATCCCTTTGCCGCGGTGCCCTGGATATTTGCCTTTCTTTTCTTTGCCTGCCTTGGCCTCCGTATCGCGGCACACGCCTACGGAATGAACTGGGTTGCAATTCACGCGGAGACTCAATTCCGGATTGACTCCCTTTTCGCGGGCGTTTTCCTCGGTTATCTCAAGCACTTTCGCGCACGGGCCTTTGCGTGGCTCACGCAAAAACCTCTGTGGGCAGTCGCAGTTCCGTTCCTGGTTCCAGCCCTGATGGTCCCTGCTTACAACGCGTTCATCAACGTCTATGGACCTACGCTGCTCTACATCGGCTATTCCTGCATCTTTCTGTCCGTCGTAGAAAGACCGGCTTCCAACGGCCCGTTGGCGCGCGCGATGTCCTATATCGGAAAGCATTCCTACTCGATCTACCTTTGGCATGGGGTGACGTGGCCCCTGCTGTTCAAAGGGCGGTTCGACTTCCGCTTTCTGCTGATGGGCCTGGCCGTTTCCATTCCCTCTGGCATATTGCTTTCCAAAGCCATCGAGATTCCGGCGCTGGCGCTGCGAGATCGTATTTTTCCTGCTTTGACTCACAATCGTCTGCATAAATTACCGCAAGGTGAAGGCCAGTTTCGTGGCGATGCTATTGATAAGAGCAAGGCAAGCAGGCAGCACAGCTTCAGCGGGGTGAGTTCAGGAACTCGACGATCTTCTGAAAATCGTCGCGAAGGACCTTTTCTTCCCGCGGATTGCGGAGAACATAAGCAGGGTGAAATGTCGGCAGGGCTTTGGCCCCTTGAAAGTCGTAAAACTGCCCGCGAATCTTCGTAATGCCTTCTTTGACCCCGAGGAGCGTCTTGACGGCCGGGGCCCCCAGGCAGCAGATCAGGCGAGGCTTGATCGTCCTGATCTGGCGCAGCAAAAACGGCGAGCAGGTTTCGATCTCGTCCGGAAGCGGCGTGCGATTGTCGGGCGGACGGCACTTCACGACGTTGCAGATATAAACGTCCTCGCGCTTCATGCCGGCCAGCTCGATCATGCGGTTCAGCAGACGACCGGCCCGGCCCACAAAGGGAAGTCCCTGGATGTCTTCGTCAGCTCCCGGACCTTCACCCACAAAAACCAGCTCGGCATGAGGGTTGCCCTGGCCGAAGACAATCGTGTGGCGGCCGGCGGCCAGGCGGCAGCGGCTGCAGTCACCCAGGTCTGCCCGGATTTCTTCCAGAGTTTCATGTTCCCGCGGAACCGTTGTCGGCGATACAGATTCAAACAGGCTCATGGACCGGGCCGCGGGGCCGGGCGCTGCGGCAGCCTGGGGCGTAGCGCCGGGTTTGTGCTGGGGGACCCCCGGTATCACAGGCGCATCCATAGGTTGCGGTCTGGATTCAGGTTTCATCTTCGCAGAGACGGTTTGTGTTGCCGCACTGGCGGGCACGGCCCGTTGGCGGCTGGGAGCTGCCTTCGCAACCTCAGTCCGCCGGATGTAGAACTCCTCGATGCCCAATTCCTCGTAGAACTCCAGCCTGGCCTTCACTTTTGCTCTCTGCCGTTCGTCCATCGCCTGATGTCCCGAAAAAGACTGCCTTAGCGCTTGCCTGCCGCCGCGCGTTTTGAGCGCAACCCGATCGCTTCATCAAGAATGGCGTTCGCCACATCCAATTTGCTCATCTTTTCGAGCGGTTTCACCTGGCCGTCAGGAAAAACCAGCGTGACGATGTTGGTGTCAGACTCGAAACCCGCGCCGGCCTCGGTCACGTCATTCGCCACGATCATGTCCAGACTTTTCTCGCGCACCTTCGCGGCCGCATTTTCGAGCAGGTGGTTCGTTTCCGCCGCAAAGCCGACGATGAGTTGATGGTCTGTCCGCCGGCGCGAAATCTCCGCAAGAATGTCCTGCGTTAGCTTAAATTCCAGGTTCATACCGCCGCGCCGCTTCTTGATCTTTTCGGTTTCGACGACGGCCGGCACAAAGTCCACCACCGCGGCAGCCATCAAAACCATCGTCGCCCGGTCAAGGCAGCGCAGCATAGCTTCGCTCATTTCGGCGGTAGTGCGGACATTTTCGACGACGACGCCGGCAGGCGGCGGAAGCCGCGTCGGGCCGCTGACCAGGATTACCGTGGCGCCTCGCCATCGGCATGCCTCGGCCAACGCATACCCCATCTTGCCGGAAGAACGGTTGGTGATATATCGGACCGGGTCCAGAGGTTCTTCGGTTGGACCTGCGCTGATCAGGACCGTTTCTTCCCTCAAGTCATCGCGCAGGTGCAGGGTTTCAAAAACAGCCTGAACAATTGATTCGATCGAGGCGAGGCGGCCTGACCCGATCATTCCACAGGCCAGATAACCTTCGTCGGGTTCGAGGACCCGGATGCCGCGTGAGCGCAACGTTTGCAGGTTCCGCTGCGTCGCCTCGTTTTCCCACATATTGACGTTCATGGCGGGAGCGACAATGATCGGAGCTTTCGTTGCCAGACACAGCGTGGTGAGGAAATCGTCAGCGATCCCGCCGGCCATTTTGGCAATGACATTCGCCGTTGCGGGCGCGATGACGAGAGCATCGATCCCTTGCGCCACGGCAATGTGCTCAATGGCGCTCTCGACGTTGGGCTCTTCGCCGCTTTCACCGAACAGTTCCGTGATGACCTTGTGGCCGGAGAGCGCCGCGAAAGTTAACGGTGTTACAAAGTTGCGCGCCCCGGCGGACATCACCACCTGAACGTCAAGGCCGCGGTCCTGAAGCATGCGAAGCAGTTCCGCCGCCTTATAAACGGCTATTCCGCCCGTAACTCCCAGCGCCACACGCATCACTTGGTCCTCAGCCGCGAAGTCCGGCGGGAAGTTCCTGGGCAGGGTTTGGTTTGGCAACCGGATGTCATCTGACGTTCAGTCCCCGAATCCTTGCACTCACGAAGCGTATGTCCCAGGCCAGGCTCCCGGCGGGCCAGCATTAACCCTTGTCGCCCTCGGTTTTCGGTTCAATCACTTCGAATGGGATCAGGCCGGCAGATACTTCCTGCTGCGCAACCTTGGTGGCCTTTTTCGTGTGCGTCTGGACGAGCGGCCTGACGCCCGACTGAAGCTGCCGGGCCCGCTTGGCGGCAATGAGAATGTAGCGGAATTTGCTGTCAATGTTGTTGGGTAACTCCATCTATCCTCCAATAAACTTTCCAATAATCTCCCTGACGCGCCGGTCCTGACACCTGCGGCGCAAGCGCGAAGCAAGCACAATATTGCGGAGGGCCTGGGCAGCAGTGGAAAGCCGATCGTTCACAATCACGTAATCATACTCCTTCCAATGTGCCACTTCCCGGCGCGACATTGCAAGGCGTTCGGCAATAACCTCGGGAGGGTCCTCATGGCGGCGGCGAAGCCGTTCTTCAAGGTCAGCGAAGGACGGCGGCACCACAAAGACGCTCACGGTGTCCGGAATCCGCCGGCGCAGCTTTCTATGTCCCTGGACGTCGATATCCAGCAGAATGTCCTGGCCAACTTCCTGAGCCTCCCGCAGCGTGCGCCAGGAAGTTCCGTAATATTGGCTGTGGACCCGCGCCCATTCCACGAATTCGCCTTGCGCCGCCCGCCGCCTGAATTCCTGCTGCGAAACAAAAAAGTACTCGCGACCGTGTTTTTCTCCCGCGCGCGGAGGGCGCGTGGTGTAAGAGACGGAGAACACCAGACCGCGCACCGAGACCCTGAGCTTCTGGATCAGGGTGGTCTTGCCCGCGCCCGAAGGCGCGGAGATCACGAAGACGCTGCCAAGCCTGCTGGGCAGCACGTTGGGTCCGGGTGGGCTCACTCGATGTTTTGCACCTGCTCGCGTATCTTCTCAATTTCCGATTTCATTTCGATCGCCTGGCGTCCAACCTCCCCGCCGATCTGAGGTACGTCCGACGTTTTTGACAGCAGCGTATTGGCTTCCCTGTTCAATTCCTGCAGCAGGAAATCGAGTTTCTTCCCTACCTCAGGGTTTTCGGCTATCAGTTGGCGCGCCTGGACCAGGTGGCTTTGAAAACGGGTCAGTTCCTCGGCGATGTCCGACCGCGAGACCAGATAAGCGACTTCCTGGGCAAGCCGCGCGGCGTCAACGTGTACGGCGCCCAGCAGCTCGTGCAGGCGGTTCTCCAGCCGCTGTTGTGCGTATTGGGGTATGCGGCGGGCCAGTTTGCCGATGGATTTCCGCAGGGACTCCAGGCGGTCGAGGCGGTCGAGTATATCTTTCTCCAGCGCCGAGCCCTCGCGGTCCCGCATCGAATTCAGCGTTTCGAGCGCTTCCGTCAGGGCAGCTTCGAGAATCTTCCGGACTGCCGCCAGTTCCTTGTCTGAGAGCTCGTTTTCGTTCGACAAAACTCCGGGAACTCTCAGGAGCTGCACGATGTCCGGTCCGGCCGCGGAGCCCAGTTCATCCTGCACTTCGCGGCAAATCTTGATGTAGGCTTTCAACACCTCGCGGTTCACTTTCAATTCTTCCGCGCCCGCGGCATCCAGATTGACGCTGACTTCCACATGCCCTCGGACGATGTGGCGTTTCACGATCCCGCGCAAGGCCGGTTCCATCGGCGAAAGCGCCATGGGCATTCGGAACTGCAGATCGAGAAAGCGATGGTTCACCGCCTTGACGGCGACGTTCAGGGACAACCCGCCATCTTCAAGCCGTACTTTACTATACCCTGTCATGCTCCGGACCATTTTCGCTCACGCCACCCTTGCCACCGCCGCTTCCGCGTCTGGCAGGCCTACGCTTCGCTGTCCACGAATTGAAGTTCGTGCAGGCGCTGATATATTCCGCCACGCGTCACCAGGTCCTCGTGCGTGCCCACTTCCGAGATGGTCCCGCGGTCCAGCACCACGATGCGGTCCGCGCGCCGGACCGTGCTGAGCCGGTGGGCAATCACAAGGACCGTTCGGCCCGACATCAGGTTTCCCAGCGCCTTTTGCACCAGGGCTTCGGATTCCGTATCCAGCTCCGACGTGGCTTCGTCCAGGATCAGAATCGGAGAATTCTTCAGCAGCGCGCGAGCAATCGCCAGGCGCTGCCGCTGCCCGCCGGAAAGACGCTGGCCGCGCTCGCCGATCATGCCCTGGTATCCGCCGGGCCTCTCGGTAATGAAGTCGTGTGCCAGCGCGGCACGGGCCGCCTCTTCCACATCAGCCCGGGTCCGCGACCCGTTACCATAGCAGATGTTGTTGAAAATGGTGTCGTTAAAAAGGATGGTTCCCTGCGTGACCATTCCGATCTGGGAGCGCAGCGAACCCAGTTTGAGATCACGCACGTTGTGGCCGTCAACCAGCAGCCGCCCGCGAGTAACATCATAGAACCTGGGGAGCAGGCTGGCCAGGGTTGTTTTTCCGGCCCCGCTCGATCCCACCAGCGCCACAACTTCACCCTTCCTGATTCTCAGATTGACGTCTTGCAGCAGCGGCACACCCGGTTCATATTCAAAGTCCACATCGTCAAAAACGATCTCATCCTTAAAAACGGGCAATTCTAGCGCGCTGTGTTTTTCTTTTACCTCGGGACTGATCTGCAGAAACTGGAAAACCTGTTCGGAAGCTCCAACGGCCTGCTGCACGGCGTTGTTGACGCCCGTCAACCGCTTGATCGGCTCGTACATCTTGATCAGCGCATAAAGGAAAACGAGAAATCCGCCCATCGTCTGCGCATGGTGGAGAATTTCATTGCGCTCATATAGCAGAAGCCCGGCGACGGTGATCGCGCCCAGAAGTTCCATCAGCGGGGCCGTCACAGCCTGCGCCCTCACCCAGCGCATGTTGGTGTGGAGCAGCTTGTGTGTCGCCGCCTTGAACCGCGCGACTTCAAAGTGCTCCATCACAAAAGCCTTTACGATACCGATTCCCGTGAAAGTCTCCTGAACGAGGTTGTTGATGTCGGCCATTCTGTCCTGGCTGGAACGGCTGGAACGGCGGATCGATCTTCCGATGTTGGCTGATGGCAAAACCACCAGGGGGACCAGCAAAAGCGATGCCATGGCCAGTTTCCAATCGACGGAGAAGATGACTGCAAGTAACCCAATCAGGGTAAAGGAATATCTCAGGAAATCCGCAGACACCTGGGAAACCGCATACTGAATTTTGTCAGTGTCGTTGCTGATTGCCGACATCAGACGGCCAGTAGGGTTCCGCTTGAAAAAGGCCATCGACTGCTCAACGATTTTGGCGTAAAGCTGATTGCGAAGGTTCCGGACAGCGGATTGGCCAATAAAATTGATGCTGACCGTGGCGCTATACTGCGAGATGCCCTTCACAATGGAAACGGCGATGATCGCAAGCGCCACGACGGTCCAGACATTGTGGATGTGACCGGGGAAAAAGTCTTGCAGATAGACGGTGTGATGGTTCCAGGGAAGATCGAAAAGCCGGATGCCGGACGAACTGGCCCCAGGTTTGAGGACATTGTCGCCCACAGGCTTGATGAGCAGGGCGGTAATCGCCTCGCAAGCGCCCACCACAGCCATCAGGACCACAGCCATGGCGAAACGCAGTCTGTAAGGTCGGAGAAATCCTAGCAGGCTTTGAACTTGGCTCATCCGGCGTCCTACCCACAGGCTGGAGAGCCCGCCGGGCGCGGAAAATAAAATCTTAATCTTCGCGAGAAGCGAAGTCAAGCTGCGAGGCCGCGCACGGCACGGCACCGGCTATCCGCCGCCGGCATTTTTACAGTTCGCAACTGTCGCCCCCACGGCATGGAAGCCATGCCGTTTGCGGGAACAGCTTTTCAAGCCATCGCAGCGAACTTTCACTCCTAACTTTCATTCATTAATCAGTCTTGGTCTGCCGATTATGCTAATCGGAGGGTTGGGTATGGGACACGCCGTGAGCGCGAGTCAATTTCTGTTAGAATACTGCACTGGCGGACATCCAATGAACGGCAATGGCAACGGCAACGGTTCGTACCGGCCGCTCAGCAGTGTGTGGGAGGGAACGGATGGTGAGCTCCTTGAGGCCATCTTCCGCTTTTACCCGACCATTCCGGTTGAGCCGATATTGGACTCTACGCATAACGCCGGCCGGTTCTGGAAAGGGTCCAAGCGGCGCGTCGTTTCGATGGATATAGACCCGCAATACAGGCCGAAGATCGTCGCGGATAATCGGATTATGAAAGGGGTCAGGTCTTCCCAATTTGGCGCCATCGTCTACGATCCGCCGCATGTAGGGCCTCAACGACGGGATAAGAGCCGCAAGCGTTTCGATGTGGATTTCGGAGCTTTCGTGGAATGCGGCAAGGAGCAAGACTGGAATCTGAGCTACCTCTATCCACCCTTTCTGAAACAAGCCAGGCGCGTCCTGAAGCCGAACGGGCTCCTGCTCGCCAAGATCACGGACAAGGTGAACAACCACAAGTCCAAGTGGCCGCACTGTGACTTTGGCTTGAGGCTGCTCCATGCGAGACCCCCCTCTGCCTTTTCAGCGGTGTGAGAACAAAGGTTCAGCGCGACGGCTGTCCATCCGCACTCGGAGGTTCTCCATGAGGTATTTAGCGCTCGGTGTAGACAGAGATGACTGCGGATTCGACCCGCCGAGCCTTGGAATCTTTTACATCGAAGCGCCTAATTGGCGAAAGGCCCGAGACGCAGCGGAGAAGCGTGACAAGAATTTTCTTTGCGTCGGATGCCTGGACGCTGCTCGCTTGCGGGAGCTCGCGGACGAAGTTGAGGGGCTGAGGCCGCACATAATAGTCAGGGACTCGCCTCGGGGCGAAAGGCGGCGTCCGAAGGTGGGTCCACCTCCCCGGGAGCCAAACCCCGGTCGTCAGCGCAGAAGGGGACGCCGGTAACGTCGGCTCCTTAGTAGAGGGCGGAACCGAAAGCGAGAGGGGCGTAATGCCAGAAGCAACCCACTGATCCCGGGGGAATTCATTCCCAAATACGGTTTCGAGCGGGTCCCTTCCGGGCTTGGGAGAACGCGAGAGCAAGCAACAATGCGAGCCCCACCCTTCGGACCGGGTCATGAGCGAGGGTCTGCCGGATCCGGAAGCGCTTGCCGTTAATGGTTACTCCAACAAGCCAGTTCCCAATCCACTTAAGGTCGGTTATCTCGGCGTGCTCGAATTGGGCATGACAGTTGGGACACACCACCAGCAGGTTGGTCGGATGGTGCCCCAGATTCGGGTCAAGGTGGTGGACTTCAAAGTAGGGTTCGCCGTCCCTCATCTGAAATGTAAATGAGCAGATCTGACACTTTCCACTGTACAGCTCCCGAAGCAATACCCGGATACCTGGCGGCGTGCTTGCGCGCCGGCCCGCTGCCGCTACAGCCGTTTCGGGGCGCGGACGCCGTTCGGAGGATTGTGCGATTCGTAAAAGTTCGCCCTGAGCCACCTCGCTCAGTCTCCGTCGAGTGAGCTTAGCCAGCGCGCCCAATTGACGGTACGCCTCAGGGTCAGATGGCGCGCTGTGCAGGCTCCGCCGGGCCTTCTGCTCTTCTTGTTCCTGCAGATAACGGTCCAGCGATACGCGATAGAGAAGTGCGCTTCGGTCCTCGACCGATATCGAGATCAGGTCACCCTCACGCACGCCCCTAGAGGAGAACCACCTTCCCAAGCCGAATATTCGGCTTTCCTTTGCCGAGGTGTCATATGGACGAAAGGTGAGGCCCCTTGCGCGCTCTTCGTCGTCGAAAGCGACCTGTATCTCTCGTGTGTCAGGCGGGAACCAACTGTCGAACTTGCGCGGTATCGCCAGCAGCCCCTTCGCGAGGCGACTAGATGTCGCGGTGATCGTGAAACTTTTCTGTCGAACCCGCCGGCCGCCCGCCTTGCTGTTCGAGTCCATTGGTGTCCATTAAAAGATATACGCCGATTTCAGTCAGATGAGTCGGGCCGCTGAACTGCGGGACATTCGCCCCTTCCTTCAGAGAATGCCTCTCCTATGTTGGCAAGCTCCGCTGCGAACACCCACCACTCGCTTTTAAAGATCAGATATCGGCACTTCATATCGGCGAGGGATATGTTTCTCCTGTCCTGGATTTTTCCGACGTGCTCGACAAAGCGTGTGCGGAGAGTGTGCTTGCTTTTGGTGGTTCCCTTAGACGCCTTGCCCACATAAACCAGTTTTCCCTTATAGTAGAGCGCGTATATGCCGCTCTCCTGCGGGCCGACATCTTTGGTAAGCGGCAATAATGGGCTGGACTCCAACTTTTCAACGACTTGCTCGCGGATTCCACGATCAAGATCAAAATCAAAAAAATGCGGGTTCTCGGTCGGATCAGGCATAGCGGCCCGCATATTATCACAGATAACGAGGGTGGAACTGACCGCCGGGGCTGCGGTTTCTCAGACACTAAACGGTGACATATCAGCAATTCATTGAAAACAGGTGTCTTATCACGTCCTGCCGCCGCTTTCTGGCGGCAATCACTTCAGGCAAGTTCCAGGGCCAGGGCCGCGGCGCCGTAAAGAGGCGAATAATTGCCCAGTCCAGCCTGGACGACTGTGGTCGAGTGCTCGAGCATTGAGGCTGAGCATTCACCCAGGTACTCGTGGACAGGACCCAGCAGGACAGCGCCTGAGAGGGCCACACCGCCTCCCAGAATGATGACATCGGGATTCAGGATGCGGATAGCGGTCAGCAGGCCCCTGGCCAGCGCCCGCGCCGCTTCTCGCACGATGATCTGCGGGCCATTTTCGCCTTCTCCGGCAGCGCGGAAGACCAATTCAGCCGTAATCCGATCCGGGTTACCGCCGGCAAGCTCGATGGTCCTGGCCATCACCTCCGGCTTTCTCCGCGCAAACCCGCGCGCCCGCAGTTCGATGGCAGTTCCCGAAGCGACGGTTTCCAGGCATCCTCGCGCACCGCAGGAGCACAAGGCGCCCGGGTCTGACACCTGGATGTGGCCCAATTCTCCGGCCAGCGAGTCCTTGCCTCGATGCACTCTGCCGCCGCAAATCACTCCTCCGCCGATGCCCGTGCTGATGGTGAGGTAAACCATCGATTCCGTGCCGCGCCCGGCGCCATAACGAAACTCGCCCAAAGCCCCGGCATTGGCGTCGTTGTCCACCTGACACCTGAGGCTGAAATTATCTTCCACCCATTGGGCCAGCCGGAAACCCTGCCACCCGGAGACATGCATTGAACTGACCTGTTGCCGCCCATAGTCAACCGGCCCGCCAAAACTGATGCCGCAGGACTGGACAGGCTGGTCCGACTTTGCGATCAGGTCATCGGCGCGCTTTCGCAGCTCACTCAGCATCCATTCGCGCCCGCCAGAGGGTTCGGTCCGGCCTTCTGAGAGAACAAGGCGATGGCCCCCGGAGTCAAAGAGGCCCAGGCGGAAATGGGTCCCGCCGATGTCTACGGCCAGCACATTGCTCATCGGGTGGAAAGCCTTCTAAGATTCTGCCCGGTTCGGGTGTGACGCATTAACCGGCATCCGTTTTCACTCAGCGTGGTTCCGTTCGAGGTCGCGATGGACGACTTTGGTTTTGAAGCCCTCTTCCTCCAGAAATTCGCCGATATGCTCGGCCAGCGCCACGGACCGGTGGCGTCCGCCGGTGCAGCCGATGGCAATGGTAAGATAACTTTTGCCCTCGCGGACATAGTTCGGCAGCAGAAAGAGGAGCAAGTCCGAAACGCGGCTGATAAATTCGCGAGTGAGGGCCTGCGACTCCACATATTCCCGTACGTCGGGGTCGATTCCGGACTTTTCCCGCAGCCCTGTCACAAAATTCGGGTTGGGCAAAAAACGGACGTCGAACACCAGATCAGCATCATGCGGGACCCCGTGCTTGAACCCGAACGACAGGACGGACACCAGCATGGTCTTGCGGCGGCGGCCTCCAAACCGGTCCTGAATCAACTCGCGAAGCTCGTGAACGTTCATCCGGCTGGTGTCGATCACAGTGTCGGCAAGATGCCGCATGGGCTTAAGCAGAGAGCGCTCAAGGCGGATGCCTTCCCGGACTGGCAGATTTCGGCCCAGGGGGTGGGGCCGGCGGGTCTCCTCGAATCGGTGGATCAGCGCCTCATCGGAAGCTTCAAGAAAAAGCAGCGCCACATTGAGACCATCGCGTCCCAGGCGCTGATAGGTGACGGGAAGCTGGCTGAGGGATTCTCCTTCGCGAATATCAACAACCACGGCAGAACGCCGGATGCGGCTTCCGTGCGCCGCGCACATGTCAGCGAACCTGGGAATCAACCCCACCGGAAGGTTGTCAACGCAATAGTAGCCCAGATCTTCGAAGGCCTTCAGCGCCGATCCCTTTCCCGAACCGCTGAGGCCTGTGATCACAACAAGCCGGCGGGTTACCTTGCCGGGATGGCGCCTCTTAGTCTTCATGCGCGCTGAATGCGATGGCGATGACGTTGCACGAATGGCGGCGTCCCATCGCCACGATAACCAGTTGAGGCTGGATTTCAGGATTCTGGCTCGACGAGACCCAGTTTTCCGTCGGGCCGCCGATAGATAACGTTCACCCGCTCACTTTCGGAGTTGCGAAAGACAACGAGTCCGCTGGCGACCGCCTCCAGCGATTCGATGGCCTCCTCAAGGCTCATCGGCTTCACCGGAAGGCGCTCGGACTCAATCGCTACGCGTTCCTCGTGGTCAACCCGGCTGCTCTGGAAAACGTTCAGTGTGATGTTCGCCGTCGGTTTGGGGCGGCGCTTCTTCGTCCGCCTTCGCGCCAGACGCTTGACCGCCTGCCGCTCGAGCTTGTCGAGCGCTCCCTTGATGGCGCTTCGATTGTCAACCGCCTCCATCACGCTGACGAGCGTCTGGTCAGGAAAAGTCGCGGTGATTTCTGCCGTGCGCCCGTGCTTTTCCGCGATGAGTATAACATGCAGTTTGGGATGGCCTGGAAGCAATCTGCCAAGTTTCCTGAGGCGCTGGTGAGTGTACTGGCGCAGCCCGGCAGTCACATTCACCTGACGTCCTGTGAAATCAACGTCCATAACAGCGCCTCCTCTGACCGTCTTTCGAATTGGCGATGCGTCAGGATTGTTCATCCCTTGACCCGGCGCTGGTGTGTGCTGGGGATCTTCATGTCTTCACGGTATTTCGCCACTGTCCGGCGGGTGACATCGAAACCCTGTTCACGCAGATGCTGCATGATGCTTTCGTCGGTAAGGGGATGGGCAGGTTCTTCGTCTTCAATCATCTGTTTCACAATCCGCTTCAGGCGGATCAGCGAGGTGTTGCCTCCCCGCGGCCCTTGCACGGATTCAGAAAAGAAATAGCGGAGCTCGTAAACGCCCTGCGGCGTGTGAGCATATTTATTGGCAACCGCGCGGCTGACGGTCGAGGGATGCACCCCGACTTCTTCGGCCACCTCTTTGATCATCATGGGCCGCAAAAAATCGATTCCCTTCTCGAGGAATTCCACCTGGCGTTGAATGATGGACTCACACACCCGCGCAATCGTATGCTTGCGCTGCTCGATGTTCTTGATGAGCTGCAATGCGGAATTGCAGCGCTCCTTCACATAGCTGCGCACCTCGCGCGTTGCCGCCAGGTCCGAGAGCAGGCGCCGGTATTGCCGGCTGAGCCTCAACTGGGGCAGTCCGTCCTCGTTCAGGCGGACTTCGTACCCGTTGCTGGTCTTGACGATAAAAACGTCCGGCTCGATCAATTGCGGCTGCGTCTTGTTGTAACGCTGGCCTGGACGCGGATCGAGCTTACGGATCACCTCAACAGCCCTCTCGACGGCCGGGACCGGCCGGTCAAGGGCGCGAGCAATCTCCCGGTAATGCTTGTTCTGAACCAGTTTCAGATGGTCGGAAACGATCTGGGCGGCCAGGCTGCTTTCAGGGGCCATCGTGCGGAGCTGAATCAGAAGGCACTCGCGGACATCCCTTGCCGCCACGCCGAGCGGATCAAATTCCTGGACCAGCGCCAGGGCAGCTTCCACGTCGCCCTGCTCATGGCCTCCGGTCCGGGCGATCTCTTCCACCGAAGTCGTCAGATAACCGTCTTCATTCAGGTTTCCAACGATTGAGTCCGCCGCGCTCCGCACCGCTTCTGAGCACTTGGAAACGCTTAATTGCCATTCCAGATGGTCAGCCAACGAGGATGGCTGGGAGAGAAAGTTTTCGAAAGAAGTCTTTTCGTAAATCTCGCCGGCAGGCGCCTTGAATCCCGGATCCAGGTAATCGCGGAAGAAAGACCCGAAATCAATCTCCTCAAACGAATCCCGATTTCCGTTTTCGGCAGAATTCTCACCAGGAACAAGGTCCGGAGTTCCGTTGGCCTCAACTTTTTGCGCCACCTCCTCCATCGAGGGAGCGTCCTCAGGAACTTCTTCGAGGACGGGATTGGCGATCATTTCCTCATTGATCATCTCTCGCAATTCGAGCCGGTTGAGGGCCAGGACGCTGACCATCTGCACAAGGCCAGGCGTCAGGATCTGCTTCTGCGCCACCTTGAGGTTGAGGCCGATTCTGGGTTGAGGTCCGCCCATCACACTACCAGCTTGAAGTTGTCGCCGAGATAAATTCGCTTCACTTCAGCGTCGTTCCCCAGCTCTTCGGGAGAGCCGGCCCGAAAGATTCTTCCGTTATTAATGATATAAGCGCGGTCGGTCACCCGCAGGGTCTCCCGTACGTTATGGTCCGTTACCAATACCCCGATGCCGCTATCCTTTAACCGGATGATAATTTCCTGGATATCGAGGACGGTTAAGGGATCAATGCCGGAAAACGGCTCATCTAGAAGTATAAACGATGGTGAGATCACGAGGGAACGTGCAATTTCCACCCGCCGCCTTTCACCTCCCGAGAGCAGATACCCGTGGCTGCGCCTAACGTGTTGTAAACCGAGGTCTTCAAGCAATTCTTCGAGGCGCTCGCGCCGCTGATGATTGGTGAGCGGAAGTGTTTCCAGAACGGCGAGAACGTTATCCTCCACCGTCAGCTTACGAAAGATCGAAGGCTCCTGCGGCAGGTAGCTGATCCCGCTCCTGGCCCTCAGGTACATGGGGTAGGTCGTAATGTCCGTGTCGTCAAGGACGACCTGCCCGGAATCCGGGCTGACCAGACCGACGATGATGTAAAAGGTGGTTGTTTTGCCCGCGCCGTTCGGGCCCAGCAGGCCGACAACTTCGCCCTGAGCGATGGTCAGGCTGATGTTATCAACCACCTTGCGGCCTTTGTAGGCCTTGGCCAGGTCAACCGTAGAGAGAGTATGCATCGTCGCTCACTGCGCGACACGGTGTTTGGATATAGCCGGGGAATTGGCGCTTCCATCCACGAGCAACCGGTCATTGTGAATATAGAAGGTCAAACGTTGCCCCGTGATCGTTCCTTTTTCCGTGTCGTAAACGGTCGGCGGTCCACCCGTCATCACAACTTTTCCTGTCTGCGCGTCATAGACGGCGTTCTCACCCTTAGCATACCGCATGGGCTGCACGATCTTCACATGTCCTTCGGCTTCGGCGTTATCGACTTCTGAATCCGCCGGCGTCTTGCCGGCTGAAAAATGAACGTCCAGCCGGTCTGATTGAATCCGCGTATCTTCCGTGTCGAACTCGACGTTACCGGCATAGCGGGCCTTGCGGCCCTCATCAAAGTAGTCAAGCCGGTCGGCCCCAATCGTCACCGGCCTCAGGCCTGACGCGGCACCCTTCTGCGCATCGGCTTTGCCAGACGCGGCCTGAAGGTGGGAGGTTAGCACCCGCGAATTCGTGCTCACACGCCGCGCATTCCGATAAACATCCAGCGACTGCGATTCAATCACGTCCGTCCCGCGCCAGGCACGAACGTGCCCTTCGTAATGGACCACCTGGCTGCGGCGGTCAGCCGTCATGCGCTCGGCAATCACGCTGGTGGGAAGCGCCGAGGGATCCTTCGGATCAGTGTGGATGGCATGCACGCTGCCGATTCCCTCCGCCGTGTTCGAAGCAAGGGCCAGCACAATCTGGTCAGCGCGCGTCCGAGTGCTCGAATCCCAGACTTCCGGCCTCCCCGTCAGGACCACTTTCTGCTCGCGCGCAAGGTCGCGGGCCCGGTCGGCCTTCGCCTCCAGCGTCCCGTTGTTGAAATGGAAATCCCCGGCCTGTTCGACCGATAGTACAACTTCAGTCGCCGGATCAAACGTCGCCAGCATCTCGCGTGCAGTCGAAACCGCCGGACGCTGGTTCCGTGAATTCGCAGGCGGAGCGGAGACGATCTGCGTCCCGCCGGTTCCGCGAAGCGATTCGAGGTGACTCGCCGAGTCGAAGGCCATCAGGAATTTCGCCGCGGTTATCGTCCTGCTGCCGGCCTTGGGGTTATCAGGATAAAGGACCAGCGTTCCGGATCCTGCGGTCTCGGCCGCCTTCAGATTTTTTCCCCTTGGTCGAAAAGCGAAATCGATCTTTTCAGTTGCGAGGTCTTCCCTCGAGACCTTTCCGCCCGGCATCTGCGGCGCTGAAGGATCACCTTGCCGGCGCGTTGCCTGGGTAATGGTCAGGCGGACGCCACCCATCGCCACGCCATTGGCGGGAACGTGAGTGGTGGGATCGAAGTTCAAGACCACCTCATGCGCTTTGATCTGGCTCAGCGCGCCGCCCTGAGTTGATTGGCCCCGCGCGTGCCCCGACGCGACGAGCGTGGCGAGGCGGCTGGTGACGGGATCAAGCTGTCCGCGCATCAGGTCCGACTCCAGCTTCAGTTCGCCGGTTCGCGTTCTATCGAGCGCATGAGCATTGCCTTGCAGCAGGACCTCTGTAATCCGGTTCTGCTCGTTCATTGAAATCAATCCCTTGCTTGCCGTAACCACCCGATCAGCCTGGCGGATTTTCACCGGCCCCCACAGTTGCACACCTTCCGCAGGCCCGGCATAGTGAAGGCGGCTGGCGGACACCTCTATCGGAGCGCCCGCGTGCGCTTCTTTGGCGGGATGGAACACCGCCTGCACATCCTCCTTCAGGGTGATCTCGCTGGTGTCGCTGCCGTAAATGAGTCCCCGCGCAGACCCTGAAACGTCCCCCAGACGGAACCGCACCGGAGTGTCGCTCTCAAGCTGCGTCCCGTGCTCAGTGGAAGTCACCTTTGATGTTCTGAGATACACCGGCTGGCGTGCGGCATCCGCGACGGCGGGCTTCTGATCGATGGGCTGGTCAGGTTTTGCTGCCAGGTCTTTCAGTTGGCGGGGCGAGGCGTTCAGCACCAGCTCAACATCGCCGGGCGTCGAAAGGTTCCCGGTCGTCTGATTGTATTCGCCTTCCGGTGTTCGAAGGATGTCGTGGCGTTTTTCCGAGCGCCCGAAGAACTCCACGTAAACGTCCTGCAGCAAAGTCGCGCCACCTTGCTTGTAGGCCAGCGTGCGCGCCGCGTGGATTACAAAGAGCTGCCGTCCGTTATCTGAGCGGGAAAAGGTGACTCCGGAAAGCTGCTGGTTGACGTCCTTTGGAAGCCCGGGAGGTTTGGGCAGCGCCGCTTGTCGTTGGGACCTGCCCACCCAGTAGGCGCCCAACACAATTCCCGCCGTGATCACCAGCCCCGCTCCGGTCAGCAGCTTGATCCACCGCCTACCCCGGACGTGTCGTTGAATTCTGTCGTTCACTTTCCCGCGTGCAGCCTCCCGCTACTATTCTAAACCCGCCGGGAAGTAATCTCCTCGATTCCAGTGGTCCGCACGGTGCTAGCCCAAAGGCCGCAGCCAGGTAGAATTTTCCCACTGTTCGCAAATTGAACAACAATTTGAAAAATGGCGCAGGCGAGTGACGTTAAATATTAATAACGTATGTATTATCAATCTCTTAGATTTTTACAAAAAATCGTCTCATAAATCCCATACGTCCCAATGCAGGCCCAATCCGAATTAAGTAGGCTACTAATGTTTGACTCCGTGATTTCCGATCTCCCATCAGGCACTCCAAGAACCCCACAGGTGCGATCGCTGGCCGCTACCGTGTGCTACACTCTGCGGAGCATCACGGCAGGCGGCATGGGATTTCACAGTCTATCTAGAAGGTTCTTAATTTTTTTCGTAGTGTGTGCAGGGCTGGTAGAGGGCCCTTCGCTCAGTTCCCGAACCCGTGCGGACAGGAATGAGACCGAACTCAACCGCTTTTACCTAGTGGCCCACCACGTTTCGGATGCGAGTCCCTTCTGGTTTGATTACATTTTTGACGTAAAGCCGGACGGCAAGAACGTTATTGTCCGGAGCATTCGCATAGCGCCAGAGAATGCGTATTGCACCGGATTCGTTGAAGTGAAGGCAGTGGAAACACGGCTGCTGGGCACCTCGGTACGGGAAGCGGCCGACCGCATCGACCTATGTTCCATTCGAGAAGACGATGTGGACCGTGCCATTGCGGACGCCAAGGCGAGAACAATCAACAGCATTTTCGATAGCGAGCGATTCGGAATAGTCGCCCGGTGTCGTGACTCAGAAAGGCTGTTCACGCTGCCTTATCCTGAGACGTTGGACATGGCAGCGCTGAAACGGAATGCACCGAGGGTCGCTGTACTCTATGGTTTGGAATCAGAGATATACAAGCGTGCTTTTGGGGACAAAGATATTTTTCATGATATAACGCCGGGTGAGGATCTTGAACTGCAACGCTTCGGGGCGTCGCTGGTCACGGAATTACGGGATGGAATGTACGATCTTGGCTTCGCAGACGAAAACGAAAGGGGATTGTGTCAAGCCAACGCTCCATGCGATTTGGGTTTGACCCGGGACCTGCTCAAGGGCTACGAAGGGCCTGCCCACAAGCCGCACGAACCCACAGCAACATTACTCGATCCAGAAAAATACCATTTGGTCAGATATGTCCCACCCCGATACCCGCCGCTCGCGTTGATGGCGAAAATCGAGGGGAAGGTTGAAGTTAAGATCAGCGTGGACAACGCAAGCGGAACCGTGAAACAGGTGCGCGCCATATCGGGCCATCCGAAGTTGCAAAAGTCCGCGGAGGATGCCGTAAAGAACTGGGGGTTTCGCCCTACTCGAATTCCCATTACAGGGCCCGTCTCCGCCGTGCTGAACTTTTCGCTTGGTTGCGTGGGCTCCCCACACGAATAGCAGGTAGCAAGGACCTCCGTTTTTGAGGTCCGCGATTTTTCTTAGCCCCGAGCTCCGAGCCCCCATCGGGGGCGCAAGATTTTAGCTCATGACACAAGCCATGGGACAGCGCGCCATCGAAACGCCACCCAGCTCCGAGCGCCGCGCGACGCCGTCACTTGCTGGTGGTTTGGCCTTTTTCCCAGCCGTAGGCGGCCATCATGATGTGAAACAGGTCGGTGTTCCGGATGAAGCCGTGGACGCGCTCTGCTCCGGGCCCCTGGGCCGCCGCCAGGACCTGCTCGCCCGAGTGGCTGTCGCTGACTGCGATGTCGGGCTCAGGCGGCTTGGCGCCTGCGGGTGCGGGTGTCGGCAGCAGCAACGGCTCGCCTCGTTTTCCGTTCAGCAAGCGGATATCGAACGAGTGGTCCGCCGTAAAGATCACGAGCGTATCCTTGCCCACCGATTGAGCGGTTTGCCGGACGACGTTGTCCATTTCGATGGCGTGCCGCAGCCCGCTCTCCACGTTGTCGGTGTGCATGTCCCATTCCACCATCAAAAAATAACCCCGCTTGTTCTGCGAGAGGATGTGGATGGCGCGGCTGGTGGCGTCCTCGACGTTGAAATCGCCGGTCGGAGCCAGGACGATCACGCGCTTGTCTGACGGCGAAATCTCCTGAATGGATGAGTAGAAGGCATATCCCTTCTGGCGCGCCACCGATTCCACGTTGAGGCCCGCCTTTGCGGCTGCGGCCAGAACGTCATCCCGCCCGGAACCGATTGCCACCTCCACTCCATTGCCAAAGCGCGGCTTGAGCATCTGGCCCATGATGTCTGCCGATTTGCCGCGGTCGTCTACGTGGGCATAGCAGGCCGCGGGAGTTGCGTCGGTGAGATTCATGTTGGTCAGCACGCCCGTGGAAAGCCCGTGTTGCTCGGCATACTCCAAAACGGTCTTCAGGGCTTCACCGTCTTTTTTTCCAAGAATGGCGGCAGAAGATTCAGAGAGAACACCGTTGTTGGTTTTCTGGCCGGTCACAATGGCCGTCATGCCGGCGGCCGAGTCGGTGACCCATTCATCCGCCGCGGAGGTATCGGAAAGGGCGATGTTCGGCATGTGCTGGATGAACAGTTTCTGGGGATCATCGTACTGGCGAATGCTCGCGATGTTCAGAGTGGGAATCCCGCCAGCGTCACCCAGAAAGAGAATTACGTTCCTGGCCCGCGCATAACACACCTGCGCCGTCAGAACCAGGAACACGAAAAGGCAAATCCGCTGTCGCATGTCGCTTTCTCCTGGAAGTTCGGTCTTTTGATGCAATCATTTTAAGAATCCTTATTCGTCCAGGCATTTCCCCTGCCCGGACGATTCCATAGGCGCGCCGCGCGTGTCATTCTGAGGCCGGTTTCTGGGCGAAGAATCTGTTTTGTTCTTCTTGCCGAGAACAGCAGATTCCTCGCTTCGCTCGGAATGACGGGGCGCACCTTCCTTCGGCCCACAGAACTCCGCGGCACTACCGTTAAATCTTATGCTGCTGGCCCGTTCGTAATGGACTCCGGGCGATCGCCAGGCTTCGGTCGCGAAGCCTTTCCAGAATCCTGACCTTTTCGGAGAATGAGAGTGCCTGAAGCTGCCGCCGAGCAGCGCGTTTGCTTTCCAGTAGCTTGCGCATCCAGTCGTTCACGCGTTACCTCGGAGGAATTTACGCTCGAACTGCTCCCATTTCTCAATGAGCCCGTGCCGCTTGAGAACGGCATCAAGCTTCGCCGCATCCAAAGCACCGCTTTCGACAAACTGAAGGATCCGCGCCAAATCTTTGGCGCGACCTGTCCTGAGAGCCACGGCCACCAGATGCTCAGCCGTCATCACCCGGGTGCGCGCTCCCTCCACGTCCGTTTCCACGGCCTGCTCAATCCCCTCGTGCTCGAGCGCACTGGAAGCCGGAAGGAACTGCACCGGCCAGCCTTCAATAAGCACGTGCTCCCTCTCAGCCCTATAGCCGCGCGAGCGCAGATGGTCATAAACCTGCCCAAGAGTGACGAGCGGACTGCCTTGAGGATTCTCCAACGCCACGAAGATATCGATATCCAGCGTGGCGGAGGGTTCGAGATAAAATGTCGCTCCCACAGCGCCTCCGATAGCATATTGGCCGATCACTCGCTCCACCTGCATCTGATTGATCACCTCCAGGGTTTCTTTCATTATGCTCTCTCGACGACGAATAATCGCGGCTGGCGCAAACGAATCCCATCCCGCAAGGCGGGATGGGCTAAAGTCTTTCGGCCCTCCGGGCCTGGGAACGCGGGCCATCAGACGGCGCTTCCCAGTCACTTCCGGAGTACAAAGGTCCGCAGGCCGCGAGGGCCTTGCTATCGGGCGCTCAACTGCAAATCCTTAATCACCATTTGCAGTGACGACATTCCCTGCCATGTGTTTTCATCCAGAGTGAAGGCCAGGTCGAAGGCGGCGCAGGCCTCGAGCAATTTGGCCTGCCCGGCTTGTCGCCACCCGATGGCGTCCCAGTTGCGCGAGCCGTTGGCAACCCGGAGCTTCAAATGTTTTTCGTTCAGCACCCGAGGCGGCTGCGTCAGCCGCAGCCCGCGCGCCACAAACACCGGAGTGGGATTTCCCATGCCAAACGGTTCCATGCGCTTCAACTGCTCATACACTGGCCAATCCATCTGGTCGAGCTCGACCTCGGCATCGACGCGCAGCAGCGCCACCAAGTCCTCGGGTGCCAAGGACTTTCTGGCGTAGGCTTCGAAGCGCTCCGTCAATTCCGCGATGCGGCTGGACGGCAAAGCAAATCCCGCCGCGGCCGCGTGACCACCGAAGCGCTCAAAAATATTCTCGCAATCTGTCAGCGCATTCAGCAGGTGGAAGTTTGCAATCGAGCGGCCGGAGCCCTGTCCGCTGCCGTTCTCGATGCCAATCACCAGCGTGGGACGGTAATGCCGCTCCACCAGGCGCTGCGCCACGATTCCAATCACGCCGCGGTGCCAGCCGGCGCCCGCGAACACCAGGCTGTAACGCCCGCCGAATTCCGGCTGCGCCTTCACCATAGCGTCAATCTCGTTCAGGATGGATTCTTCCGCGCGCTGCCGTTCGCTGTTCAACTGGTCGAGATGTCCGGCAATCTGCCGCGCCTTGATGACGTCCGTGGTGCGCAGCAGTTCGATCACCGCGCGGGCGTCTTCCATGCGTCCGGCGGCGTTCATGCGCGGCGCAATGCGGAAGGCGATGTCGCCCGCCGTGGGCGCGCGGCCATCCAGGCGCGCCACCTCCATCAGCGCCGTCAGCCCCGCCGCGACGGGCCGCCGCAATCCTTCCAGGCCAAACTTCGCAATCACGCGGTTCTCGCCCACCAGCGGAACCACGTCGGCAATGGCGCCGATGGCCACAATCTTCAAAAACGAATGCAGCAGCGCGTCGGTCATCCCGTCGCCCAGCAGGCCCTGCACCAGCTTGAAGGCCACGCCCACGCCCGAAAGATTTTTGTCGGGGTACCGGCAGTCGGGCCGCTGCGGGTTGAGCAGGGCGTGCGCCGGCGGCAGCGAATCCTTCGGCAGGTGATGGTCGGTGATGATGCAGTCGATTCCCAGTTGCTGCGCGCGGGCCACCACCTCGTGCTCGCGGACCCCGGTGTCCACGCTGAGCAGCACGGTGACGCCCTCGGCCGCCGCGCGCTCCACCACCGGCAGGCGCATGCCGTAGCCGTCTTTCAGCCGGTAGGGAATGTGGACGTCCACGCGCGCGCCAAGCCGCTCGAGCGCAGCCAGCAGCACCACCACGGCCGTCGTCCCATCCACGTCATAGTCGCCGTAAATCAGGATTTTTTCCTGGCTGGCCACGGCCCGCTTCAGCCGCTCGACTGCCTCGCGCATGCCGGCCATCAGAAAGGGATTGTGAAGCTGATCGAGACAGGGATTCAGAAAATTGTGCGCCGCTTCAGGGTCCGTAATGCCGCGCATCACCAGCAGCCGCCCCAGCAGCGGAGATATTTCCAGCTCCAGCGCCAGCAGCGCCGCCTGCTCGTTGTCAGTTGTGCTCAGTTCCCACCGCATCGCGTTCGAAATATGTTGACAGGATGCGCCGGCGGTTGCAATGAGAAATGGAGGAATGTGGTAGATGGCAGGTGGCAGCGAGGAAATCCGTTCTTAAGGTCAGTGGTTATTTGATCAACGAGGATAGAATCCGCAGACCGCAAGTGCGGCAGTTTGCGCTGTCCCGTTGCATGTGAAGCGTGAGGGTGAATATAGCCACCAGGTTTATTTCATGGTCATTCGGGGAAGTTTAGCGGCGGGTGTGCTGATGTTTTTTCAGTTGCTCTTCACGTCCGAGTTCCTTAACTCGCTCGGTAAGCCGATGCACACCCGTTGAAGGGTTCCCGCCCTGATTGCCACGTGTCGCCTGCCAGTGTTCTAAATCCCATGCCCTTTGAACGGCGAGCTGATAGAACGGAAATATCTGGTTGAACGGAACTTCCTTTTCATACCTTGGCATGTGACCGCGGCAACATGATTGCGCTTGCTGGCGCTCTATATGAGCAGTCCTGTTCTCGAAGTGCAATAACAGCCAGAGTTCAAAGCACGGATTCGAAATTGCCAGATGAATTCCGTTGGCGTTTGCTTTCTGCTTCGCATCCGGTATGTGGGCGTGTGAGTCTACGTCAAACACGCACCAAACCTCGTCATACTCGAGGTTCGCGTCACCGCTCTTGCGAGCCTCACGCTCAGATCTCCTCTTCTCATCGACCGCATAGTCAACAAGTTTCTTGGGGTCTTGGCCTACCGGAACAACCTGAATACGCACGAGGCGAATCCTCAACTCATTCTTAAGTCCGTTCAGGTAGGTTGGCTCCGTAACTTCGCCCTCGCAACAAATGAGTACGCTTGGGCGAGGCTCCGTAAACGCCCTGCGCCGCCGCAGGTCATCGCGTCTACGTGGCATTATTCCGTAGCCCCTTCCTGCTTCGTGTCAGAAAATAAGTCGGTCGAACCAACAAACGGTATCGCTCCGTACCGACCCTGAAGGTAGCCGCGCTCAAGGTTCTCGTTCTTTCTAGTGGTGAAATCCGTAAGCGGGTAGAGATGGGTACCGCCCTGGTCATCCTTCTCAGTGAACCAGACCTGGTCCCGCCTCAAAGAGGATCGGTCCAGGACATTTGTATCATGGGTAGTGAAAATAATTTGTGCCGCGCTTGGGTTGAGTTTTGGATCGTTGAAGAGACGGACGACCTCCAGTACCAACAAGGGGTGAAGGCTAGAATCGAGCTCATCCACGCAAATGGTCCCCCCAGATGACAATGCTCTGAGCACGGGGCCCAAGAGCCCGAAGAAGGCTAATGTCCCGTCGGACTCGTTCTCCTCTCCTAGTAACACGCCAGCTTCAGACGAGCTCCGGTGAATGAGGGATAGCGCCTGCCTCTTTTCCCATGATTTCAAAGTGCGCTCATCTTCCTCACTCAATCGACCAACAAATTTTCGAAGGGACGCGAAAAACTCTTCTGCGACAGCCTTTTGGTCAGCATCCAATCCGGGTGGTAGTGCAAACAAGTCTACCTCGTCTACGCTTAGCCCAATAATTCCCAAATCTGCTGCTTTTAGCATTCTCAGCACGAGAGGCTTATGTCGGGAGTCTTGACACATCTCTGCAGTTTGTTGACGAAGAGAGTGGCGTTCTCTGGACAGGCACGTAAGTCGTTCTGCAAACCACCTGTAAATGGGTAGCAATGCCTCGTGGTTGTTTTGGGCCGCAGCCGAAAGAAATAGGCTGTTTGGTCTCGTGAGGCGCTCGATCGCTTGGTTATCACCGGTTAGCTTCTTTCCGAAAGTGAAAGCTCTGCGCTCGCGCCGGAACCACATCTGCTTCCTATTAGGCCGTTTTGAGGTTGGGTATGCATTGAGCCACTCCCTAACGATCTCATGATCGTTCAGCACGAAGCCATACGAGTAGCGTGTCCCATCAGTCAGCACGTCAGCTTCAAAAAAAGATCCCGCGCTCTTAGATTGCGCGTCAAGAAGGAAGGGATTACGAGGGATAGGCCCCTCGGGCGGCCATTGCCTTTGCGAGTTTAAAACTGCGCCACGCATATACGCAAGTGCCTTGAGAACATTTGTTTTTCCCGAGGCATTCGCACCATAGATCGCAGCAGCTCGGAGGAGTCCTAGGTTGAGGCCTTCAACTTGCGTTACGGCCTCGGACGAATCCGTTAGTGAGCCAGCCACCATCGAGAGCTCTTGTTCCTCCTTAAGAGAGCGGAAATTTTGGACACGGAACCTCATTAGCAAGGTGGGCCTCACTCGTTCTGTACGGTACTTCAAAGATACCGTACAAAGCTAAATTTGCACGAAATTGTCGAAAAAGCAATCTTAAAACAGAGAGTAAATATTTTAGAAGTGCGTGCCGCAGGGCACACGATCAGCAATTCTTCGAGCTATTTGTTCCTGCTCCGCATGCCCCTCCGGCACCCTCTCGGCAAGGTAAAGGAAAAAGGCTTTTGGGGGGCGCAGTGGGGCAGCCTCCCTGGATTTGAGATTCAAGATCATTGGAAATATGATGATTGACAATTCATAATTACTGGCTTGGTGCCCTTTGCAAGCTGTCTAAAGTTGTCAACGTGTTTCGTGATCGTCGAAGTGCTACCCGCGAAAAAAAGTGCAACCCGAAGCCCGAACAGAGCATCTTGCGGAAGGTGACCTCTATTAAGCCAAAGCCAAGCCTGACGCCTGCCGGGATGCTGTTTGCCTGGGGCAGAGTGTTGACCGGCAGGGTCCCGATGCTCTCCATTGAGATCACGCGGGAGTGCCCGCTGAGCTGTCCCGGATGCTACGCGTATGGAGAAGGCCACCTGGGCGGCGGAACCACTCTGAGTGAACTGAACGACCTGCGCGGGGATGAGCTGGTGGAGGGCGTTCTGCGGCTGGTGCGCCGGCACAAACCTCTGCAGGTTTCGCTGGTTGGCGGAGAGCCGATGGTGCGGCATCGCGAGCTCAGCAGAATCCTTCCAGCGCTCGGCGAGATGGGTGTGTTTACGATGGTGGTGACCAGCGGCGTTGTTCCCGTTCCGAGGGAGTGGATGGACATCCCGCGGCTGCGCATTGCCATTTCAGTGGACGGCCTGCCGGAACATCACGACATCCGAAGGAAGCCGGCGACCTACCAGCGCATCCTGAAGAACGTGGAAGGCCGCGAGTTCAACGTGCATTGGGTGATTACCCGCCCGATGCTCGAACGCGAAGGCTACCTGGAAGAGTACGTAAATTTCTGGAGCGCGCGCCCGGAAGTGAACCGCATCTGGGTAAGCGTTTACACTCCGCAAATCGGCGAGCAGAGCCCTGAAGTGCTGGCACCGGCGGACCGCGCCACCCTGGCCGCGCAATTGCCTGCGCTGGCCAGACGATACCGGAAGCTCCTTTTCACTGAAGGCCTTGGCCAGGCCCTTCTCCGCCCGCCCGAAAATCCCGGCGACTGCGTCTTCGCCAAGATGTCAGCCAATTATTCAGCCGACCTTGAAACCCGCGTGGAGCCCTGCGTCTTTGGCGGGACGCCCGACTGCGCCCAATGCGGGTGCGCCATCAGCAGCGGCTTGCACTGGATCAGGAACATTAAACTGGCGGGCCCGGTGAAGATTGATCACTTCATTGCCGCCTCGGTGGGCGTCGGGCTCCTGATGAGCCGGCTGCGATCACGCGCGGCACGCCCGACTCGATGGAAACCTTCCGCCATTCGTCCACATTCCGAAACCGAGTTGATAAAAATTCGGCCCCCAAGGGCGTAGCAACAGGCAGCGATACCTCTGCGAATTTTCGCTGATTTCAAAATCAAGAACCGCTGAGTCTCGCAGGCGCAGGTCCTGCGCTGCGCGGTCTTTACTGTGCCATCGGCGAGTTTATGCCGCTGCTCTTTTCGCCTTGCGGCGCGCCGGCCGGCGAATTTCTTCAAACTGGTTGATGCGCACAACGCCGGCGGGCAGTACGGCGCGGATTTCGAGTTCGCCGCCCATCGCCTGGATCATCTTTCGAAGTGTGCTGATCAGCATATCGGTTCGCTTCTCCACTTTTGAGACGGCGGCCTGGTTGATGTGCAGGTTTTCAGCCAGAGATTCCTGGGTGAGCTTCAAAGCCTCGCGAAGCTCGTCCAGGGCCATTTCCGCGATCATTCGGTCAGCCTTGGCCCGGGAGCGGGCGCGGGCTGCGGGCGGCATCTTCGCCTGAAGTTCCTTGAAATTCCTAGCCATCGGTTGGTCCCTCCTTTCGCAATGCGGCCAGGTGCTCATCGTAGAGCTTGTCCGCAAGTGGAACGAATTTTTCATACCATCTGTCATCGCCAGTCTTGTCACCGCCGATCAGCAGGATGGCGCATCGCCGCGGGTCAAACGCATAAAGCAGCCGGCAGGGGCGGCCTGCGTGCTGAACGATCAACTCCTTCATGTTGGGATGTCTTGAGGAAGCAATCGGGCCGGAGTGCGGGCGCCTGAGCGCCGGGCCAAATCGCTGGAGCAAAATCACTTTGGCATCGACACCTTCCTGTTCGCCTTCAGAGAGGCCGGCCCACCACTCCGCAAATTCATTGGTGAACTCAACATCTCATTCCATGTAGGGAATATAACCTTTATGGAATATGATTGTCAAAGTGAGCGCGAGAGGGCCCGGCCGCGGGGGCATGCTGCGGGATTTGAGATTGGACATTTCAGATGGTAGAAAACGGAAGATTGGAACATCGTGGAATGGCGGTGGCGCAATTGCCCGCCTCGACTTTTCTAATTCTTCCGCCCCCTTTCGGGGCCGTTTACCCGCCACCGCCCTTTTTCATCCTTCACACTTCATCCTTCAGTCTGATTTTTCGCGTTTGTACTCGAAGATGCCCTGGCCGGAACCTTTGCCGGCGGCGAACGTCTTGGGATAGATGCGGCCGGTGAGGTCAAAACAGATGCGCAGCCGGTCGCCGGAGAGTTCATAGATGCCGGTCAGCGTTCCACCCCAGAATCCCTGGCTGGCGAGCGGACTTTCATCATGGTGGAAAACCCAGATGGTGTTGGGGCCGGCGGTCCCAAGCTTGAAGACGGATGGCGTCAGGTTCCCCTCGTAAATCATGATGTACTGATCGCCGTGGATGGTCAGGCTGGCGTCGCCGGACAGTCGCTCGCCGCTGAAAATCGCCCGGGTGAGCTTCCAGGTGCCTTGCAGCTTTTTTGCATCGTCCGGGGGCGTATGAGTGGGCGAAACGCCGGTTTTCGAGCAGGCGTTCATCGCCAGCAGACTGCCGGCGAGAATGACGGTTAGCATGCGCATGGCCCGCTAACTCCGGGATGGAAGATTTGATTCGTCGCTGAGGCCCGATGCCCGTGGCTGGTGGGCAGGCTTGCGAAAGGGCCTCAGCCCTGGTCCGTCGTTGCGGATTGTAGCATAACGAGCGCCGTTTTGAGCCCCAGGTTTTGGACAGAGGGCCAGCTCGCAATGAAAACGCGGTCCAGTTGCTTTCTGCGCTGCTCCTGCTGCCAGGCCTCGCCGCCTGCGCCTTCCCCTGAAGGTCAGGGTGAAAACCTGCCCACCTGGTAGGGAAGTATTTTCGCCAGTGAATTCGCCTCTCTGATTTCCATGCCGCTGCCTGGGCCTTCGACCGACAAAGACTTGAGGGGCAGACGCAGGTCCAGAAACCGATCGTGCATGGCAATCAAAGGATCGAATGTGTCGCGCGTACTGCCGGAAAAGAGGGTTGCGCCTGCGGCATTCTTCACCGTGAACGAGTACTGCACAAAGAAACGATTGCTGGTTGCGCGGCCTGCCTCATCGAAGGTGGCGCGGGTCATGGGATTGGAGCTTAAGATGATGGAGAAATTCTTTCCATTGGGAGTCCTGATCACCATGACGTTCGGCGAGGGCGGAATTTCTTTGAGCGTCGCTTTCGCCGGAAGCTCGGCGCCTGGCGTGGGTAAAGGCGCCCTCGCCTCGAACCGGACGTAAACGAATGATTCATCTGTTGTCGCCTGCAACTCCCATTCAACTTCGCTCGGTTTGAACCATTTTGCGTTGATCGCTGCATATGGGACCTTGCTCCAGGGCGATCCCGAGCGCGAAAAAGCTCCGCCCTCAGGCGGTATGGCCGCTTCCAGGGCCGAAGCGCCGATGGGTTCCTGGTCAAGCAGATCCTCCGCAATCTTCCAAGAGCCTTTTTCAAGCACCAATTTCCCCAGATAGTACTGTGGAGCGGGGCTGGTGGAACGAGTGATTTTTCCCAACACCGCGGCGTGGCCATTCCTGATCCGGACGCCCATCAACGTGTAGCGGACCGCGGGATCGGGAGGAAATCCTTTACTGAACTGCTGGATGAATTTTTCTCCCGCTTCGTCCAGTTTTCTCCTGGACTGCACGCTCAGATACAGCTTCCCGTTTCCTGTCTGCTCGGACTTTTCCAGCGACCGGAATACGGCGACGACAGCATTCCTGGAAGAATTGTCTCGAGTGGCTGGAACCGGAGGCGTTTCGCTGCGTCCCTTGGAACTCCAAGAATGGACCGGCGTTGCAAGCACCAGGATCAACACAAAAGCAAAAAGCCGGTTCTGATATTTCAGGTCCGCTCGTTGCGATCCGCGTCTGTCTTTGCTGTCGAGCATCGGGTCTCTCATGATTCTTCACTCCCAGGCGGTCAGATCCGAACACCGGCGGGCCGATACCCTGCGGCCTGTTGCGGAGTTCAAAATCAAGAACAGCATAGCAAAAAGGCAGGCCGTGGAACACCCCAGCTAACGAAGAGCTGGTAGCGAGGACCACCTTTTTGGAGGTCCGCAGTGTTCGATCGAATGAGGATAAAATCCGCAGACCGCGGATGCGGCGGTTTGCGCTATCCCTGCTTCTTCGAGCGGCGGGTCGGTGTGGCGCGGCACGCGCGAAGCGGAATGTCAAATTTGAAAGCCCAGATTTCAGATGTCTGTTCGGTGCGGCGAGCCGCGGGCGGGAGCTGAGATCAGCCCCGAAATGGCGCGCCGAGCTGGGGCAATTATTGAGTTGAATAGGAAGCCAGGAAGGTTTTCATTCCCTGCTCGTTCATTTTGAGCTGGCCGGAGGCGATAAGTTCCTTCTTGAGGTTCTGGCGGTAGATCTCATACGCGAGGGCGCGCTTCTGGGTCAGAAGCTGTTCGCGGATCTCGGTTTGCTGCGCAGCGAAGCCGCTTTCATCCGGAGGAGTGTGAGTCAGGACGTGGATCACGACGTCATTACCCTCCGCCGTAAGCACTCCGCTAGTCTGGCCAGGCTGGAGCGTGAAGGCTTCCGGCACGCCCTGGCCGGGTCCGAGATTGGGGACGGTGTCCTGCTGGGTAAAATCATTGCTCTCCTGCAAGTTGTAACCGCCGGCCTTGGCAAGCTTGGCAAAGTCGCCCTTTTTGGCAGCCTCGGCGAAAGCCTGCGCTTTCTGGTGGGCCAGGGTCTGGGACTGCGCCGCGCGGTAATCCTCTTCCACGCGGGCGCGAACGTCGTCGAGCTTGGGCGTGTGGGCAGGGACAATCTGCGTCACCTGGATGATGGCCGTGCCTTTGGGAACGGTGATCGGCTGGCCCACTTCGTCCTGGCGCAACTGGAATGAGAGGTTCTGGAAGGCATCGTTCGAGCCGAAGTCGGGAACGGTCTGGTTGTACTGGTAGAGAGGGGTCTGCTTGACCTCGAGCCCGGCCTGTTTGGCGACGGACGCAAACTGCTTGGGGTTGGCCTTGAGTTTGGTTTCAAGCTGGTCTGCATAGGCCTCGAGCGCGGCAGCCATTTTTTGCTTCATCAGCATGTCGTGGATGGCGCCCTGGACATCGTTGAAGGATTGCAGGTGTGCGGTCTGCTTGTCGAAAACCTTGATGATGTGGATGCCGTAGGTGGTGTGCACCAGCCCGCTGACCTGCCCGGGGGCCATGTTGAACGCCGTGTCTTCAAACTCCTTCACGGTCTGCCCGTGCGTGATCCAGCCGATGTCGCCGCCGTTTGAGGCGCTGGTGTCTTCCGAATATTTTTTCGCCATGTCGGCGAAGTTGGCGCCCGCCTTGATTTTGGCCAGCACGTCGGCCGCAGTCTTTTCCAGTTGCTTAACCTGCTCCGGGGTCTTGCCCGTGGTCTTGAAGAGAATGTGCGAGACCTTCACGCGGTCCGGCACGCGGTAATCTTCAAGGTGGCTGGTGTAATACTGCTTCATTTCAGCGTCGCTGACGTTGACGTTGGCGCGCACGTCGTCGGGAGTGATGAGGACGTACTGGGCCTGCCGCTGCTCTTTCTGCTGATAGCGGGCGGCGTTTTTCTGGAAATAAGCCTGCAGGTCCTTCTCGGTGACGGGGACGGCCTTCAAAAACTTGCTGGGATCAAAAACCACGTACTGAATTTTCGCTTTCATGTAGTGCTGGTTATAGTCCTCGTGCACCTCGGCAGGCGCGACCGCAACGCCGTCGGACACCACCGCCTGGATCTTCTGGATCAGCAGGCTCTGACGAATCTCGTCCTCGAACTCCTGGGTGGAAATGCCCATCTGCTGGCTGACGAAGTTCTGGTATTGCTGCATGCCGATAAAATTGCCGTTGGGATAGAGCCAGGGCAACTGTCGCATCGCGGCCCTCAGTTCCTGGTCGGAGACCTCCAGGCCCATTTTCCTGGCCTGCATCGCCATGGCCTGGTTCAGGACCATCTCGTCCAGCATGGTGCCGGCGATGACGGGCACAAGCTGCGGATTGCTCCCCAGCGAGGAGTTGCGCAGGCGGGTATCGATGCGGTCTCTGAGGTCCTGCATGGTGATTTTGACGCCGCCAATGCTCGCCAAAACGTCGCTTGAACCCTGCTGAATGTCCCCGCCGCCGAGCGGCGTGAACACCAGAATCATGCCGAGAGAAACGATGGTGAGGAAAAAGACCAGCAGGTACTTTTTCACCCGCTCCCGGTGTTTTTGAAAGAGTCTGAACATTATTGCTCCGGACGCATAGTGTCGATCTTAACCATTATAAGTCAGCCCGAAAGGGCTAACAACTGAAAGGAATGAGCGGATTGAAGGACAAATCGGATTGCAGGCTCCCGAGAGGCTCAAACCAGGGAAAACTGCTTGACCCAATTTAACCTTTGGTCAAGAATGCTCTAGGGTGTTGGCCGAATGGCTCTGAAATCACGAGTTTCAGGCCCCGAACAAGGACATAAAGTCGAGGTCGAATGGACGACCGTCAGCTATCGCACCATCGCTTTCTATGCTGTGCTCGGCCTGGTCGCGGTGGGTTTTATCCTCTACCTTATAGCGCCGGATTACTTTGCCCGGAGGGCCCGAGGCGCGCTCGACGCCCTGACGGCGGGGGTGGTGGAGAATGGAGCGGCAAACGATGCGTCGTCAAAGCGCGATGCACACTTCGTGAACCTTGACGGGACGGTCCGCGTAAAGAAGGCCCAGTCGCCTCAATGGGTGCAGGCGAATTACAATACCAATCTCGCCACCGGAGACTTCATCCAGACCGGCAGCGACGGAGTGGCCAGAATCATTTTTGCAGACGGGACCAATTACGTCATTAAGCCAGACTCCCTGATTGCAGTGGAGGAAAGCGGCGAAGACCCGGTGACCCGGGCGACGCGGGTGTCCGTGCAGGTAACTTCCGGCGCCGTAGACCTGTCCACGGGAAAGTTTGAGGTCCCGGGTTCCACCTCCAAAGTGGCCTTCGCGGATGCGCTGGCCAGCCTGGGCGAGGAAAGCCGTGCCGTGGTGCAGAACGATCCAAAGCGGAACATCCACCAGATGACCATGGACCAGGGCGACGCGCGCCTGACTCGAGGGTCAACCACTGTGCAACTGGGACAATATGACAAGGTAGCTTTCTCCGCCAGCCGGCCCGGCCTGCTTCGTGAGAAGGTGATTGCGCCGCCGGACCTCTTGTTGCCCGCCAACATGGCCCTGAGCGTCGTCCAGAATACGCGATCAACCAGAATTGAATTCAGGTGGTCAGCCGTGGAGGGCGCCCGGGCATACGTGCTGGAGGTTTCGCCTTCCGGCATGTTCTCGAACCTGGTGGTGAACCGGAAAGTGGAGGGGACCTCGGCGGAGGTGTCGGGGCTTGACGAAGGGGTTTACTATTGGCTTGTTAAGTCGATCGACGGGAGCGGGAATGAGAGCCAGCCGTCCCTGCCCAACCGGTTCGACCTTGTTCAGCAGATTTCAGAAAACCACCAGGCGTTTCTCGAGGTCACGAACATCACCCAGCACGGCCGCGTCGTGGAAGTTGTGGGCCGCACGGAACCGGGTTCCACGGTGATTATCAACAATCAGCAGGTGTTTAATATTGCGGCGGACGGGACGTTCCGGCACTTTACGTCTCCGCTGGCCAGAAAGGGCTCAAACCAGATCACGATTACGGCGCAGGACCGGAAAGGCAATACCAAGACCATCCGCAAAGCGGTCGTGATCGAGTAGCAAAAACCGAATCGCTATTCGTTTCCAGAAAGGGACCCGTTAAAAGAATGAGTTTTCGTTCTCTCTTCAGCGTTTTTTCTTCAGACCTGGCCATTGATCTCGGCACGGCCAACACCCTGGTTTTTGCGAAAGGGAAGGGCGTGATCGTCAACGAGCCCTCGATTGTCGCCATCAACAAGGTCAACGGCGACATCGAGGCTGTGGGCCGCGATGCCAAGGAGATGCTGGGGCGCACGCCCGGCAACATTGTGGCCATCCGCCCCCTGAAAGACGGCGTGATTGCAGACTTCAAAGTAACCGAGAAGATGCTGAATCATTTCATCCAGAAGGCGCACAACCGCAAAGTTTTTGTCCATCCGCGCATCGTGATCGGCGTGCCCTCGGAAATCACCCAGGTGGAAAAACGCGCCGTGCAGGACTCGGCGTTCCGGGCCAAGGCCAGCGAAGTCTATCTGGTGGAACAGGGCATGATGGCCGCCATCGGTTCCGGCCTGCCCATCACCGAACCTTCCGGCAGCATGATCGTGGACGTCGGCGGAGGCACCACCGACATCGCGGTGATTTCGCTTTCGGGCATTGTGTACAGCCGGTCGGTGCGGGTTGCCGGAAACGAAATGGACGAGGCCATCACCGCCTATTTGAAGCGCCGTTACAACCTGCTGGTGGGCGAGCGTACGGCCGAGGGGATCAAGATGGAAATCGGCTCCGCCTATCCGCTGGAAAAGCCCCAGACCATGGAGATCAAGGGGCGGCATCTGCTGGAAGGCGTTCCCAAAACCATCACCATCGACGATTCAGAAATCCGCGACGCGCTCTCGGAATGCGTCGCCACCATCGTCAACGCCATCCGCGTGGCGCTGGAGCGAACGCCGCCGGAACTCTCCGCGGACATTTCAGACCGCGGCATCGTGATCACCGGCGGAGGCGCTCTGCTGAAAAATCTTGACAAGCGCATCCGCGAGGAAACCGGCCTGCCCGTTTCGATTGCCGAGGACCCGCTGGCATCCGTGGTTCTGGGAACGGGACGAATGTTAACTGATTTTAACCTGCTGCGGCGGGTTGCTATAGAATAGAAGGTCCTCCGGGCTGCCGGACCAGAGACCCCGGCGCCTGGAAGGAATGGCCGGCGCCGAGAAAGGAACGGAGCGATAGACGACGAAAGGCGCGACCTGTAAGCACTCTTCAGTGATCTGCCAGGGCCCGGATTGAAGCGGCTGCATTGAAACGAACTGCCTTTGCACAATTCGACAAGAGCGCCTGGCTGCCGGACGTTGTAGTAAGGCACGCGTCCTTTTTTGTGCTGCTGGGAGTTCTGCTCGCCCAGCTTCTGCTGCTCTCGATTCAGGTCACGCGAAACCAGAACGTAAAGCTCATCAACGTCTGGGCCGCGGAATCTTTCGGTCCTTTTGAGCGCGGCTTGCACGGCGCCATCGGAGGCACGGTGGAAGCCTGGGCATCCGTTCACGACCTGTGGGCTTACAAGCAGGCCAACAAGCAACTGGGTTCAGAACTGGTGGTTGCCCGGTCGCGGATTCAGCAGCTCTCAGAACGAGCTTCTGAGGTAGACCGGCTGAAAGCCCTGCTGCAATTCAAGGAACAATCGCCTTACAAGACCGTCGCTGCGCAGGTGATTGCCGCAAGTCCGCAAGACAGTTCCAACACGATCACCATTGACCGGGGCAAGGATGCGGGCATTGAAGCTGATATGCCCGTCATTACGCCGGAAGGCGTAGTGGGCAAGGTTGTCACCGCTTATGCCCATACGGCGCAGATCCTGCTGATCACGGACAGCATGAGCGGCGTCGGCTGCATGTTGGAGGAAAGCCGCATCCAGGGGGTTTTGAAGGGCGGCAGCCGGAACCAGTGCGAACTTCATTACGTGATGGACGACCAGAAAGTGCCTGCCGGCGAGGCCGTCATCACCTCCGGCCTGGACCAGGTTTATCCCAAGGGCCTGCTGGTGGGACACGTCGTCCGCTCGGAAGAGGGCAACATTTACCGGCAGATTACCGTGAAGCCGGCAGCTTCCCTCAACCGGCTCGAGAACGTTCTGGTCCTTTTCAAGCCAGCCACGGCGCAGGAAGAAGAAGTGGCGCAACACGGGCGTCGATAAGGACGGGGCCGGGAACGTCTGCCTTGCCAGCCCAATCGCATTCTTAGCGGCGGCCGGGCCGTTTGTTTCCTGAATCCCGTTGCGCATAACGGGCCAATGCACCGCGGGTGGATGAAATGGAGCTCTACCGCCATCGACCGAAAGAGGCTTTCCGGGCCCACCCTGTAGTCCTGTCACTGATTGTTTTCGCCAGCCTCCTGCTGGAAGTCACGCTGCCGCCCGCCCTGCCGGTCGCCCGGCTGTTTCAGCTTCCCCTGCTCGTCACCATTTATTTCTCGATGATCCGGGAGAACCAGGTGTTTGGCACGGCCTTTGGCACCATCGTGGGACTGCTGGAAGACGCGCTCTCGCACGGTTACCTGGGCCAGATGGGTATGGCCAAGGCCCTGGTGGGCTATCTGGCCGCAACGGCGGGGCTGAAGCTCGAATTCGATAACCTTCTGGTGCGGGGATTTCTAATTGGCGCACTCGTTGCCGTCCACAACAGCTTTGTTTATCTGCTGACCCGCCAACTGCTGGGCTTGCCAGCCCCCTTTGAGCCTCTCCACATTTTGACCAGCACGCTGGTTAACGTCGCCCTCGGCCTGGCTCTGTTTCCCCTGTTCGACCGCCTCAGAAAGAGGGCCTGAAATTACAGCTCGCGAAGCGGGGACAATTGCTTTATTTTGCTCAGGCTGGTGTGTTATCGTGTGGGCTGGTTGGGAGGGGAAATTCTGTATTGCTCCTTGCCGCGCCGGTCATCGGGATGAAATCCGGACGCGAGAGGAGTGGCGGCCCTGTTGTCTCTGAAGGACGCCTGACGGAAGTTTCTGGTAATGCAGGTTCGATTCCCCGAGGACGAGCGGTTTCCCTCCTGGAAGATTACCTTCCTCGAATATTTCGTCGCGGCGGCCTTTATCGGTCTGCTGGTGGGTTACTGGCGCCTGCAGGTCGGGCAGCACGTGCAAATGCTGGAACAGGCCGAGCACAACCGGATTCGCGAGCTTCCCATCATTGCTCCACGGGGCCGCATCCTTGACCGGCAGGGGCGCGTCCTGGTGGACAACTTCCCGTCGTTTACCATCCTGCTAAATCGCGAAAACGCTTCGCAACTCCGCGATGCCCATCTTGAGAAGCTCTCCCGGGCACTGGACCTTGATCCTGGCGATGTCGAGGACATGGTGAAGCGCTCCGTGAAGCTGCCCCGTTACCAGCCCATCGTGCTGAAGCAGGCGGCCACCTTGAAGGACGTTGCCTTCATTGACGCGCACCGGTCCGAGCTGCCTGAAGTCGACGTCATCCAATCACAGCAGCGTTTTTATCCCAAGCATAGCGTCGCCTCGGCGGTGTTGGGCTACGTCGGGGAAGTATCTCAGGCTGACCTGGCGCGGCCCGGAGCAAATTACCGCGCCGGCGACCTGATCGGAAAATTCGGCATCGAGAGGGAATACAATTCCATCCTGCGCGGGCGCGACGGGATGAAGCGCGTGGTGGTCAACAGCCGCGGCCAGGAAGTTGGAACGCTTGGAACGGTAAACGCACTGCCGGGCCACGATCTGCGTTTGACGTTGGATCTGGACGTGCAACTCACCGCCGAAGCCGCGCTGGGAGACAGGCCGGGCGCCGTGGTGGCGCTGGATCCGCGCACCGGAGAAGTGCTGGCCATGGTCAGCCATCCTACCTTTGATCCCAATGACTTCACGCACCACATCCCCGTGGCGACCTGGAAGCAGCTCACCAGTGACCCGATGCATCCGCTGATGAACAAGGCGATCCAGGCGCAGCTTGCGCCGGGGTCGATCTTCAAAATCATTACAGGGACTGCGGCGCTCGAGACCGGGACCATCACGCCGGACTTCAAGGTCCTCTGCGACGGCAAAGTGACCATATACGGACACACGTATCACGACTGGACGTGGTGGACGCTCCACGGAGGCCACGGGACCGTCGATCTCCATCGAGGGATTGTGGTTTCCTGCGATGTCTACTTTTATACGCTGGGCAAGATGCTGGGCATCGACAAGATCGACTACTTTGCCGAACGCCTGGGTCTGGGCCATCGGACAGGCATTGATCTTCCGGACGAGGATGCCGGACTGATCCCGTCGCCGGCCTGGGTCCGAAAGGTTTTTCACCACCCCTGGTGGCCGGGCGTCACCATGTCCGTTGCCATCGGACAGGGGGCCGTGCAGGCTACGCCCTTGCAGATTGCGTACGTGATTGGGGGCATCGCATCGGGCGGCGACTTTGCGCGGCCTCATCTGGCATTTGGCCGGGAGCTTGAAAATCTGGGCGTCGATCCACCGGCGAATTCCACCGTGCGCTTTCCGCTTCATGAGAGTACGGTGCAGGCCGTGACCAGCGCGATGTGGGGCGTCGTGAATGAACCCGGAGGAACCGGAGCAAGCGCCCGGTGCCAGGGGCTGAACGTCGCCGGAAAGACGGGGACCGCCCAGGTGGTCAGCACCAGCCTGGAGGCGGCCTCCCACAACGCGGAATACAGGAACAACGCCTGGTTTGTGGGCTATTCGCCCTCGCCGGACCCCGGCATTGTGGTGGCTGTCCTGGTGATGCAGGGTGAACACTCCTCGGTGGCGGCGCCCATAGCCGGGGATGTCATCAGGGCGTATTACCATGAGAAAGGCCAGGCGCCGAATCCAGACCAGTTAGTGAGCCAGGTGACCGGCAAAGCGAAGCCGGGGGCCGCGCCCCGGCAGCCCTGAGGTTGGCGGCAGTTCATGCGAAATTCGTTCAATTTTCATGATTTTGACTGGGTCCTGTTCGGGCTGGTGCTGCTGATTGCCGGCATTGGGCTCCTTGAAATTTACAGCACTACCACACTGACGCCGCTGGCCGGCCAGTTTCAGAAGCAGATTTACTGGCTCCTGCTGGGCTGCGCCCTGACCGTGATCGTGAGCCAGTTGGATTACCATCTGGTTCTGGCCCATATTCCCTGGATTTATTTTCTCGCCGTGCTCACCCTGGGCGCCGTTCTGCTGCTGGGGCCGCGCCTGGCCGGAACCCATCGGTGGATACAGGTGGGCGGGTTTACTTTACAGGTGTCAGAACTCGCCAAGTTGGTTATAATATTAGCGGTGGCCGCAGCGTTCACCAGGAGGCGAAACCGGGCCTTCACCTGGGGAGAATTAGCCAGGCTGGGGCTCCTGGCCGGTGTGCCGGGAATCCTGGTTGCGCTGGAGCCGGATCTTGGGACCGCGTTGACCTTTCTGCCGATTGTGGCAGCAGGGGCATTCATGGCAGGCATCCGGCGCCGGCAAGTGATGGTTTTGGGACTGATAGGGATATTGGCATTGCCCGCCGGCTGGTTTGTGTTACGCCCTTACCAGCGTGAGCGGCTGGAAGCTTTTGTGCATCCCAAGCAGAACACCCAAGGCTCCAGTTACCAGGTAACCCAAACCAAGATAGCAATCGGCTCGGGTGGTTTGTGGGGCCGGGGACTTGGGAACGGCACCCAAAGCCAACTGGGGTTCATTCCGGTTTCCCACGCAGATGCCATTTTTGCCGCGTTTTCTGAAGAACGGGGCTTTATTGGCACGCTGGCCGTTTTTGTGCTTTATGCTATTCTGCTCTTGCGTTTGCTTGAAGGCGCAAGGACGGCGGCTGACCAGGCGGGAAGCTTCCTCCTGATCGGTTTCGCTTCGGTCCTGTTTTTTCAGGTTGCTGTAAACGTGGGGATGATGATTGGCCTGTTTCCAATCACCGGCATCCCGTTACCGCTCATGAGCGAGGGCGGGTCTTCGATGCTCTTTATTTTTCTGGGGCTCGGGCTCGTTATGAGCGTCAAGAAGCAACGGTTTGTGAATTAGCTGAAGATTGAACGCGAAAAGTGGCAGCAGCTTTTGGATTAAGTTTTCGGACCCAGATGTTTTGGGACGGCTCAAAGCAGCCGGATATTTTTTAGTGATGGTTCGGGCACGCTCACCCGAGGCCCGCACGGTCTGGTCGGGGACCTCCGGGAGGTTTCCCAAGACTGGCCGGACGTGCGTAGCGAAAGAAAGGGCGTGTGCGGCCGGACCCGGGACAATCGAAGTTGATCTCCGCATTTGCGGATTGATCCTTCCCGATTGCCCGGTATAAAGGAGTTTCCATGAACAAGGAGATGTTTATTTCATCGTCTCCACACGAGACGAAGGTGGCCGTGTGCGAAGACGGTCAACTGGTTGAAATTTATTTTGAGCGGGACACCGACGTGGGTCTGGTGGGGGGCATTTACAAGGGCCGTGTCAACCGCGTGCTGCCCGGAATGCAATCGGCTTTCGTCGATATCGGGCTCGAACGGGACGCCTTCCTGTACGTTTCCGATTTCTCGCTCCAGGACCAGGATGAGTTTGAAGGCGTCCTGGATGAATCGCAAACGCGGGGTGCCACCCTTGAGGTAGAACCCCCAAAGCCTCTCGCCGAAACAGCGGCCCCAGCCGGCCCGGAGAAGCCCGAGGCCGGGCGACCCACCGCAGCGGGTCGCGAGGCAGTGGAGCCGGCGGAGGTGAAGGAAAAACCTGCCGTCGCGTCAGCCACCCAGCCGTCCACCACAGATTCGGCCACGGCGCGCCACTCCGGCCCTCCCACGGAACCCTCCGGCGAGGGCAGGGATTTTCATCGCCGCTCTCATCGGGGCCGCAGGCGCCGCGGACGTCGCGGACGCGGAGGCTTTGGCGACCGTCGCCCCGAACGCCACGCTGAGCCGCAGGCGGAAGTTCCTAGTCCCCAGCCGCCCGCTCAAACCGATGATTTCGAAATTCTACCTGGTGAGTCACTGGCCAAGCATAGACATCCTTCCGCCGAGGCGACGGCCTCCGCCAGAGGCGCTGCGAATCCAACGTTCGAGGAACCGGGTCCAGCAATCGTAACGGGCCGGACAACGGCAGACTTCGATGCGCATGCTCACGACGCAGGGCTGGGCGACGATTCGGAAGCGGAAGAATATCGCGCGGAAGTGGCGGGCGAAATCGGCGCTGAATTCGATCAAGAAGGGCCGGAGCCTGGCGCTACTGATTTCGACGACCCTGTCCCCGATTTTTCCTCCGCAGCTCGCGCGCAGGACGAGGATGCTCCGGAAGAGTCGGAGCGCGCCCATGAGTTCGCGGCCGAAACCGAGCCAGAGGATTCAGATACCGAAGAAGCCGTGTGGTCCAAACCATACGAGGATTCCAGGCTGGAAGCGTCCCTGACCGGGGACGAGGATTCCGGCGCCGACGATGGCTCCCAGGCAGAGGAACAGGCCGCCGGGACTCCTGAAGGGGCCGGCGAGCCATCCGAGCGCTCTTTTACGCTGCGCGAACCTCATGGACGACCGCATTTTGCGCCACGCAGAGGACGCCGTGGACGCCGCCGCACGGGCAGGAATTCCCGCCGCAACGTCGGCCGCGAGCGCGAGTCGGCGCGGCCAGGCGGCCAGCAGGGGCTGCTGATTTCCGAACTCCTCAA